>JAYUTC010000351.1:0-7932 GCA_043755395.1 Ferruginibacter sp.
ACCCGGGCATTCGCCTGGGCATATTTGTTTTTACTGTGCTAAACAAAATTTCATTATTGGCGGCGATGTATTATTCAAAAGAAGTATTGGAAGAACAGATTTGCCTGGTGGAAATCATCAAACTCTTATAAAAAATATAAGAGAGAAATTATTTTGTTTACCCTACGAAACATTGGTTTACAGTGGTCATGGTTCGGTAACTTCAATTGGCGAAGAGAAAAGAGAAAATTCGTTTTTACAGTAAGAAAAAGGAAAATTAAGAGAATTAAAAAATCCCCAGGCTTTCCAGGGATTTTTTATGAACTATCCTTTAATCTTCAAGGTTTTATTAAAATTAAGGTTACCTATTTTTAGTGCCCTGCAATTATCAATTTAATTGTCATTTCTGAATGTAGGACGCCATATTG
Source organism: Ferruginibacter sp. (assembly GCA_043755395.1). Lineage (GTDB taxonomy): Bacteria > Bacteroidota > Bacteroidia > Chitinophagales > Chitinophagaceae > Ferruginibacter. The sequence continues at coordinate 408 of JAYUTC010000351.1, forward strand.
GGAAAAGAATTTTATTGGGTAGACACCTGCTGCCAGATTACTCAGGTCTACTTGTATTACTCTTCCAAATTGTAAACCACTAAATGTTTGGTCGCGAATTATAGCACCCTGACTTGAATACACCCTCATTACAAGATAATTGAAAATAGAACTCTTTAACTTAATATTAAACCGTCCATTATTTGGATTAGGATAGATACCCAGTCCACCATTGTTCAAATTCAAAAATCTTTCCGGACATAGTTCAACTTTTGCAACAATACTGGCAGAATCCTTACATCCAAAACTGTTTGTAGCAACATATTTAAGAGTAAAGCTGCCAATTGTAGTAAGATATGGCAGGAAATTGTTACCTACAACTCCGGTGCCACTCCAAACTCCACCTAATGGTAATGCCTGCAAAGCAATCAATGTATCACTTAAACAAATCTTAGCAGGCAAACTGCTAATTGTTACCAACGATTGGGTATTAACGGTTAAAGTAGCTGCAGAAGAATTGATAGTTCCACAACTGCCCGATGCAATACAACGATACAAATTATTATTTTGTGATACAGAAATATTGGTTAAGGTTAAACTGGCAGAAGTTGAACCAGTTAAATTAGTATAAGTACTGCCTCCGTTAGTACTTACCTGCCATTGGTAAGTGAAAAGTGTTAGCGAACCGGATGCAACTATACTATATGTAACACTAGACCCAATACATCCTGATTGACTAACAGGTTGCGTAGTTATTACTGTGGTAATATTAATCGTTAAGATTGCAATACCAGAGGTAACAACAATACCGCAAGGGCTGGTAACAATAACGTCATAATTTCCTGCATCACCTGCTGCAACGCCATTAATTGTATAATTGATACCTGTAGCCCCGCTGATATTTACACCAGCTTTTCTCCATTGGTAGGTTAAACCAGTGCCAGTGGATGTTACACTAAATGTAACATTTGTTCCAGGACAAACCGATTGGCTTACAGGTTGCGATGTAATTGAAGGCGCTATGTTTATTATTAAGGCTGCTATATTACTGGTTACAGCAGGGGAGCATGAACCACTTATAACTACATCATAATTTCCTGCATCACCTGGGGTTACGCCTGTAACAGTATATATATTACTGTTGGCGCCACTGATATTTATGCCTCCTTTGCGCCACTGATAAATTAATCCGGAACCAGTAACGGTTACACTAAAACTAACATTTACTCCAGTACACACCGATTGGCCTACAGGTTGAGAAGTAATGGCCGGTGCAGTGTTGATTGTTAAAACTGCTGTATTAGATGTTACTGATGGAGTGCAAGTACCACTTACAATTACATCATAATTTCCAGCACTACCTATTACCACACCTGTAATTGTATAACTGTTACTATTAGCTCCACCAATATTAATTCCACCTTTACGCCACTGATAGGTTACACCTGTACCTGTAGCGGTTACACTAAAAGTAACATTTGTTCCCACACATACAGTTTGGCTAATTGGCTGCAATGAAATAGCTGGTGCTGTATTTACAATTAAAGTTGCTGCAGCAGAAGTTAAAACAGGCGGGCATGTACCACTAATTACTACATCGTAAGAGCCAGCATCGCCTGCTACTATTCCGGTAATAGTATAACTGCTGCCCGTTGCTGCACCAATATTAACTCCACCTTTACGCCATTGATAGGTTAAACCTGTTCCGGTTGTTGATACACTAAATGTAACGTTACCTCCCAGGCATGATGTTTGATTAGCCGGTTGAGATGTAATAGCAGGAGGTGTATTAATAATTAAGGTTACAGGATTGGATATTACATTTGGAGCACAGGCGCCACTTACAACTACATCATAATTTCCTGCATCACCTATTACAACGCCTGTAATTGTAAAACTGCTGCTTGTTGCTGCACCTATATTAACCCCACCTTTACGCCATTGATAAGTTAATCCTGTGCCGTTGGCGATTACACTAAATGTAATATTATTTCCCACACAAATAGCCTGACTGATGGGTTGAGATGTGATTGCCGGAGGAGTATTTACCAAGAGCGTAGCTATATTTGAAGTTACGGCTCCGCAAGTTCCATTAACAAACACATCATATGTGCCGGCATCACCAGTAACAACTCCTGTAATTGTAAAACTGCTGCCTGTTGCTCCACCGATATTAACTCCACCTTTGCGCCATTGATAAGTAATGCCACTTCCTGTTGCACCTACTGAGAATGTAACATTGGTTCCTGTACAAACTGTTTGTGAAACAGGATTATTATTGATAACAATATTACCTAATGAAAGTGAGACAGTATTTGAGGTCACTATACCACAAGTACCTGTTACAACTACATCATAATTACCAATATCACCTACTATAACACCAATAATAGTATAGGAGGATAAAGTAGCTCCGCCAATTATAACGCCAGCTTTTCTCCATTGGTAAGTAAGATTATCTCCAGTAGCAGACATTGTAAATGTAGCATTATTGCCCAAACAAACTGTTTGGCTGGAAGGTTGTGTTGCTATAACAGAGGCGGGTATTATTGTAAGGCTGGCTGTATTTGATGCTGTGCTTCCGCAAAGACTGATTGCAACTACGCTGTAATTGGCCGCATCGCCTGCTGTTACTGGATTAATTGTATAGCTTGATAAAGTAGCTCCGCTGATATCAATTCCATTCTTTTTCCATTGATAGGTAACTGTTCCACTTCCACTGGCAGAAATACTGAAAGTAACGTTTCCGCCTAAACAGGATAATTGATTGCTTGGTTGAGTATTTATAACTGTTCCTGCAGTTATGGTTAGTGTGGCTCCACCTGATGTTAAAGTACCGCATGTACCCGTTACGGATACTGAGTAAGTGGCTGCATCACCTGCCGTTACTGGATTAATTGAATAACTTGCTGAGGTAGCGCCACCAATGTCAACTGCATTTTTTTTCCATTGATAAGTTAAGCTGGTACCTGTTGCAGTTACCCCAAAAGTAACACTTCCGCCAAGGCAGGATGACTGGTTGGCCGGCTGTAATGAAATTACTGTTATTGGATTTACAGCCAATACTGCAATTGATGAAGTGGCTGTGCCGCAATTGCCGGTTACAACAACGGTATAATTTGCAGCATCACCTGCAGCTACACCATTGATTGTATAATCGGAAGAAGTTGCACCGCTTATATTAACTGTATTCTTTTTCCATTGATAGGTTAGTACTCCAGTACCCGTTGCAGATGAACTAAATGTTACATTAGTTCCTGCACATACAGCCTGACTTAAAGGATTGAGTGTAATAACAGTTAATGGGTTCACAGTTAATATTCCATTATTGGATGTCACTGACCCGCAACCGCCTGTAACTACAACATCGTAGTTTCCTGCATCACCTGCTACTACACCTGTAATAGTAAAACTGCTGCCTGTTGCTCCGCTGATATTTACACCACCTTTACGCCATTGATAAATAAGACTACTACCCGTAGCAGTTACACTAAAAGTAACATTGGTTCCGGGACAAACAGCCTGGCTGGCAGGTTGAGAAGTAATATTTGTTGTACCCACTGTTAATACAGCAGCAGCAGATGTTGCGTTTAAAGTGCATGGGCTTGTTACAACAACATCATAACTTCCTGCATCTCCAATAACTACACCAGTTATAGTAAATGATGCAGAAGTTGCACTTCCAATATTTACTCCACCTTTGCGCCATTGATAAGTTAATCCAGCACCGGTAGCTATTACTGTAAAAGTAACATTGCTTCCGGCACAAATTGATTGAGTGGCCGGTTGAGTAGTAATTGCTGGTGCAATTGCATTTATTGTTACTTTAAATGTACAATTCACTGTTGGTGAACCGGAAAGTGCATAAGCAACATTGGTAACTCCTGCATTAAATGAATGTCCACTTGCGGTTCCCGATCCTGTACCTGTTGTAGCACCTGTTAAAGAGTAGGTGTATGCTTGTGGAATATTAATATTGGGATCAATACCATTCACAATTGAAGCACATTGACCAATTCCCGTATTTAAAGTTGTATCAGTGTGACAGGCAATTGTTGAATTGCCAATATTAAGTGTATCATAATCATATAAACTCCAATTACCAGCCTGATCTTTTACCCTGATTGACACAAAATGCTGACCCAATGAAAGTGCACCTGCCGGTACTACAAATGTTTGAGTTACAATATTCCCGGGCGTTGTAACGGTTAAAGAAATACCATTACCAATGCCAGGATCGGCATCAAAGAAATATTCGGCTGCAGTAATGATTGGCATATTAGCCGTAATAGATGAAATATAAAAACCACGGGTTTCAAATAATCCCCAAACTCCATCAGTTCCTTTTACCCTTAGTGCTAATAAATGAAATCCGGCAGCTAAAGATGTAGGTAATACTGCTGTAAAATTTACAACTGCACCAGAGGCACCTACAGTTGTGGATGTAGCATTACCCATGCCCGGATCAGTATCAAAGAAATATTCTGCAGCAACAATATTGGCCGCATTAGCAGTACTGGATGAAATATAAAATCCACGGGTTTCAAACAGCCCCCAAATTCCATCTGAACCTTTAACTCTTATGGCTAAAAAATGAAATCCTGCTGCCAAAGATGTAGGTAATACTGCTGTAAAATTTACTATTGCGCCGGTGGTACCTACAGTTGTAGATGTTGCATTGCCTATGCCTGGATCAGTATCATAGTAATATTCTGCAGCAACAATATTGGCCGAATTGGCGGTACTGGACGAAATGTAAAATCCACGGGTTTCATACAGTCCCCAAATTCCATCAGATCCTTTTACTCTTATGGCTAAAAAATGAAATCCTGCTGCTAAAGATGTGGGTAAAACGGCTGTAAAATTTACAACTGCACCTGTAGTACCTACTGATAGGGCAGTACCATTACCCACTCCTGGATCGGCATCAAAAAAATATTCTGCTGCAGTAATATTTGCAGCATCTGCAGTATTGGATGAAATGTAAAATCCTCTATTTTCAAAAAGCCCCCATATGCCATTATTATGTTTTACCCTCAATCCTAAAAAATGAAATCCTGCAGGCAGAGATGCTATAGAAATAGGAGCTGTAAAGTTTACGGTATCTGTTGAACCGGCAAGTACTATTTGAGTTCCATTATTGATTCCAGGATCAGTATCAAAAAAATATTCTGCTTTATTAAAGCCCTGCCCATTGGCAAACTGCAGTAAAAGCATAGTAATAAATAAAAAGAGTAACCTTTTCATGATAAAAGTTTTAACACCACTTTGTAAGTGGAGTTTAAAGAGGAGTTAATTATTCTTTCTTGCTTCCACTACTACATTTAAAGTTCCACCAACTGGAATAGTGGGGTTTGTAATATTAATACTATAAATAAATGGTATACGGCTAATCCTGCATGATGTCCAGTTAAGACTACCAACTGGGTCGTATAATAAACCCATATCTTTTCCATCGGTGCCGGAATTATTAGCCGGGCCTGCTGGTATTGTAAAATTCAGTAAAGGATTATTAGTTCCTGCAGTAACAGCTACCTGATCTACTAATTGTGGACTTAGGGCACTTACATTGCCTCCACCATTAATATTGCCGTTTACCGTCCAAGGGAGATCCTGACTGGTAAGGTAGGTTATGTTGTTGTTAAAAGTGCTGTTACTAACACTGGTTGCTGCATTACGGCGTACAAAAATATTGTTAGTAAGCAATAAAAACTGGCTATTTCCCGAAAAACAATCCATTGAGCCACTAGCAGGACCATACCATAAATTGTGGTTAAATAATACACTTAGTGAATTTGTGAATCCATTAACTTGATAACCAGATGGGTTATAAAAAATATTATTCTGAAACAGAAAATTCTGATATACAATAGGTGCGGAACCATAAACATAGCCGGAATTAAAATAATTACCCTCAAATAAAAAATCACTATAAGTGGCACCCGAATGCATATACATAATAGATTGAAACTCATTTCTATAAAACTTTATGCCATTTGGGTGAACGCCTACATAAAGTGATACTCCACCAATAACAGTGAGACCTTGTATTTCTGTATTACTTGCAAGTAAACCTGTTATGGTAAAACCAGGCACCCTGGCAGTAAAAGGCAAATTTTTATCAGGAGACCAACCCGGACCTATTACTACCAGACGGGTGTCAGTAATTGTAAATGCTGTATAATCAAGAGGGCTACCATGTATATATACGGTGTCACCTGTTGATGAAACATTGATAGCTGCCTGTATAGTGTTATACTGTGCCAGCGTAGAAGGTAGATTGCTGACAGTACGGATGACTGCATTTACAGACAAAGAAATAAATACTAACGATAGAAGTAATAACTTTTTCATGATCAAAATTTTTTATCTCACAAGATTTTAAAAATAATAATCAATTTGCAATCCCTAAATATAGTGAGACTATTAATACAAGTATAGTGAGAGTATTAGTACAAGCAGGTGTAAAGTCAATTTATTTGCAGGTAAAAAATATATAAATTCAATTTAAGTGTTGGCATTTCTAATTAAACAATTTTATTTTTAAAGGCAAGCGAAACAGCTTCTCCAATAGAATGTACGTGCAATTTTTCGTATATTTTTTTTATGTGTGAGTTAACGGTAAAATAGCTGATACCCATATTATCAGCCACCATTTTATAGCTGTTGCCTTCAGATAATAGTTTTAATACTTCAGTTTCTTTTAAGGTAAGTTTATAATCGGTTTGTATTATTTCTTTAATATTATTCTGATTAAAAAACTTTGTAACCCTTAATGCTACAGAAGGTGTCATATAAGCCCCGCCGAGGTATACCTCTTAAATACATTGTGTAATTTTTTCGGCACTCGCATTTTTTAAAATATATCCCTCTGCACCTGCCTGCAGGGAAGCAAATATTTTTTCTTCATCCTCAAATACTGTTTGCATAATAATGCGTATATGAGGGAAATTTGTTTTAATAATTTTTACGCCACTGATACCATCTGTATTGGGCATTTCAATATCCATTAAAACTATATCCGGCTTTGTATTTATTATATCTTCTAATACATTACTGCAATCAGGGAAAGATCCTATACATTGCATACTTTCATTCAAATACATAAGTGCTTCCAGGCTATCCCTTCGGTGTTTATTATCATCATAGATTACAACTTTGATCATCTCCGAAAATTAGTCATCTTAAAATTAAATTTGTTAACTAAAACTAGCGATGGGGAAATTACAGTTGATAGAAGTTCCTGTTTCTTTAGTAGAAATAATACTGATTTTTCCGCCATATTGTTTTACCCTGTATTGAATATTTTGAAGTCCATTTCCTTTATTTTCTGTTTCTATAGCAAATCCTTTTCCGTTATCTGTTATGGAAACATTCAGCAGATTACCTGTGATAGATATATTTAATTTCATTTCGGTTGCCAGGCTGTATTTTATAATATTATTCATACTTTCTTTTATTATTAATAAAATATTTCTTCTTAATTCAATATCAAGTTCTGCATAATCTGCTGCAGATTCTATATTGTATAAGCATTTAATATTTT
>JAYUTC010000352.1:0-3169 GCA_043755395.1 Ferruginibacter sp.
TTAGGCGGATTGCTTTATTTATATACCAATTCAAAGGGTGCAGCTTATTCCGAAGTAATGGTTAATGGCAAAATGGTTAAACAATTGTTACTAAATGGCAATAATGTTTTAGGGGATAAAATGTTTCCTTCTGTTGCAATGAACATGCTGCCACCGGCTATAAGTATAATGTTTATTATTGCATTGATTTCTGCATTATTCCCAAGTGCAGATGGGGCACTGACAGCGCTTACTTCCTCTTTTTGTATAGATATGTTGAATTTACAAAAGCGAAATGATTTGGAAGAAAAGGCTAAAAAAAGATTACGGCTCACTGTTCATTTTACCTTTACTATTATTTTTCTTATCTGTATCTGGGTTTTTTATAAAATTGCCGATAATAGTATTATCGACAAAATATTGGATTTAGCTGGGTATACATACGGGCCATTATTGGGTTTATTTTCTTTTGGTATTTTTACAAATAGAAAACTTAGTAATAGTTTATTAATTACCATAGTATGTTTAATAGCTCCTGTAATTTGTTATTTACTGAATGTTTATTCAATACAATTATTTGGTGATTATAAAATAGGAATAGAAATGTTACTAATCAATGGTACTATCACATTCCTTGGTTTATTGTTAATTTCCCAAAAAGGAGATACTAAACCAAATATTTCTCTTTAACTTTGCATTGTTAGTTAGTGCCATTCCACGTTTTGGTTAAGCGTAGAATGGCATTGTATTTATATAATAAAATAAAAAAATGAACGGAACAATTAACTCTTTAAAACAACGTAGCTGGAAAGAAAGTCAGGCACACAGCAGCTGGCAGATATTTAAAATAATGGCAGAGTTTGTTGATGGATTTGAGGCACTGAGCAGAATCGGCCCCTGTATTTCAATTTTTGGAAGCGCAAGAACAAAGCCGGGGCATAAATATTATGAATTAGCCGTGGAAATTTCTAAACGACTTGCCGAAGAAGGATTTGGTATCATTACAGGAGGTGGTCCTGGTATTATGGAAGCTGCAAATAAAGGGGCCTCTATTGCAAATGGTAAATCTGTAGGCTTAAATATTGACTTGCCTTTTGAGCAACATCCCAATCCATTTATCGATAGAGATAAATCTTTAAATTTTGATTTTTTCTTTGTAAGGAAAGTTATGTTTGTAAAATACTCACAAGGATTTATTATGATGCCAGGTGGCTTTGGTACAATGGATGAATTTTTTGAAGTAGCTACTTTAATTCAAACCGGAAAGTTCAAACAATCGCCAATGATTTTAGTTGGTAAATCTTACTGGAGTGGATTAATAAACTGGATTAAAGAAACAATGGGAGAAGCTGAGCATAATATTAACCCCGAAGATCTTGATTTAATTCATTTATTTGATACTGCTGATGAGGTGGTTGAATTTATGCTGGATTATTATAAAGCCAAATCATTAGCTCCAAATTTTTAATGGAACTTGTTAATCATATAGCTGAAGATTATGCCCGGCAATTTTCATCACCGGTAGATGAATTGTTACAGGAAATTGAAAACAATACTTTGCAATATCACCCTCACGCTCAAATGCTAAGTGGTAGATTACAGGGCAAATTTTTGGAAATGATAAGTTGTATGATTAAGCCCCACCGTATTTTGGAAATAGGGACATTTACCGGGTATAGTGCTTTATGTTTAGCAAAAGGGCTTCAGCTAAATGGCAAATTACATACTATAGAAATAAGAGAGGAAGATGCGCTAACAGCTAAAAAATATTTTGCAAAATCAAATGCTTTTGAAAAAATTGAATTGCATTTAGGAAATGCCAAACAGATAATTCCGTTAATAAATGAACAATGGGATTTGGTTTTTATTGATGCTGATAAAACAGGATATATTGATTATTACGAGCTAACTTTGCCATCTGTAAAAGCAGGCGGTTTTATTTTGGCAGATAATGTATTGTTTCATGGTGAAGTTTTGCAAACTGAAGTAAATGGAAAAAATGCAAAGGCTATTCACGCTTTTAATGAGTATGTTACAAAAGATATCAGGGTGGAAAATGTAATGCTAACTGTTAGAGATGGTTTGCAGCTTATGAAAAAATTATAACTTATGAAAAAATTATTTGTGGCAGGGGTATTATTTTTAAACAGTTCATTTCTATTTGCTCAGGATATTGTAACGCCCGAACAATACGTTGCAATGTATAAAGATATAGCCATTAGGGAAATGAAGCGTATGGGTGTACCTGCAGCTATTACACTTGCCCAGGGAATTTTAGAGACGGAAAGTGGGAACAGTGTATTAGTAAAAAAATCAAATAATCATTTCGGAATAAAGTGCAAGAGTAACTGGACTGCCGGCGGAGTAAGTCATGATGATGATGCTAAAGGAGAGTGTTTTCGCTTATATAAAACTGCTGAGGACAGTTATCGTGATCATAGTAATTTTTTAAGAGGGAGCAGCAGATATGGTTTTCTTTTTAAATTAGATGTAAAGGATTACAAAGCCTGGGCTTATGGCTTAAAAAATGCAGGTTATGCTACCAATCCAAGCTATCCTCAAATTCTTATTAAACATATTGAGCAATATAATTTGCAACAATACACTTTACTGGCTGCGGATGAGGCTCCTAAATTTGAATCTGGTAAATATGTAGACGATAAAGAGGAATTAATTATAGATAAAGTTGCGGATGATGAAAAAATAATGAATAAGGAAAGTTTTTCAGAAGTAAGTGATAAAGTAATTACTGTAAATGGAAGTAAATGCGTTTTTGTAGGAAAAGGGACTTCATTACTTGTTATAGCCACAAAAAATAATATCGCTTTAAGTAAATTGCTTAGTCTTAATGAACTTTCGGAAGATGGCCTGCTTATAAAAAATCAGAATATATTTTTAGAAAAAAAAGCCAAAATAGGAGATAAGGATTTTTATCTTTCTAAAACAGGAGAATCATTGTATGATATAGCACAAAAAAATGGCATACAATTACAATATATGCTGGATTATAACCGACTATGGGGAAACGAAGATATTAAAGCAGGTACAAAGATTTATTTAAGGCAAATCTCTGAACAATCCAAGGATGCAAAATCCATTGTTTCAAAAGCAGCAGCCGTAAATTCAAAATTTCATATTGTTCAACCCAAGGAAGGTCTGTATTCTATTGCCAGGAAATATAACATTAGCG
>JAYUTC010000353.1:0-3167 GCA_043755395.1 Ferruginibacter sp.
TTTTATAACTAATTCTGCTAAAGGGACTATAGCTGTAAGTCTTGGATTAAGTTCCGTAGGGTCATTTATCTCTCAAAACACAATGGCAAAAAACATTTCAACTTCTCTAATTTTAACAAGCTTTGACCAACAACCACTCCCTTACAAATACGATGCGCTGGAAAATGTAATTGATGCAATGACAATGGAAATCCATTACAGTAAACATGCTGCTGCATATTCAAAGAATGTAAAAGAAGCTGCTGCCGCAGAGGCTGTTGATATAAACAAACCCTTAGAAGATATTTTGGAAAAAATATCTAAGTATTCTGCTAAAATGCGAAACAATGGCGGGGGCCATTATAATCACGAATTATTCTGGCAATGCATGCGACCAAAAACTGCTGATAATAAACCATCAGGCAAATTAGCAGTCGCCATTGATAATTCATTTACTTCATTCAGCGATTTTAAAAAACAATTTACAGAGGCAGGAAAAAACCGTTTTGGTAGCGGTTGGGCATGGTTGTATATGGATGCCAATAAAAATTTAAAAATCGGCTCTACCCCCAATCAGGATAATCCGCTAATGGATATCAGCGAAATTAAAGGCACACCTCTTTTAGCATTAGATGTATGGGAACATGCTTATTATTTAAAGTATCAAAACAAAAGAGCCGATTATATTGAAAACTGGTGGAATGTTGTGAATTGGGATTTTGTACAAATGCGTTTTGAAAAATTATTGTAAAAAGAATTTTCAAACAAACGAATTTATGAAAAAATATGCTCTGCTTTTTTTAATGATTGGAACAATAATAATGATTGTTGTAATGGCAAAAACCGGTGCTACATTAAAAACACCAACAACACCCAAAGGCATTCTTGATTTAGAGTTTGCTTATAATACTACTAAAACAACAATTGTTACTGCCTCCTGGGCACCTAACAATATCATTGATAATATCAGTAAAGCAAAAATTAATACATACTACGATTTTATTTTTCTTTTATTTTATTCCTTTTTATTATTCTTTACCTGTAAAAAAATTGCAAAAAAACACACAGGTTCAACCGGTAATGCTGGCTTACTTATAGCCAAAGGGGTATTATTGGCTGGCATGCTGGATATATTAGAGAACATGGGAATGTTAATTACACTTTCGGGCCATTCATCTTCAGCAATTGCAATGTTTACAACTATTTGCTCGGTAATAAAATGGGGATTGGTAATTATAGCAGTTGGCTATTGCCTTGCAGGTTTGATTTATTTAATATGGCAGCGAAAAATAAGCTTTCTATTTAACTAAATTGGCTCAGCCTTTGTGCAGAAGTACACTCATGAAAGGTACAACTAAACAAAGGCTGATGAATTAGCAAACAATCTGGTACAAATGTAAAAGCAATACCAAAGAAATACCCCTGCTTTATTTATAAAATTTTGGTAAAAAAATTACAGGTAAAATCCACTAATTTCGTAATCCAATAATTTAAAACTATAAACTTTAAACTACTATGCAAGCCTGGAAAGATTATCAAGCACAAAACAAAGACCGTTTTTTAAACGAGCTATTAGATCTTTTAAGAATACCAAGCATAAGCGCAAAAAGTGAACATAAAAATGATATGCAAAAATGTGCCGAAGCCGTAAAAGCAAGATTACTGGAAGCCGGTGCCGACAAAGTTGAAATTTATCCTACTGAAGGGCATCCTTTAGTATATGGAGAGAAAATAATTGACCCAACAAAACCAACAGTTTTAGTTTATGGCCATTACGATGTACAACCTGCCGATCCATTAGAATTATGGAACAGCGGACCTTTTGACCCATTGATTAAAGATGGTAAAATTTATGCAAGAGGAAGCTGTGATGATAAAGGGCAATTTTACATGCATGTGAAAGCCCTTGAAACAATGGTAAAAACAAACAGCATGACCACCAATATAAAATTTTGTATTGAAGGGGAAGAAGAAGTGGGCTCACCTAACCTGGGGAAATTTGTTGCAAGCCATAAAGAATTATTAAAAGCCGATTGTGTACTTATCAGCGATAGTGCTATGATAAGTTTAGAGACTCCAAGTATTGATATTGGCGTACGTGGCCTTAGTTATATAGAAGTAGAAATTACCGGACCCAACCGCGATTTACACAGCGGTGTATTTGGTGGAGCCGTAGCAAATCCTATTACTATTTTAGCAAAGATGATTGCTGGCTTACATGATGAAAATAATCATATTACCATACCTGGTTTTTATGATGATGTAGCCATTTCAACAGATGAAGAAAGAAAATTGATGGCATTAGCTCCATTTAACGAAAAGGAATATGCAGCTGATTTAGGCGTAAAAGAATTGTGGGGCGAAAAAGGATTTAGTACCAACGAAAGAACCGGCATTCGCCCTACTTTGGAATTAAATGGTATTTGGGGTGGTTATACCGGCGAAGGTGCAAAAACGGTGTTACCCGGCAAAGCATTTGCAAAAATAAGTGCAAGGTTGGTACCTAACCAATCATCGGATAAGATGACTGAAATACTTATTAATCACTTAAAAAAAATTGCACCTCCATATGTTACCTTAAAGGCATCCCTGCATCATGGTGGTGAGCCTTACATGACGCCAATTGACAGCAAAGCATACAAAGCTGCTGCCAAAGCCATGGAAATTACTTTTGGAAAAACGCCTATACCTGTTCGAGGTGGTGGCAGTATTCCTATTTGTGCTTTATTTGAAAAGGAATTAGGTATTAAAATAGTGTTCATGGGTTTTGGTTTAGACAGTGATAACCTGCACAGTCCAAATGAAAAATTTAATCTTGATAATTTTTATAAAGGCATTGAAACCATTCCCTATTTCCATAAGTGTTTTGCAGAGATGAATTGATGAAAAGTAACAATTGAAATATAAAAATCGGTAAGTTTTTTACCGGATTTTTGGTATTCAAGTCATTTTTTTATCAATAAAAAATTAAACACCCTTTTATTTTACCTAACTTTTTGGGAGTTAACATTTGGAACACATGGAAAAGGTTTTTAAAAAAAAACTACCTATTTTGTTAACACCTCTATCAAAGTGTTGATCTATTAATTTATTTTCAATTGTTTGCTGTCTTCTTTAACTACAGTTCTAACTTCAGTATTGCCTCCACCATCTAAAGTAAGATTTACAGGATGGTTAGTTTTCCATGC
>JAYUTC010000354.1:0-21251 GCA_043755395.1 Ferruginibacter sp.
ACCTAATGCTTTACGAACTTTGGCAGCCGAGGCAGCCCTGTGATGGCCATCAGCAATGTATGTAACCGGAACCTGTGTAATAAAAAGTTCAGTAATGCGATTTATGGTGTTTTCGTCATTTATTGTCCATACACTATGTTGTATGCCATCATCTGCAATAAAATCATATACCGGGCTACGATCTCTTTTCCAGTCGTTAATTAATGTATCTATTGCCTCAACATTTTTATAGGCTAAAAAAACATTACCGGTTTGTGCGCCTGTAGTTTTTATATGATTAATCCGGTCCTGCTCTTTTTCAGGCCGGGTAAATTCATGTTTTTTAATCAGGTCATTTTCATAATCATCAACGCTGCTGCCGCAAACAAGGCCGGTTTGACTTTTACTATTCATTATAAGCTGATAAATATAATAACAGGGTTTTCTTTCCCTGAACAAAATATTACGGCTTACAAATGCATCCAAATTTTCTTTTGCTTTATCATATACTTCCTGTGCATGAATATCAGTTTTTTCGGGTAAATCAATTTCACTTTTAGTAATATGTAAAAAACTGGCCGGATTACCCTGTGCTTCTATTTTTGCTTCTTTGCTGCTTAATACATCGTATGGTCTGGATGCTACCTGTTTTGCAAATTGTGCTTCAGGTCTTAATGCTTTAAAAGGTTTTATTGTTATCATTATTTTGAACGGTTAGGGAACGTTAAAATTAGTGTATTAATATTATTGGTTTATTTTACTAAATTCCTGCATCGTGTTTACCAATACTTCCACGCTGTTTATTGGTAGGGCATTGTAAAGTGAAGCTCTAAAACCTCCTGCAAGACGATGGCCTTTAATACCAATTATACCATGTTGGTTGGTGAAATTTAAAAATGATTCTTCAAGTTCAGCGTTATTCATAACAAAACAAACATTCATTTTACTTCTATCCTCAACAGCAACTATTCCTTTAAATAATGGATTTTCATCAATAGCTGAATATAATAATGCGGCTTTTTGGTTATTGAGTTTTTCAATAGCAGCAACACCACCCTGTGCTTTTAACCAACGTAAAGTAAGCATACACACATATACTGCAAACACTGGAGGAGTATTTAGCATACTTCCTTCTTTAATGTGATTGCGGTAATCCATAATTGTTGGTATAACCCGTTTTACTTTGCCTAATATATTTTTATTTACAACAACTACATTTACACCCGCTGCACCAATATTTTTTTGAGCTCCTGCATATATTAATCCAAACGAATTAAAGTCTATTGTCCTGCTTAAAATATCGCTGCTCATATCAGCTACCAAAATATTGCTTGTTTTAGGAATTTTTTGCCACTGGCTTCCGTAAATTGTATTGTTGGTGGTAATATGAAAATATTTTGCATCGTTAGGTACTGCAAAATCTTTTGGTATGCAGCTGTAATTATTTTCTTTACCACTGCATACTGTTTCAGTTTTACCAAAAAGCTTCGCTTCTTTAATCGCTTTGCTGCTCCATACTCCCGTATCGGCGTAAGCGGCAGTTTCTTTATCATCCAGCAGGTTCATAGGCACCTGCATAAATTGTGTACTGGCGCCACCATGCAAAAAAAGTACTTCATGATCGGTATCTAACTGCATTAATTCTTTAAGTAAATGCTGCGCTTCATCCATTACAGCCTGAAAAATAGAGGTACGGTGGCCTAATTCCAAAATAGATAAACCTGTATTATTATAATTAAGTATGGCTTGAGAAGCCTCTTCAAAAACACTTTTAGGTAAAATAGAAGGGCCTGCGTTAAAATTGTGCACCACTGGTATATAAATTAACTTGGTAAGATGATTTTATTAGGTGCAAAAGTACCCAAATCAAATTAATCATTTGTTAATTTAGTAAAACATAGAAATAGTTTATTAATCTTCTTGTTTCCCTATCATTTTCACTCCAGTTTTCCAATTATTATTCAATTCTTCAAATTCCAGTAAATCCCGTTCACTAAATTTTTTATTTACCAAATTTTTTAAATCCGGTTGGCCGGCATTTACCCAGGCAGTATACCAAAAACTTGCAATGGTAAATATAGATTGCCTCATTCTTCTCTCAATCATGCCATTTAATTTTTTGTTAAATGCTATGGTAAATGCAGCCGAATATTGCCTGATTGTCCTGCCGTTTCGTTCTTCAAAGGCATATTTTTTATCATTGCCAAACTGCTTGGTTAATTCCCGTTCAAAATTTAAGACGCTATCTGCAGCTTTGGCACTTTCCAAAATCCGCTTCCAAATTAATTCGCCTGGATTTTTTATAAATTCTGCTTTTCCAATAAAAAAATAAAATTCTTTTTCGGCAAGTAACTCCGGTACCCTGCTTTCCCAAAAACCATGTATTCCTTTTTGATTGGTGTATTGCCCGTTGTGATTACTATTAACATGCAGCGGTACATGAGCATCGCTGATATAGTGTCCAATTTCGGCACTGTTTTTCATTATTTTACTGAAATTATTTTCTTTAAATGCAGCAGTTAATCTGGCTAGCATAGTTTGAATATGCCAGGGCACTATACCAAATGCATTTAAAGAATCCTCTCCATATTTAGTAACGGCTTCTTTCCATTTTCTGGGTAAACTGTCATACGGATATTTGCCGTAATGATCTATATCAATGTAATGGCGTGGCCCTTCGTCGGGTACAGCATATCTTCTTTTATCAGGGTCAACAGCATGGTCACTTAAAAATGAAATATTAGGTTTAAATAAAGTAATCATTTGTGGGGGTAATAAAAAAACTGCGTAGTAATTTATTTTTTTGTGAGCATAAAATCCCCAGCAAAAGGCCGGTAAATTTATAATTACCAATACAGCCATAAGAAATAAAGAAGTAAAAACTCTTTTCATTAATAAATTTATAAATCTGCCAATACTACCTCTCTTTCAATTATTTTATTACTTACTTTCAATATCATCATCAGCATCAACATCAGTTACACCTCCACTTACTGCAAACTTCATAGTTTGAGTGGCTGTTATGTTTGAAATGGGTTTTACCCTGTCTTTTGGTATTACATATACATTACCTGAAACGGAATAAGCCATCGGAACATAAACTGTTACATAATCTTTTAAACCAAAATCTTCCATATCGTCTCTGGTAATAAATCCAAAACGCCAAACATCGTTATCATCAACATTAGCTAATACATTCTTGGTAAATTTTTTATTGGCACCTGCAAAAGCTTCAAAAAAATCTTTAGTAGTTGAATATATATGTTTTATTCCCGGAGTTTTATCCATCAGTCTGTCAAAAAAACTAATAAACCTACCCGTTATAAAAAATGAACTGAAATAGCCAATAATTATTAATGCGGCAATGATGATGATAAAACCAATACCATAATTCTGCACCCTTATTAATCCCTGGGGATCCTTATAGGTAAAAATCGGTATCCAGCTGTCAATTGACGAAACTATCCAGTATATGGCATAAGCTGTTATAACTACAGGGGCCAGTATTAATAAGCCCTGTAAAAAGTATTGTAATAATTTTCTGTAATCAAAAGTTTTTTTCATAAAAAATACATTTTATATCTCAAAGATACCTTTTTGAACTGCTATATAATATCCCAGCATTATATTGTTAGACTATTGTAAGAGTTTTAAAAAAGGGAAGAACGGTAAAAAATAAATTATGGAAACTTTGGTTACATTAAAAGTTTCCGTAGTTTTGTGCCTTAATTAAGAATATATAATAGTGAAAGACAGAATTAAACAAAAGGCTCACGATCTATTTATGCATTTTGGTGTAAGGTCTATCACTATGGATGAAATTGCACTTCAGATGGGCGTTTCTAAAAAGACTATTTACCAGTATTATACTGATAAAGATGAATTGGTGGATGCTGTAATGATTGATAAAATTAATTATAACCAAAATTGTTGTATCAAAGACAGGCAATCTGCAAAAGATGCTATTCACGAGGTTTTTTTGGCAATTGATATGATGCAGGAGATGTTTGAAAATATGAATCCTTCTATTTTATTTGAGCTGGAAAAGTATTACCCGGTTGCATTTGAAAAATTTAAACAGCATAAGTATTCTTTTTTATATAAAGTGCTTATACAGAATATTGAACGAGGTAAAGCAGAGGAATTGTATCGCAGCGATATCGATGTCGATATCCTTGTTAAAGTACGATTAGAAAACATGATGATACCCTTTAATCTTGCAGTTTTTCCCAAAAATAAATACAGTTTGGTAAAAGTAGAAACAGAATTAACAACACATTATTTATTTGGGTTAGCCACAGTTAAAGGATACAAACTGATTACTAAATATCAGCAAGACAGAACTAAAAATACGAACGTTAATGAAAAATATTTGGCTTAATAACACCGCCGTATTAAGTATGGTGTTATTATCTGCTGGCACATTTGCACAGCAGAAAAATGAATTTAATATTAAGCAGTGTGTGGATTACGCTGTTAAAAATTCAGTAACAGTAAAAAATGCTTTAATTGATGTGCAGATTCAGCAGCAGGTTAACAGGCAAATTACTTCTGCCGCTTTTCCTCAGATAAATGGAAGTATTGGTACCACTCATTATTTTGATATTCCAGTTACTACACTTCCTGATTTTATAAGTCCGGCCACTTATAAAGTGCTGGTTGACGAAGGGGTAAAAAATGGATCTGGACAAACTATTAAATTTCCAAATGGAGGTTTTGGAAATGTTCCTGCAAAATTTGGTACAGCATGGAATGCAAATGGGGGTATAGATATAACTCAGCTACTTTTTGATGGGCAGGTTTTTGTAGGTCTTATAGCAAGAGATGCCGTATTAAATTTTTACAAAAAAACTGCAGAGGTTACAAAGGAACAAATAAAAGCAAACATCTATAAAATTTATTACCAGCTTGTTGTAGGTAAAAAGCAAATTGGTTCAATAGATGCCAATATTGAGCGCTTTGAGAAATTATTAAATGATACCAGGGAAATTTACAAAAATGGTTTTGCCGAAAAATTAGATGTGGATAAAGTGACTGTTCAATTGAATAATATTAAAACAGAAAAAATAAAGATTGAAAATATACTTGCGGTTGGTAACTCCGGATTAAAATTTATGATAGGCATGCCGCAAAATGACGACCTGTTTTTAACTGATACATTAAGCGAAGCAGAACTGAAATCGAATACCCTTGATGTAAGTTTTAACTATCAGGATAGAAAAGAAATACAATTATTAAGTATTGCTGAAAAATTAGGTGAGTATAATATAAGGCGCTACAAACTGAGTAAAATACCCACCATTGCAGCATTTGGAAGCTATAGTAAAAATGCGCAGCGTAACAGTTTCAACTTTTTTAATAATGGCGATTGGTTTACTACTTCTATTGTTGGGTTTAAAATGTCAATTCCCATTTTTGATGGTAATAGAAGAAATGCATTTATACTACAAAGCAAATACGAGTTGCAGAAAACCAAAAATAATATTAACCAGCTAAAGCAGTTAATAGATTATGATGTAGTACAGTCTAAAATAAAAATGACAAGCGCCTTACTTACTATGGATAATCAAAATAGAAATATTGAGCTGGCCGAAAAAGTATATAATACTACCAAGAAAAAGTATGAACAGGGGCTTGGCAGTAACCTGGAAATATATAATGCTCAAACAGAACTTAAAGTGGCACAAACTAATTATTACAGCAGCTTGTATGATGCTATTAGTGCAAAAATTGATTGGTTAAAAGCTGCAGGGAAATTGTAATAATTAAAATTAAGTATCAAACTAAGAAATATGAAACAAGTAAAAAAATTGGGATTAATTGTTACGACTGCTTTTATTTTATTAAGCTGCGGCGGAAGTAAAAAAGATGGGGAAGCTACTATAAATGAAATAAAAGTAAAGTTGGAGAAGGCTAAAAAAGAAAAAGCTGTACAGGAAGCGGACATTAAAAAGTTAGAATCTGATCTTTTAAGGTTAGATACCAATACAGCCAATGCTGCCAAAATAAAGTTAGTAAGCATAATGCCGGTAGCAGCACAAAAATTTGAACATTTTATTGATCTTCAGGGTAAAGTTGATGCAGAGAATATCTCTTACATTTCGCCAAGGGGTATGGGCGGACAGGTAAAAGCAATCTATGTAAAACAAGGGCAGTTTGTAAAAAATGGGCAGCTTATATTAAAGTTGGAAGATGCAATCATTCGTCAGCAAATAATTGCAGCACAAAAAGCTATGGAAGTTACTAAAACACAACTGGCATTTGCAAAAAATGTATACCAGCGTCAAAAAAATTTATGGGACCAGGGTATTGGTACCGAAGTGCAATTATTACAGGCTAAATCTAATACCGAACAATTAGAGAACGGATTAGCAGCCGCAGCCGAAGGTGTAAAAACTGCAAAAGAACAATTAAATACAACCAATGTATTCAGTGATGTTAGTGGAATAGCTGATGTAGTAAATATAAGAATAGGGGAATTGTTTTCGGGTATGGGGGCCCAGGGCCCTCAAATAAAAATTGTAAATACAAGTAATTTAAAAATAGTAACAAACGTTCCCGAAAATTTTTTAACAAGAATACATACAGGAACTCCGGTGCTGATTAATATACCCGATGCACAAAAAGAGAATATTCCTTCTTCTATTTCTGTAATTAGCCAAAGTGTTGACCCAACAATGAGAGGATTTTTAGCAGAATCTAAAATTCCCTTTAATGCTGCATTAAAACCCAATCAAACCGCCATCATGCGCATTAAAGATTACAGTACGGAAAATGCAATTGTAATACCTGTAAATATGATACAAACTGATGAAACCGGTAAATATGTTTTTGTAATGAGTAAAAGTAGTAATGGAAAAACTACTGCACACAGATTAACAGTAATTATAGGAGAAATTTATGGTGATAATGTTGAAATAAAAAGCGGACTCAGGGGAGGCGAACAATTAATAACAGAGGGGTATCAAAGTTTATATGAGGGGCAGCTAATTTCTGCACAATAGTCCTGTATAATTAAAGTAAAAAATTTAAATCCGGGTCTTTAATGTCCCTCTTGCGGAGGGTTTTAGTGAGGCCAACAAAATAATTTTATGAATATTATTGAAGGGATAACAAAAAAATTTAAAGAATTTAAACCTACAAGTTGGTCAATTGATAACCGCACTGCCATTTATATAATAGCAGTAATTATCTCCATTATCGGTATTACCAAGTTTAACACAATGCCCAAAGAGCAGTTTCCGGATATTGTGGTTCCCACTATTTCTATTGCAACTGTTTATGTTGGTAATTCTCCAAAGGATATAGAAAATTTGGTAACCAGGCCCATAGAAAAACAATTAAAAGGGATAAGCGGGGCAAAAGTTAATAAAATTCAAAGTACTTCACAAACAGATTACAGTTTAATTGTGGTAGAATTTGATACCGATGTAAAAACAGAATTGGCCAAGCAAAAAGTAAAAGATGCTATTGACAAGGCAAAAACAGATTTGCCTAATGATTTAACAGCTCAACCAAATGTACAGGAGTTTGCTTTTAGTGAAATGCCCATCATGTTTGTAAATATAAGTGGCGATTATGATGGAATAAAATTGAAATATTATGCAGATAAAATGCAGGATAAGTTTGAAGAGCTAACCGAAGTAACCAGAGCTGAAATTGTGGGAGCACCGGAAAGAGAAATACAGGTTAATGCGGACCCTTACAAAATGTCTTTGGCAAGGATAAGTTTTACTGATGTTGAAAATGCTATCAGTCGGGAAAACCGTGATATCACAGGAGGTTTAATTGAAGTAGGCAACATGAAACGTACACTTAGGGTAAAAGGGCAATTTACCAGTGCATTAAACCTACAGAATATTATGGTACGCAGCAGTGCACAGGGGGCAACAGTTTATTTAAAAGATATAGCTGAGCTAAAGGATACAATAAAAGAAAAGGAAAGCTTTGCCAGACTGGATGGAAAAAATGTAGTTACACTTAACATTGTAAAACGTGCCGGTGAAAACCTCATTAATTGTGCGGATAAAGTAAAAGCAATTGTTAAGGAAATGCAGCTTAAAGATGAATTACCAAATGATTTAAAAATAGTAATTACCGGCGATCAGAGTAAGCAAACTAAAACTTCTTTTACCGATCTGGTAAATACAATTGTTATAGGTTTTGTTTTGGTTTTATTGGTATTAATGTTTTTTATGGGTGTTACCAATGCATTTTTTGTAGCATTAAGTGTACCATTAAGTGTATTTGTAGCATTTTTATTTTTACCAATTGCCGATGCCATTATTGGAACAAACGTTACACTTAATTTTATTGTACTTTTTGCATTATTATTTGGCCTGGGTATTATTGTAGATGATGCTATTGTTGTAATTGAAAACACACATCGAATTTATAATAATGGTAAAGTGCCCATTGCACGCAGCGCTAAAGAGGCTGCCGGAGAAGTTTTTATACCTGTATTAGCAGGTACTGCAACAACATTAGCACCTTTTTTTCCTTTACTTTTTTGGAAAGGTTTGATAGGTAAGTTTATGATTTACCTGCCTACCATGTTAATTCTTACTCTTGCAGCATCATTAATTGTAGCATTTATTTTTAACCCGGTATTTGCAGTAAGCTTTATGAAACCCGAGGGTAAAGATCATGACGATCCAAAGAAAGGCCTGTTTAAAAAATGGTGGTTTTGGGCAATGATAATTGCAGGGGTATTGTTAAATATTGTTGCTTTTGGAGTTGGAGCTCAAATAGGCGCAATGGGTACATCGGTTGAAGAATTAACAGCCAGAAAATTCACGTTTCATGGCTTTGGAAATTTTCTTTTAATAATGGCATTACTTACTGTAATTAACCGTTTCATTTTTAGAGATGCTATCTATCGCTTCCAGCACAGCGCATTACCTAAGTTAATGGCTCGTTACGAAAAACTGTTGCGCTGGGTATTAAAGGGATGGCGGCCGGTTTGGATGTTTGCTTCCTTGTTTGGTTTATTTGCAATATCAATTGTTTTGTTGATGTTAAGAGGAAATAAATCAACTTTCTTCCCCAGCGGTGATCCTAATTTTATTTATGTGTATTTAAAAATGCCGGTAGGTACCGACGCAAAATTTACTGATAGTATTACCCATGTTTTAGAAAGCAGGGTAGAAAAAGTATTGGAAAATGAATTGCCGGCAAAAGGTGGTATTGTAGAAAGTATTATTGCCAATGTTGCGGTTAGTGCCAACAACCCTAGGGATAATAACAGAAGTGTACAAAGTAATTTAGGAAGAATACAGATAAGTTTTGTAGAGTATGAAAAACGCCATGGAAAAAAAACGAAACCTTTCATGGAGGAGATCAGGGAAAAAACAAAGGGAATTCCCGGTACAAGTGTAGAAGTAGGTAAGGAAGATGGCGGGCCACCAACTGATCCTCCTGTAAATATTGAAGTACAGGGCGATAACTTTGAAAGCATTGCTAAAGTAGCTACTCAACTCTCCAATTATTTAGATACCAACCAGGTTGCAGGAGTAGAAAATTTACAATCTAATGTTGATTTAAATAATCCGGAAATTACCATTAATGTAGATCGGGAAAAAGCCATGATGGAAGGCTTAAGCACCGGCCAAATTGGGATGGAAATACGTACTGCTGTTTTTGGTAAAGAAGTAAGTAAACTCAAAGATGGTGAAGATGAATACAAAATTCAGTTACGCACCAGCGATCTGATAAGAAATAATGTTACCGATCTTATGAATATGCGTATCACTTTTTTTGATATGAATACACAAAGAGTAAAATCAATTCCCTTAAGTGCTGTTACCAAAGTAGATTATACCAATACCACAGGTGGTGTAAAACGTAAAAATATAAAACGAACTATTCAATTACAAAGTAATGTGCTTGATCCTACAATGGTGGGTCCGGTAAATGCAGCGCTGCAAATAAAAATTGATGATTTTAAAGCATCAAATAAAATACCAGGCGATGTTACTATTAAATTGAGTGGCCAAAGCGAACAGGAAAAAGAAACTCAATCCTTTTTAGGCACTGCAATGTTAATTGCCATGGCAATAATATTTATGATTTTGGTTTTACAGTTTAATAGCATGAGCAAACCATTTATTGTAATTACCGAAATATTCTTTTCTGTAATTGGTGTATTACTCGGTTATGCATTTACAGGGATGACGATTGCCACTATTATGCTTGGAGTGGGTGTTGTTGGCCTGGCTGGTATTGTAATTAAGAATGGAATTTTATTAATAGAATTTACTGATGAGTTAAGAGGACGAGGTGTAAGAACAAGGGAAGCAGCAATACAGGCTGGTAAGATCCGTATAATTCCTGTTTTGTTAACCGCAGTTGCAACTATATTAGGTTTATTACCGCTGGCTGTTGGGTTCAATATTAATTTCATTGCTTTCTTCCAGCATTTAAATCCACATATTTTCTTTGGTGGTGATAGTGTGGTTTTCTGGGGTCCATTAAGCTGGACAATTATTTTTGGCTTAATATTTTCATTTTTCCTTACTTTAATAATGGTACCAAGTATGTACATTATTGCCGAAAGATTAAGAAGGCCGATGGAACAATTTTATGGAGGCAAATGGATCGCCATATTTGGTTTTCTGGGGCCATTCTTTTTCATTTTTGTCGGGCTAATGTATTTAGTAAGATGGATACAGGGCAAAAAAGTTTGGACCGGATTATTGAACAACACCGAATAAAAGTAAAAATTTATTTTAAAAAAGAGCTGCCCGTAAAATAGGCAGCTTTTTTATTTCCGTTCATCATAATTTTGTGTTGAAACAATATTGAATAATAATAACTTCACAAAAAAAAGACATGATAGCAAATCACGAAATTGATTACAAAATTTACGGAGAAGAACTTCAGTTTGTAGAAATTGAACTGGATCCTAATGAAACAGCCATTGCAGAAAGCGGTGCTTTTATGATGATGGATAATGGTATTGAAATGCAGACTATATTCGGTGATGGAAGCGCTCAACAGGATAATAGTATTTTAGGTAAGCTGTTTAGCGCCGGAAAAAGATTACTGGTAGGCGAGAGTTTATTTATGACCGCCTTTACCAATACCAGCCAGGGAAAAAAAAGAGTAAGTTTTGCATCACCTTACACCGGAAAAATAATTGTTTTTGATCTTAGCCTGTTGGGCGGGAAAATAATAGCACAAAAAGATGCTTTTTTATGCGCTGCCAAAGGGGTTAGTATAGGTATTGAATTTCAAAAAAGACTGGGTACCGGCATTTTTGGGGGCGAAGGTTTTATTATGGAAAAACTGGAAGGTGATGGATTAGCCTTTGCACATGCAGGCGGCTATGTTGTAGAAAGGGAATTAAAAGCAGGTGAAATATTAAAAGTAGATACCGGGTGTGTAGTAGCATACACTGCAACAGTAGATTTTGATGTTGAAATGGTACGGGGCATTAAAAACTGGATGTTTGGTGGCGAAGGATTATTCTTTGCAAAATTGCAAGGCCCCGGTAAAGTTTGGTTACAATCTTTACCCATCAGTCGCCTTGCAGGCAGGTTGCAACAATATACTTACAAGCGCAAAGAAGAAGGAAGTATTTTAGGTGGTATTGGTAATTTGTTGGATGGAAGGGAATAACTTTTTTAGATGTAGAAATATTAATCTTCAGCGTTTTATACAAGTCAGGCTTAAAGTCTGACTTTTTTTTAAAATAAATTTGGTGGTTTAAATTCTTTAATCGTATATTTGCGATATAAGATTAAAGAATGAGCTTAAAGCAACATTGGGAAAATGTTTTTACAACCAAAAAGCCAAATGAGGTAAGCTGGTATCAGCAAACACCCGAAGAATCACTTCAATTTTTTAATCAACTTTCAGTTGATAAAAATGCGGCGGTAATTGATATTGGCAGCGGAGATAGTTTTTTAGTGGATCATTTACTGGAAAGGGGCTATACAAACATTACCGTGCTGGATATTTCTAAATCGGCTATTGATAAAGTAAAAAAAAGGTTAGGCAAAAAAGCCAATAGGGTTAAATGGATTGTATCTGATATTTTGGACTTTAAAAATGATAACCAGTATGATTGCTGGCACGACAGGGCTGCTTTTCATTTTTTAACCAGTACTGAAGAAGTGGAAAGTTATATTTCAATAGCACAAAAGCATATAAAACCTTCAGGTAAATTAATAATTGGTACTTTTTCTAATAATGGTCCCGAAAAATGCAGCGGCTTACCTGTACAACAATACGACGAAGATTTACTCAATAATACATTGAAAAAATGGTTTTCAAAAATTAAATGTATCACAACCAATCATATTACACCTTTTAAAACAGTGCAAAATTTTTTGTTCTGCAGCTTTCAAAAACTAAGTTTATAAAATGGCCATACATAAAAAAGAAGCATTCAGCCAAAAAGAACAGGACCTGGCAGAATTTGCCAAAGCCTTAGCACACCCTGCCCGTATTGCTATTTTAAAAGTATTAGCAGAGCATAATGAATGTATCTGCGGAGAAATAGTAGATTTACTGCCACTGGCACAAAGTACCGTGAGCCAGCATTTAAAGGAATTAAAAAATGCAGGCCTTATTAAAGGAACTGTTGATGGCCCCAGAAGTTGCTACTGTATTAACTGGAAAGCATTTGAAAAATTTATGGGAGAATTTAGTTTTCTCTTTAATAAACTTAAAGTGCAAAACGAAAAGGCATGTTGTTAAACAAGTATTTTTAACCTCTTCATCTTATAAAGTACAGATGGGGAACAAATAGTATAGCCATGAACAATGATTTAGAAATGAAGAATCTCGTAAGAGAAAAGTATGCCGCCATTGCGGAACAAAGCCAAACCCAAAATGCCACATCCTGCTGTGGCGCTACATCAAGTTGCTGCGGTGATGAAGTGTACAATATTATGGCAGATGATTACACTAAACTGGAAGGATACAATCCGGATGCTGATTTGGGTTTGGGTTGCGGACTGCCTACCGAATTTGCCAAAATAAAAGAAGGTGATACCGTGATCGATTTAGGTAGCGGTGCTGGGAATGATGCTTTTATTGCCCGCCGTTTTGTGGGAGAAAAAGGAAAAGTGGTGGGTATTGATTTTACGCCTGCAATGATTAGTAAAGCAAGAGCCAATGCAGAAAAGCTGGCATTAAATAATGTGGAATTCAGATTAGGCGATATTGATGATATGCCGGTTACCAGTAATTATGCTAATGTTATTGTAAGTAATTGTGTGTTAAATTTAGTCCCCAATAAACATAAAGTTATCAGTGAGATATTCAGAGTTTTAAAACCCGGCGGTCATTTTTCAATCTCTGATATTGTACTGGAAGGTGAATTGCCTGCTAAATGGAAAGAAGTGGCAGAATTGTATGCAGGCTGTGTAAGTGGTGCCATACAAAGAGAAGTGTATTTAGAAATAATTGCCTCACTGGGTTTTAAAAATATTACGCTGCAAAAAGATAAAGCCATCATTATTCCTGATAATATTTTAGCCAATTATTTAAGTACTGAAGAAATTACAACTTACAAAAACGGAAAAACAAAAATTACCAGCATTACAGTGTATGCAGAAAAACCTGCCAAAGATGAAAGGAATTGTTGCGAACCCGGAAGCGGTTGTTGTTAATAAATTATAAAATAGCCTGCAAAAAAAGAGTAATTTTAAATTTTATTTTTTTTTATAAAAATCTGGTAGCCCTGCAGGTTAAAATAAAAATTAAAGAATGAATAAGAAAAAAATACTTTTTGTTTGTATTGAAAATTCCAATCGCTCTCAAATGAGCCAGGCCTTTGCAAAAATAATTAGAGGCGATAAAGTTGAAGCTTACAGCGCCGGAAGTAAACCCTGCGGTATTGTAAATCCCAAAGCAATTGCAGCAATGAAAGAGCTGGGTTATGATTTAAGTAAACATGATAGCAAAAGTTTAGATGAGGTAAAAGCCTTTGCTCCTTTTGATGTAGTAGTAACTATGGGTTGTGGCGATGTCTGCCCATGGATGCCTGCCAAGCAATTTATCGATTGGCAAATCCCCGATCCCAAACACTTATCGCCTAAACAGTTTAATGAAGTAAGGGATTTTATAAAAAGTAAAGTGAAAGAATTAATTGATGATTTAAAATAAGAAAAGCCCAGGAAATTTCCTGGGCTTTTTAAGTAATATCAAAAAAAATAACTTAATCTCTGCTGCTGATTTTACTCAGTAATCGTAAAATCTCCAGGTATAGCCAAACAATAGTTACCATTAATCCAAAAGCGCCATACCATTCCATATATTTTGGCGCACCTAAAGCTCTTCCGTTTT
This sequence comes from Ferruginibacter sp., assembly GCA_043755395.1. Taxonomy (GTDB): domain Bacteria; phylum Bacteroidota; class Bacteroidia; order Chitinophagales; family Chitinophagaceae; genus Ferruginibacter. The sequence goes on from JAYUTC010000354.1 coordinate 14,275, forward strand.
CAATCATATCAAAATCAAGAATGAGGTTTAAAGCAGCAATGGCTACAACAAATAAAGAGAAGCCAATTCCTAATAAACTTCCTTCATGTAAAAAAGCTATATTGTCAAATCCAAACATTCTCATTACCCAAACAATAAGGTAAAAAATAGCAATACCGGCAGTTGCAGTAATAATAATTGTTTTAAATTTTTCCGTTGCTTTAATAACTTTAAAACTGTATAGCAAATACATAGCAACTGCAGTACCTAAGGTTAAACCTACTGCATTGATAATGAGGTTTGGAGCTTTTCCTGCAAAAGCTTCATTATAGTAGGCTGATATGGCACCAACAAATAATCCTTCAAGTAACGCATATGCTGGTGCCAGGTACGGGCTCCATTCTTTTTTAAATGAAATTACTATCGCAACAATTAAACCCCCGATTGCACCAGTTAATATCAAGGGCATTACACTACCTCCCTGGGCAAATTCTTTCCAGGAATAAAATGAAGTGCCTAATACCATTATTAGCAGAAAACCAAATTTTTGCAATGTGCCTTTTACGGTCATTGCATTTTCGTGAATTACTACATCATCCAATACAGTATCCCTGAATTTTTTTTCGGATAAGGCCGGATTGCCGGATTTAAATAAAGCCATAGTTGTAAAATTTAGATACTAAAATTAAAGATTTATTATTAAATACATAAAATTGAATTAGTTTTTTAATCCTGGGTATTTACTCACTGTTTCAAAATTGTATTCGTCTTTTGCTTTCAATTTTATAATAAACTGTTTTAATTCTGTTGAGTCACAAGCATCTTCATATACCTGGTCATGAGCAAGCAATACAAGATGGCCTGGTGTTTTTGTTTTATTATTGATAAACATGCTATCTACCTGTTGAAGCATTTCCTCACTAGTATTTTTTAACTTAAGTGTACCGTCATAATGCCATTCTAAATCCCAGCCTACTTCCGTAAAGCCATAGTTGTATAAGCTGTCAGCAGCAGCTTTACTTTTATTAATATCGGTACTTGTTACAGCTGCGGTGCGCCATATATTTCTTCCCGGTGTTCGAATGATTTTTGCTGTTAAATGCAAACTGTCAGCACATCGTATAAAATCTTTTATTGCACTATCAGGTATTGTATAAAATTTTGCAAATTTATTCTCAAATGCATGCGTATAACTATGATTGGCAATTTCAAAATACCTGCTTGAAATCAGTGTGTCGAAAGTTGCAGCCTGTTCTCTACTGCCATATACATGTTGCCCTACAATAAATAAAGTAACGGATATCTGTTCATCTTCCACAATATGCATCATCTTTTTTGTGCCTTTGTTAGGGCCATCATCAAAAGTGAGGTAAATAGTTTTCTTCTTTTTTATTGGTAAAGATGGTGCTGTTGTTTTAATGGCAGAATCGGGTAAAGAAAATTGAATGTTATTTACTGAGGCTGTTGTTTTAGTTTTGTAGTAGTTGCAGGCACTAAAAACAACTGTAATAAAAGTAGTTGTTAAAATTTGTGAAGCGGCTTGCCCGGCTTCTCGGTCAGGGTCCATAAAATTTTGATTGAAAATTATTTATTTTGTGAAGATATCAGCACAATAAATCTGTTTCCAAATTTGCCTTGTTAAATAAAGTATAATCCTGCCACTTAAACTTCTAAACCCTTAAACCTATACACTAATCCCATCATCTTTGTATATTTGCCCTATGGAAAAGTTGGTACAACAAATAGAAGCTTATAAAAATGAAATAGCAGCATTTAATGATGGAGATGCAGAGGTTTTCCGTATTAAATACCTTGGAACTAAAGGATTGGTAAAAGCAATTATGGGGGAGATGAAAAATGTGGCAGTGGAAAATAAAAAAGAAGCCGGACAATTACTGAATGAATTCAAACTTTTTACAGAAACTAAATTTGAAGAGTTAAAGTCTCGCTCTAACAACCATCAACAAACTGCAGCCAACGATATCGACCTTACTTTGCCTGGCGATAACCTGCCCCTTGGAAGTCGCCACCCAATAAGTTTGGTAAAAAACAAAATCATTTCCATTTTTCAGCGCCTTGGTTTTGCTGTAGCAGAAGGTCCTGAGATTGAAGACGACTTTCATAATTTTTCTGCATTAAATCTTCCCCAAAATCACCCTGCAAGAGATATGCAGGATACATTTTATATTTCACAAAATCCTGATTGGCTATTACGTACACATACCAGTAGTGTACAGGTAAGGGAAATGGAAAAAGGGAAATTACCTATAAGAATTATTTGTCCGGGCAGAGTTTACCGTAATGAAACAATTAGTGCAAGAGCCCATTGCTTTTTTCACCAGGTAGAAGGATTATATATTGCAGAGAACGTTTCATTTGCCGATCTGAAACAAACCTTATATTTTTTTGTGCAGGAAATGTTTGGCAAAGATTTTAAAGTTCGTTTCCGCCCTTCTTACTTTCCCTTTACAGAGCCCAGTGCCGAAATGGATATCAGTTGTTTAATCTGTGGCGGCACAGGTTGCAATGTTTGTAAACATACTGGCTGGGTAGAAATTTTAGGCTGTGGCATGGTTCATCCAAATGTATTGGACAATTGCGGTTTAGACAGTAACAAATACACAGGTTTTGCATTTGGTATGGGAATAGAAAGGATTACCATGCTTAAATACCAAATAAAAGATTTACGATTATTTAGTGAAAATGATTTGCGATTTTTAAAACAATTTACAAGTGCGGTATAAATTTTTTATTACAGGCATGTATTTTATTTATATCTCTGTTTATATTATACAAAAATTCACGCATACTTTTTTATTAAGTATTTTATAATATGCTTCAATTAGAAAATACCATCTGCGTAATTGGTGCCGGTACAATGGGAATCGGTATTGCTCAGGTTGCAGCACAAAGTGGTTTCTATACCTTATTATTTGATATAAATGATAAGGTAATTGAAAAAGCAAAAACAGGTATTCAAAAAAATTTGCAATTATTAGTTGATAAACAAAAAATCAATGCCCAAGAAAAAGATAATATCTACAACCGAATTAAATTTATTAATGATACCAATGATTGTATTGCAGGTGTTTTTATTGAAGCTATTGTAGAAAAAGTGGAGGCTAAGGTTGCCATCTTTAATCAATTGGCAGAAGTTAACCACAGCGAGGTAATTTTTGCAACAAATACTTCTTCTCTTTCTGTTTCAGATATTCAGGCTAAAATAGTAAATCCTCAAAGGGTTGTGGGTATGCACTTTTTTAACCCTTCTACAATAATGAAATTGGTAGAAGTAGTAAAGGGCGATCAAACATCCGATGAAACTGTGCAAACTGTATATGAACTCTGCAAACAATTTAATAAAACACCTGTGCTTTGCCAAGATGCTCCCGGCTTTATTGTAAACCGTGTAGCCCGCCATTATTATTTAGAAGCCATGAAAATAGTGGAACAGGGCATCGCTTCCTTTGAAACTGTTGATGAAATTATGGAAGCAACAGGTTTTAAAATGGGCCCCTTTAAATTAATGGATTTAATTGGTATGGATATAAACCTTGCAGTATCCAAAAGTATGTATCAGGCATTTAATGAAACAGAACGCTTTACACCATCACCATTACAAATAGAAAAAGTAGCTAAAGGCGAATTAGGAAAGAAAACGGGAAAAGGTTTTTATATCTACAGCTTATAACTAACAGCTTATTACATTTAAATTATCAGTATGATCTTAGTAACAGGCGGATCGGGTTTAGTTGGTAAAGAATTAATTACACAATTAATAAAGCAGGGTAAAAAGGTAAGGGCTATATATAACAAAAGTTTTCTTCCTCATTTTGATTCAATTAATCTTGAACAACTACAATGTAATATTTTGGATGTGATTGCTTTAGAAGAAGCAATGCAAGGAATTATTGAAGTATATCATTGTGCAGCCATTGTAACCTTTAATCCAAAAAGAAAAATGGAGATGTTTAAAATAAACATTGAAGGAACAGCAAATGTGGTAAATGCTGCATTGGATGCAGGTGTAAAAAAAATGGTTCATGTAAGTAGTGTTGCAGCATTAGGGCGGATAAGAGAAGACGAAGCCATTAACGAAACGATGAATTGGACCGAAGAGACCAGTAACAGTAATTATGGGCAAAGTAAATATTTAGCAGAGTTGGAAGTATGGCGCGGGATAGGGGAAGGATTAAATGCAGTAATGGTAAATCCTGTAGTCATTCTAGGTGAAGGCGATTGGAATGGGGGCAGTTCAAAAATATTTCAATCAGTATATAACGAATTTCCATGGTATACAGATGGAACCACAGGTTTTGTTGATGTAAGGGATGTAGCTAAAGCCATGATACTGTTAATGGAAAGCAGTATAACTGCAGAGCGTTTTATTATAAGTGCAGAAAATAAAAGTTATCATGAGATTTTTAATTTAATAGCCAAAGCATTTGCTAAAAAACCACCTTATAAAAAAGTAACCCCTTTAATTGCAAAAATAGTTTGGCGTTTAGAAGCCCTGAAAAGTATGGTAAATAAAAAAGATCCATTAATAACTAAGGAAACAGCAAAAACTGCATTGGCAAAAGTTAATTTCGATAATAGTAAGCTTATAAAATATTTGCCGCTTTTTGTCTATAGAACATTAGAAGAAACTATCACGGATACTTGTGCTTTATTTTCCCATAATCTTAACAAGTAGTGGCATAAATTTGCAACTGTATTTACGGCCTTCACCTTTGTTAATTTGTATAATCTGCGGCAAAACAAAATATCAAATGAAAAAAATTATTTCTTTTTTGGCAGTTATTATTTCATCAGTTGCAGTACTTTCCCAATCTGCTTATTACACTGTTTCAGGTAAAGTTATTGATGCTGTAACTAAAGCGCCCATGCAATCTGCTTCAGTATTTGCACAAAATACCACACAGGGTGCAGCAACTGATGCTGAAGGTAATTTTAAAATTTCATTGCCCAATGGAGGTTACAACCTGGTAATTACTTACTCGGGTTATCAGGCAGAAACACGAAGGATTACTACAACTGATGCTAACGAAAAAAATATCATTATTGAAATAAAACAAAAAGAAAAATCGTTGGAAGATGTAATAATAAAATCCAGTAACGAAGTAAAAGATGGATGGGAAAAGTATGGCGATTTTTTTCTGGAAAACTTTATTGGTAAAACAGAGAATAGCAAATTATGTACTATTAAAAATAAAGCTGCTCTAAAGTTTTATTTTTCTAAAAAAAGGAACAGGCTTAAAATTTTGGCAACAGAGCCCATTGAAATTGAAAACGAAGCATTGGGATATAATATTAAATACACCATCGATTCTTTTACTTATGAATATAACACACAGGTAAGTCTTTATATAGGTTACCCTTTATTTGATGAAATGCAATCAACCGATACTGCAAAACAAAATTTATGGGTAGCAAACAGGTTAAAGGCATATAGAGGTTCCATGCTTCATTTTATGCGCAGCTTATTCAAAAAGCAATTAAAAGAAGAAGGATTTGAAATTCAGTTTTTGGTAAAATTAAATGAAAAAGAAACGGCTATTCCATTACTTAATTTTTACGGAGGAATGAATTACAGTAAAGATGACAGCACACAAACTGTTGAAATTATGCCCAATCAAAATGAGGTAGTGATTATTTATAATAAGGAAGTACCCGAGCCCAATTATTTAATTGTAAATTCAGAAGAACCGGAAAAATTTCAATTGACAGTTCTGTCTTTTGTTCCTAAGGAATCAGTAATTATAGAACAAAATGGTTATTATTTTGAACAAACTGATATTACTATTAACCAGTATCTGGGATGGAAAAAAATGGCGGATATGTTACCCTATGATTATAAATTTAAATAGCATTTATTTACCCATTACTTTCTCCCACAACTGTGGAATTCTTTTTATCCAGACCAGTTCTTTAATTTTTATTTTGGCATCTTCTATTGGGCTGCCAAAATAAACCTTACCTCCTTCAGTATCTTTTATTACGCCACTTTGCGCATAAATGACTGCATTGGCACCAATAGTTAAAGTTTTACTTACCCCTACCTGTCCCCATAGAGTTACACCGTCTTCTAAAGTAACTACACCTGCAATACCAACCTGTGCAGCAATAAGGCAGTTTTTACCTGTTATGGTATCATGTCCAATGTGAATCATATTATCCATCTTTGTTCCCTTACCTATAATTGTATCGTGGCTTACTCCACGGTCAATAGTGCAGCCGGCTCCAATTTCTACATCATCTTCAATAATAACCCTGCCACAACTGGGCATTTTTTTATACCACATCTCTCTGTCTTTTTTTGTGTTATAATAAAAAGCATCGCTTCCAATTACTGTGCCGCTTTGTACAATAACATTGTCACCTATTATACAATGATCCATAATAGATACATTGGGATAAATAGTACAATTTTTTCCAATGATAACATGGTTACCAATAAAGGTTGCGGGATAAATAAAACTGCCTTCACCAATTTTTGCAGAATCACTTTTCATTTTTGTTGCTTGTTCAAAAGGGCGAAAGTGATTTACAATTTTACAATAGGCATTAAAAGGATTGTCAACAACTAATAAAGCTTTTCCTTCGGGTATATCAGTTTCTTTATTAATGATAATAAAACTTGCAGCACTCTTAATACACTTATCATAATACTTGGGATGATCAACAAAAACCAAATCCCCACTTTCAACTTTGTGTAATTCGTTAATGCCAGTTGCGTTACCATTTATGTTACCTAAAAGTTTTGCACCAATAAATTGGGCAACCCAGATCAAAGAAACAGGAGAAGGGAATTGCATAACAATAAATTTTCTGTAAAGGTAATGTGCTTTACATTTATAAGACTTTTGTTATCAAAAAGTTTAAAACGTGGATTATTTGCCTTTTTCAAAAAAAAAGGTAAAAATAATTTCAGGCGTAAAAACTATAAAGAAATATTAAATCTAAAGCAAATTACCTTTACAGAAAATTTATTGTTA
>JAYUTC010000355.1:0-7835 GCA_043755395.1 Ferruginibacter sp.
CTATTCCTTGATCTTTAACAGAAAGAATTATATTATTATCCGAATAATTTGTATATATTTCTATTCTACTTCCCTCTGAAGAAAATTTACTTGCATTGGAAATTAAATTCATAACAATATGCTTAAGTAACGAAGAATCCAGAAATACAATTGAATTGCCAACATGATGGTAAATTATTTTTTGTTTTTTCTTAAGTGAGTTTTTTAATTCTGAAATTATTGATTTAATGAATTCTGGAATTTTAAACTGAGTTAATCTTACCTGTATTTTACCCTCTTCAATTTTACCTACACTCAAAAAATCATTAAGTATATCTGTTAACATGGTTACAGAGGAAATAATACGCTGTAAATGTTTCTCCCTTTTTGGCTGATCATCTGCAGTAGTATATTTTTCTATTAAAAAAGCTGAAGAAAGAACCGTACTGAGGGGCGTTCTAAATTCATGCGAAGCCATAGTAACAAACCGTGATTTTATAACACTATGTTCTTTTTCCATATCCAGTGATTTACGTAACTCTTCCTCCATTTTTTTTCTTTTAGAAATATCAAATACAATACCCATATAACCTGTACACTCTCCTTCCTTGTTAAATAAAGTGGTAACAGTTAATGAAACAGGGAAAGTTGTGCCATCTTTTCTAATATGTGTATATTCCTCCTCGGAAGAAATATTTCTTTTACACCCTTCCAGCACAACAGCAAAATCATCTTTAACGTGTATCCCAAATTCATTAAATAATGCTATCCTTTTCCTGGCTATTTCCGTTTTATCATGAAATAAAAGTGGGGTATGTTTATTAATGAGTTCTGTTTCGAGGTAACCTGTATTTCTGGAAGCTTCCGGATTAAAAAGTGTAATAATCCCTTCTTTATTAGTTGCTATAATCATAGCACCTGCGTTATCAAGCAGAGCTTTTTGAAAAGAAGTAGCTTCTTCCAGTTTAATTGTTGATTTTTTTAATTTTTGTAAAGTATTTTTTAAATCAGCAGTCCGTTGTTCTACTGTTAATTCCAGTTCAGTATGTAGTTTTTTAATTTCCGCTTCATTTTTTTTACGATCTGATATATTAATAAGAAAAGCCATTGAATAATTAATTCCCTGCTCATTATAATTGCTTAAACTTATTTCAACTGGAAATTCATTTCCGTTTTTTTTAAGAGCCACAACCTCTTTACCTTTTCCCATAGGCCATGGCCTTGGATTTGCGATATATTCATTATAATAATGAAAATGTTTTTCATGAAAACGGGCAGGAATAAGTAATTCAATTTTTTTCCCAATCAGCTCATTTTTAAAATAACCAAATTCAGTTAAAGCAAATGGATTAATTGCAATAATCTTTCCGCTGTTGTCCGTGATAATAATACTTACTGTAGCAAGATCAAAAAATGTATCAAAACCTTTAGACTCCCCTTTACTATTTATAGATGTTGATAACATATATAATCGGCAAATTTTATTTATAACTTCCAACTGTGGAAGTTCTATAAATATTTTACTTTTTTTGCTGACATATATCAGGAAATTTAATGATAATAAGCATTAAACTAAAATTGCTCACACAACTAAGTTAAATTTTATGAATATAATTTTCCTTTCTTGAAGTAATGTATTTAAATAATGTGCGGAGGAATAAATTATTTATACCAAAATAAATGTACAATTTTTAAAAATAAATAACGCTTACATACAGTATCACAACTATATTAATATAGAAAGTTTATTGCTTATTTGTTATTTATAAAATTATTTTATCACCAACCAGGCTTTTTTTTATAAAATTTTTAAGTTCGGTTGGCATCATATTAATAACATCATTTAATTCTCCATCTGAAACAAAATAGTGTAATGCTTTAAAAATTGCGGCCACGGCTGCTTTTGCTTTAATATTATTACCAAAATCATATACAGCCAAACCTCCATCTTCATCCCCTACCTCATTCAGAAAATCATTTAAATAACTTATTTGGCTATAGTCCTTATCAAATTTCCATCCATCCACAAACACACCTTTAAGCGCCATTGGCAATTGTGCAATTAACTGAAATGACTCTTCATGAACCAGCTGGTTTCTCAATGCATGAAAAACTGCACGGATAATCAATCCAGCTTTTTCCATTGATACTTCCAACTCATCGGCCACCAGTTTAACAAATTCACTTCCCCTTATCTCATATTTTTCAAAATCAGGAGTCATTTATATTACTTTTTGGATTTTATAGCAGATGAATGCTCGATTTCAAAACTAAGTTTAGCAGTAATACGATATTCTACAATTTTATTTTTATTCACTATTGCACTTTGGTCCTTAATATAAATTGACCGAATATGTTTAATTGATTGAGATGCCTCATTTACAGCATGTTGTGCTGCATCCTCCCAACTTTTTGTAGAACTGGACATCAGTTCAAGAACTTTTATGATAGCCATAATTAAAATTTTATAATTAAAAATAAATCCTAACAGTTTAAATATTGAGGCAATAAAATAAGAAATACTGTTATTTTTTTAATATTTTATCTAATTTTTCACCGGCTTTATCAGCAAATTTTTTTGCCAATAAAGAAACTCCATATGTAAAAGTATTTTTTAAAACACTTTTACTATTTAAATTTTCTTCCTGTTTAGTACTAATCACTTTACCAATTGTAGCTTTAGCAAAATTTAAGGGACTTAATTGTTCTTTCAGTTCTTTCCAATTACTACGCATCATATTTTCTATATTATTCTGTTGTTGTTTTATCCTCTTCTTTTCGATTTGTAACTGACTTATATTTTTAATCTTCTTCATCGTCATTTTTAAATAATTGTTTAATAATTGCACTCATCACAGGAAACCGGATTAATTTCCCTCTTGCTATCCATACCACAATACCAATCAGTAAATACATACAGGCTACAATTAAGAAACCAACCCAGGTTTTTCCAATCCATTCACCCAACCCAAATGACAATGCAATACTTCCAAAAATTATAAAAAATATAAACACTATAACAACTACTACACCAGCTATCAAATTAGCAATAACATTTGAACTTTTTTCTGCGACACTCAGTTTCATTGACTCAATCCTGGTGTCTACATAACCTCTGATTGTTCCCGCCAATTCTTCAATATTAGAAAAAACATTATCCATTATAATTGCTTTTAATCATCAAATAATCCAGTCAAACTACCTATCTATTCTATACAAATTCTTCTATCTTTTCTTTTACATTTTTAGCCATATCTTCCTTAAGATCATTGAATTTATCTCTCCCCTTTTGAAATTTGTCTTTTACATTATCTACAATCTTTTTTCCCTGGTCATTAATTTTTTTTCTTGTTTCACTGCCTTTATCTGGTGCAAATAATACACCTAATACAGCACCTACGGCTGCTCCGGCAGCAATTGCTGTCAATATTTTACCTGTATTTTTCATAACAAATGTTTTAAATGTTAATTAATAAATGCAAATTAACATTAACCTGAATATTTAAAAATGACTGCACTCATCAATTATGATGATGATAATCAGAACAGCTAAATCTGTTGCTTATTCAGGTAAATAATAACCACTGATTTCAATCATTGATTTTAATGATCAGGGATATTTTTAATAACAACTATGCCTTTATCTTTACCCAGGTTTTTAATAGGATATTGGATCAATAAACGGGGTTGGATTTATATCCATACCCCATTTTAATTAAAAAAATACTGCAAATAAGAAAAAGAAATTATTATGAGATTATATAGAAAGGATTGTAAATAATATACAACCCAATAAGTTATATAAAACTGCATTAAACTAAACTGCAATACCTAAGTTTTAAAAACTTAGCATCCTTATTGATGAAGCGCCATTACAGGAACATGGCTATGCAATACAAATTGTTTTGTATGACTTCGATGAAATAATTTATCAAATAAAGTATGTCTCTTTGGTAAGATTACAAGTAAATCAATATGATTTGTATCGGCAAAATTTATTATTCCTTCGTCAATATTTTCATTTGTAATAAAATCATATTTAGGTTTTAAATCTATCAACATTTCCTGCAACAAACCAGATTCAAATACAATTTCAGGGTCAAACACTTTCTTCTTTCCTGTATTTAGAACATGTAATTCAGCATCAAAATCTTTAACCAGCATGGCAATATCATCAATAGGCGTAGTATCAACTACCTTATTAAAATCACAGGCCAGCCCAATCTTTTTAACGGTTGAGAATTTAGCTTTAGGCGGCACTGCAATTAATGGCCAAGTTAAATGCTTCATGGCATTTACAGTATGACTGCCAAATAAAAAATGATCTGCTGCAGTAGTTCCCTGGCTGCCCAGCACAACGGCATACGGCATTATATTTTCACAAACAGTCTTTAATTCATGAAAAAAAACACCTTCTCTCAAATCGGTTTCAATGTTTACCTGGTTATTCAATTTTTTAATTATCCTTTCTTTTTGTTTTACTATTTCTTTTTCAGCGTCTTTAATCATTTGCTCAGTATTTGCTGTTACCGGCATTTCGCTAAAGATAACCGGAACCTGGTATACATGTAACAGTAATAGGTTGGCATTTATTGCTAAAGCCATATCTGCAGCATAATCAGCTGCATTAGAAGCAGCATTTGAAAAATCTGTTGCAATTATAATCGTTTTCATGATGAATATTTTTTAATTAGTAATATTGTATTAGTGCAATGTGTTGATATTGTTTAATAAAATCCGGATCTACAAATTCAACATCCCCTCCATTTTCAAGTACCTTTTCAATAATATCATCTACCGCATCTTTAATATAAGAGTATTTGTTGTAGGGTTCAGTTGCCATATAAATCACTTCTTTGCTGCTCCCTTTTTCTGCAGGATACATATAATTTTTTTCCACCACCAAAAGTCTGCCTTTTTTGCACATTGCTTGCTGCCAAACTTCTTTCATGCCAACTGCAAGTTTCTTTTTGCCTGCAGCATCCTCTAGCTGGTTTAAAAAATCTTTTTGTTTTACATTTTGCCAATTCGCGATATGTAAATTTAAAATTCCTCTTAGTTGATCCAAAGTTGCTTCTTCATAATTACCTTTCACATATTCAATTACAGCCTGTTTATGCTTAGAAAGTTTATTAAAATGTCCCAATATCCTTTCAGTTCCTAATACAAAAAGTGGCAGCTGATAGGCATTCAGAATTAAATCGAGTGAGTTATCAATATGACGCAAAAATTTTTCCATTAATATTTCTTTCCGCTCCGAAGTATCAGAAAAATTTGCAACTCTTTCCGATTTGTCGTTTATAAAAGTACCTGCAAATTTGGGCGCATTGGAAACAATTTGAACAAATGAGGATGAATTACCCAGATATATACGGCTTTCGTTATTACTAAGAAGTAATACAAGGTATTTGTGAATCTGTTTTTTGCTGTAAATAAGATCCCTTATTTCAAATGATTCATCAACCATAATTTTTTCTTCCACAGGAATATCAAGGTATAGTACTTTTTCAAATACCGGTGACACATAAATTGCTATACTTTTTTTATGGGTATCAAAATTCAGTCTCTTTATTACAGCTCGCAGTTTCGTTATTAAAAGAGTCTTTATTTCATCTGGATAATTTTTAATTAATTCCTCTTCTACTTTATCAATTGCCATTTTAAGTGAATGGCTTACCTCCGTTACCAAACTCATTTTAGGTTCAAATGGCATAATAATTGAAATTGCCGGGCGGTAATGAACCGCATCCATCACTTCCCTTATTTCAGGGGTTACAATTGAGTTCATAATAATATTTTATAAAGTGAAGCTATCTTTAATTTTTATCTGAAACACTGATAGCCATCACTGAATACTTTGATTATTCTCATAACTCAAAAGCAAAATATAAAAAAACATTTAAGGATTAACTAATTCCCCTTTATTCTTTGTAATAATGAATTGGCTGTTTGCCAATGCCATCCCGCAAATCTTCCCCGCTGTACAACTAAAGTATTATGATCGGGATGTTGCAGAAAATAGTGAAACACAAATTTATCCTTAGGGTTTTGCCAACCAATTATCTGACCAAAACGCAAATCATTAAAAACAAGTGTATCATTCCATTTTTCCACTGTATAAAACTGTTGCGAAAAGCGAATCAATTGTTGTAGATCTTCATGATCCCTAACAGGTTTAAGTAAAGAATCATTTCTTGGGAAATAATTAAAAGCGATTTCTTTTTTACTATCAAATAATGATCTAAACCCCACCTGATAGCCACTGTCGGTACCAGCTACAACATACCATAACCAGTTTTGTAACGGTGCCGGTGTAGTAAAATATGTAGTATAACTGATTTGCTGTTTTTGCAGGATATTTCTTACTTCAGCATCAATTTTTACTTTATTGAATAAACAATAAAATAAATAAAGTCCACTTAATCCAAGTCCAATACGCCACCATTTTTTTCTTTTGGAGTTCCATCTTTTTAAATAAATAAGTACAATGCAGGCAATACCAGGCCAAATAGAAAAAAATGGATCAGCCACATAGATGGCATTAAAAGAAATACGTTGGTGACTAAAAGGTTCAAACCAACCTACACCATAATTATTAAATGCATCAATAAAAATATGTATAAAAATTACTCCACCAAAAAACAACATCCATTGTAATAACCGGATATTATGTGGCCGATGCAAACGTTCGGCAAGTAAAGCAAATAAAGGAGTTATAAAAGCACAGAATAAAAATGAATGAGTAAAACCCCGATGGGCTAGTAAATTTGAGGATGTATTCATCCAGAAGGAAGTTACAAAATCAATATCCGGAATACTTTGAGCTATAGCGCCCCATAGCATTGCTTTTTTCCCAAGATTTTTACCAGCAAAGGCTTCGCCCATACACGCTCCTAATGCAAGATGGGTAATAGAATCCATGGCTATTATTTATAGATTGCAGTATTATTTATCCCCGTAAAATTTGTTTTTCCCAATTTATATTCCTTGCCAATTCTACCGGAGTTTTGCAAATGACAAAATGCATTTTATTTACTATGTGCAATAAATAATGGCAATTTTGCTTCCTTCATTAGTATATCTGCCATACTTTCCCGAAACCAACGGCTTACTGCTCCCCTTCTGTAAGCTCCTAAAACAACAATTGTATTTTCCTTTTCCAGTTTCAGATGCTTTAAAATTTCAACTTCGGCTAAACCTTTTAATACAGTATATTTTGCTTTGGGGTAATGGCGTTTCATAAATTCTTTCATCAACCTGTTATCTGGTAAATGCAATGTTGCATTTAAAGAATTTACCGAAATTATTTCAGTTTCTAAATTTTTTAACTGCGGCAATAAATAACTAAACATTTTTAAGGCATGCACCGATGAAGGTTCCCCGTCATACAATAATATTACCTTTTTAATGGGCTTATATTTGTGCGGCACAATCAATACAGGGCATTGAGCATCTGTTAGTAAATCACGAATAAAACGGGTAGGCAATTTTTCGGTATAATGTGTTAATGTTTCTTTCGAATCAATAATCAGCAGATCTGTATAGATGCTTTCATGTTTTAACTCATGAATAGCAATTTTGCGATCGTGATGAACAGTAAATCCCAACCCCTCTTTATGGCATAACTTTTCAAAATTTTCTGCAGCTGCAGAACGGGTAATTTGATCCTTTGCCTCAAATTTTTTTAATTTATCTTCAGATACTCCTTCTTTTGCTACTAAATCATAAATTTTGTAGCTGGTATAAATTGAATCATCCATAAAAACCCCAACAAGGTGAGTATTTGTTTGCTTCGCAAGGTTTACAGCGTAATCTCTTGTGCTCTCTGAATATTTGAGACCATCAAAAGCAGCAAT
>JAYUTC010000356.1:0-3135 GCA_043755395.1 Ferruginibacter sp.
GGTTGCGGCTGGCTGTATGACGGCTACCAACCCAACTGATAAATTTATTACTGCTTACAGGTGTCATGCTTTGGCAATAGCCAAGGGTGTTACCCCTAAATCGAGTATGGCCGAATTATATGGAAAAGCCACAGGATGCAGCAAAGGAAAGGGTGGAAGTATGCACCTTTTTGGTGTAGATGTTGGCTTTTTTGGCGGACATGGTATTGTAGGTGCTCAAATTGGAACAGGGGCAGGCCTAGCCTTTGCAGAAAAATATAAAGACACCAATAATGTTGCACTTTGTTTTTTTGGTGATGGTGCTGCCCGTCAGGGTATGTTACATGAAGTGTTTAATATGGCAATGCTTTGGGATTTACCCGTAGTTTTTATTTGCGAAAATAATCATTATGCTATGGGAACTTCTGTTGCCCGTACCAGCAAAACACTTGACATTTATAAATTAGCTGATGCCTACGATATGCCTGCCGATGTGGTAGATGGTATGAGCCCGGAAGCTGTACACAATGCAGTATTAAGAGCAGCAAACAGAGCAAGGGAAAAAGGGGGGCCAACCTTACTGGAGATAAAAACTTATCGCTACAAAGGGCATAGTATGAGCGATCCTCAAAAATACCGCAGCAAAGATGAAGTAGAAGAATACAAAGAAAAAGATCCTATTGACCATGTTTTGAATATGCTTAAAGAACAGTATAAAGTTACAGATGCTGATATTGATGTAATTAACGAAAGAGTTAAAAAGGAAGTAGAGGACAGTGTAACATTTGCTGAGGAAAGTCCATGGCCAAATGATGATGAATTATTGAAGGACGTTTATGTACAGCAAGATTATCCTTTTATTATTGATTAGACTTATTTAAATTATTAAACTTTAGAACAGAATTAAATTAAAAAAAATAACAATAAAAATGGCAGAGAATCAGGTAAAAGTAGAAAATGTGGAAGTAAATGATGTGGTGGAAAGGGCAAAGGGATTTTGGGCAAAATTTAGTAAGCCCATAATTTATGCAGGTAGTGCAATAATAATATTGATAGGTGGATGGTACGGCTATGGCTACTTTTTTAAAGCCCCTAAAGAACAAAAATCCAGTGAGCTTATTTTTCCTGCCGAAAAATTATTTGATAAAATGGCTGCTGTATCCAGCTTTCCAAAAGATTCGGTTAATATAGTTTTAAATGGTGGTAGTTTAGGAGGTGATAATATTACGGGATTGCTAAAAATAATAAGTAACTACGGGGGAACGCAATCGGGCAACCGTGCCGAATATATGACTGGTGCATGTTATTTACATTTAAAAGAATTTGATAAAGCAATCAAACATTTAAAAGAATTTGATGGTAATGGTGCAGAGCAGATTCAAAGTGCTGCTTACCGCATGTTGGGTGATGCCTTTGCAGAGCAAAAGAAAAATGATGAAGCTTTAAGTTATTATAAAAAAGCAGTAGATGCTGCTGCATCAAAAGACGAGTCTACCAAATTTTTATCTTTATCCAGAGCTGCAATGTTTTGTGATGCTACCGGTAAAACCAAAGAAGCAATTGCGTTTTTACAACAGATAAAAGAAGAAATTGCACCTGATTTTTTCAGAAATAACAGAATTGATTTTGATGCAGATAAGTATCTTGCTAAATTAGGAGTAACTAAGTAAGACAATAAATATTAGAAAATTGGCAATGCCAATTTTTTTGTTACAGGAGATTAACTGATAAACTATTTAACTAATTAACAGCTTAACCCTTAAATGTCTATTCACTCATCAAACTTATATAATATTGCAGGCATCCGGCTTCCAAAGGATGCCTGTGTTGTAATTATTCGTACCGAATGGAATGCAACAACAGTAAATAAACTGGAGGAGGGTTGTATTAAAATACTTACTGATAACAAAGTACAGCACATGAGTATCACTGTACCAGGTGCATTTGAAATTCCTTTTGCTATTAAAAGCTATTGGGAGGCACATAAATATAAAGATGATAAGCCCTGTGTATTTATTGCACTGGGCTGTGTATTAAAAGGTGACACCCCTCATTTTGATTTTGTTTGTAAAGCAGTTACAGATGGAATAGTTCAATTAAATTTATTATTACCAGTACCAACTATTTTTGGTATTCTAACAGTAGATAATCAACAACAAATTGATGAAAGAGTAGGAGGGAAACATGGCCATAAAGGAGAAGAAGCTGCATTGTCTGCTTTAAAAATGATTGCTTTAATCACTTCGTTTAAGAAAAATTAAAAATCTAATAATATACCGCCAAATGGTGGAAAAAAGCATGAAGGTTCAATTATTTATACCCTGTTTTGTTGATCAGCTTTATCCGCAAACTGCCTTTAATATGGTAAAAGTGCTTGAAAAAGCTTCCTGTGAAGTTGGGTATAATACCAATCAAACCTGTTGTGGCCAGCCAGCATTTAATGCAGGCTTTTGGGATGAAGCAAGGACAGTTTGCAACAAATTTATAAAAGATTTTGAAGGGGCCGATTATATTGTTGCACCCAGTGCAAGCTGTGTTGGTTTTGTTAGAAATTATTATACAAAACTATTTGAAAATTCTTCACAACATAACCAGGTTAAAAATTTAAGTAAGCGTATTTATGAATTCACAGAATTTTTAACGGAGGTATTGAAGATAGAAGAATTTGGTGCCGAACTTAATGTGAAAGCAACTTATCATGATAGCTGTGCAGCACTTAGAGAATGTAAAATAAAAGAAGCCCCCCGCAAATTATTATCAAATGTAAAAGGCCTGCAACTTACCGAGATGAATGATGTGGAAACCTGTTGCGGTTTTGGAGGTTCATTTGCTGTAAAATTTGATGCCATATCTATTGGCATGGCCGATCAAAAAGTAAAGAACGCTTCGGATACAAATGCTGAAGTAATTATCTCTACAGATCTCAGTTGCTTAATGCATCTTGATGGATATATTAAAGGCAAAAATCTTTCAATGAAAACAATGCATATTGCAGATGTATTGGCAAGTGGATACAGCAACACACCGAATAAAGGAGCTGGAAAGCTAGGAGCTAATTTCTGGGCAGTAACCAAAAAAATTAACACAAACAGACCGATCGTCACAGTCGGCCAGTGATAATCATCCAGATTTTGCCAAACCTGCGCCACCTCACCC
>JAYUTC010000357.1:0-7828 GCA_043755395.1 Ferruginibacter sp.
GACCCTAGAGACTACAGGGTAAATTTTGATAAAATAAAAAATGAACTGGGCTTTACCATAACAAAAACAGTTCCTGATGGAGTAAAAGAAATTTACACTTTAATGAAAACTGGAATTATTGACGATTCTTTTGGACCTAAGTTCAGAAATATATAGTCAAAAATTCATTTGCCCTAAAAGGGTTCTCAGAATATTTATTAAACTCATAATTTTAAATAATGTCATTAAGGAGCAGAATAAAAAATATTACACTTACTCTTCCTCGATATTTTGGCAAGGGAACAGCAACTTTCCTTATTAAAACAGGATATCTAATTCAAGGCTCAAAAACATATACCTCCAATCAGGGAATAAAAATGGCAGGAGGGTATTATAATCGTCTTAAGCTTTATGACTCTGTTGCTGATATTGAAAATTTGGTAAATACAGAAATAGTATATTTGGAATTTGGCGTTTTTAGAGGTGAAAGTATCTTTCATTGGTTGAATATTAACAAAAATAATAAATCATTTTTTTTTGGGTTTGATACTTTTGTTGGTTTACCCGAAGATTGGGGGAGAGATAAAAAAGGATGTTATACAAATAATGGTGAGCTTCCATTTACCGAGGATACAAGATGTGGATTTAAAAAAGGTTTGTTTTCCGAAACTTTACCCGGTTTTGATTTAACTCCATATAAAGGCTTAAAAAAAATTATTCATTTGGATGCAGATTTGTATAGCTCAACCTTATTTGTATTGGTAGAATTACGAAATGATATTAATAAGGGTGATATTATAATTTTAGATGATTATTTTAGTCCAACAAAGATGGATCATGAATTTAAAGCATTGGATGATTTTATAAAATCATACCCCTTAAATTTTGAAACAATAGCTAAAACAAGTTCTCAAATTGTAATTAAAGTTATCTAATCGCTATAAATAAGAGCAATTATGTTATTACTCAGTGGCCCTAATATGGCGGGTAACGAATTAAAATATGTATCAGAGTGTATTAACACTGGATGGGTAAGCAGTGTTGGTAGTTATGTAGATAAGTTTGAAAGTATGAGTGCCGAATATGCAGGCACAAAATATGCAGTGGCCACAAGTAGTGGCACCACAGCATTACATATTTGTTTGGTGATGATGGGAGTAAATAATGATGATTATGTAATTACACCAAACATTACTTTTATTGCCACCTGTAATGCAATAAAATACACTGGCGCTAATCCAATATTTATTGATACTGATGTTAACAACTGGCAAATGGATTTGGATTTGCTGGAAGAATTTTTAAATACCGATACTGAACAGATTAACGGTGTTTGCCATTATAAAAAAGATGGGAAAAGGATACCAGTGATTATGCCAGTGCATGTTTTAGGTAATATGTGTGATATGGACAGGCTGATAACATTGGCAGCGCAGCATAATTTAACTATAATAGAAGATAGTACAGAGGCATTGGGAAGTTATTATAAAGGCAAACATGCCGGCAGCTTTGGTTTGATGGGTACTTTTAGTTACAATGGCAATAAAATAATTACAACGGGCGGCGGTGGTATGATTGTAACTGATGATGAAATTTTGGCAAAAAAAGCAAAGCATTTAACAACTC
Organism: Ferruginibacter sp.; assembly: GCA_043755395.1. Classification (GTDB taxonomy): domain Bacteria; phylum Bacteroidota; class Bacteroidia; order Chitinophagales; family Chitinophagaceae; genus Ferruginibacter. The sequence goes on from JAYUTC010000357.1 coordinate 1,606, forward strand.
AGGCAAAAAGCGATCCGTTTGAATATATACATGACGAAATTGGCTACAACTATCGCCTGGTAAATGTGGCTGCGGCAATGGGTGTGGCACAAATGGAACAGTTACCGGGGTTTATTAAACGTAAGTACGAAATAATAGATTTTTATAAAAACGAGTTGGAAGGAGTTGGCGATATAAAATTTCAACAGGTAAGCAATGCTGTACAACCTAACTGGTGGATGCCTACTATTTTTACAGAAAAACAAAAAGATGTTTTAAAAATACTGAATGATAACAAAATGCAGAGCCGCCCGTTTTGGGTACCTATGAATCAGTTAAGAATGTTTACAGAAAATATTTATTTTAATCATAGTAACAGATCGAATTTTGTTTACCAGCATTGTTTAAGTATACCTTGTTCTACTTATATTACCAATGAGCAGTTAAAAGCTGTAAGCGATAAAATTAAAGAAGTGTTTTAAATTAATACCTCTTCATCATTCACGGTAATACTTACCCTCCATGAATCAAATTTGAACGACCTGTTATGTACAAAATAATTAAACGCATCATTGATATACTGATTGCAACCTTTGCATTAATACTTTTATCACCTATTCTGCTACCCTCAATAATTATTTTATTAGTTACGGGGGAGCACGAAGTTTTTTATTTTCAAAAAAGAGTTGGGTATAAAAATAAATTATTTAATATATGGAAGTTTGCCACCATGGTAAAAAACAGTCCTGATATTGGTACTGGCGAAATTACCTTGCGCAACGACCCCAGGGTAACTCCGTTTGGTAAATTTTTACGTATCACAAAAATTAATGAGCTACCACAAATTATCAACGTATTTAAAGGCAATATGAGTATTGTAGGCCCAAGGCCCTTGATGGAAGTAAGTGTATTATTATACCCTGTGGAAATTCGCAATAAAATTTATAATTGTAAACCAGGTATGACTGGTATTGGGTCCCTGATTTTTAGAGATGAAGAAAAAATGGTTTCTGATGAAGCTGATCCAAAAGCAATGTATGCCACTATTTACCCATATAAAGGAGCCCTTGAAATTTGGTATCAAAAAAATGCCTCTCTTTATACCGATTTAATGATTATTTTTTTAACTGCCTGGTCCATAATTTCCCCCAAAAATCAGCTGGTTGGTAAAATATTCCAGGATTTGCCTAAAAGAGATTTTTAATATTTGTTAATCTTTTTTAGATATTTGTTAAACAAATTTGTTCTATTATTGTAATAGGGTAGTAATAACATTAATTCAATGAATTCATTTACAATAAAAGATCTGGAAAATCTCTCTGGTATAAAAGCTCACACTATACGTATATGGGAACAACGCTATTCCTTTATTAAACCAGAGCGCACTGGTACCAATATTCGCTATTACAGTAATGATGAACTAAAGAAGATTCTGAATGTATCTCTGCTTAATAAATATGGCTTTAAAATTTCACATATAGATAAAATGAATGAGGGAGAGATTTATGAAAAAATTCTTTCTCTAAACCAGTTGGAGGCTCAACAGGAACGTATTGTAAATGAACTTATCCAAAGTATGGTGGATATTGATATGGAAAAACTGGAAATGATTTTAGATAAATATATTCAGGCCAGGGGTATTGAAAGAACTATTATACAAATCATTTTTCCTTTTATGGAAAAAATCGGAATACTATGGCTTACTAATCACATAAACCCGGCACAGGAGCACCTTGTAACCAATATCATTCGTCAAAAATTAATAGTGGGTATCGATGGAATTGTTACTGCTGTGAAAGTAAATAAAATAATATTGTTGTTTTTACCCGAAGGCGAATACCACGAGTTAGGATTACTTTTTATGTACTATCTTTTAAAAAGCAGGGGTGTTACTGCAGTTTATCTGGGTGCAAATGTGCCTCTTAAAGATGTGGAATATGTAGTTAAATTAAAAAAACCGGATTATCTGTATTCTCACCTTACTACTGTGGGGCAAAATTTTAATTTTGATAAATTTCTTTCTAATATAACCCAAAAATTCTCTGGTTTACCAATTGTAATATCCGGCCAGCTAACCCAAACCTATCAAAATAAAATTCATCCCCCCTTAAATTTTAAAAGATCTTTTGCTGAGGTAATGGACTTTGTATCGGAATTTTCAAAAACTGAATTATAAAACATTGAAATTCAATTTGTTTAAGATATTTTAAAAATAGTTAAACAAAAATTACATAATTCTAATTTTTTTGTTTAAGTTTGCATCTAAATACTTAAACAATATTATGTCAAGTTTCGAATTCAATCAAATAGTTATAAATAATGCCGATTACTTAAAGCCATTTGCCATAACCTTAACAAGGGATAGCGAAACAGCCAAAGACCTTTTACAGGAAACTATGTTCAGGGCCTTTGCTAACAAGGAAAAATATAATGTGGGTACAAACATTAAAGCTTGGTTGTACACCATTATGCGTAATATATTCATTAACGATTATCGTCGTAGGGCTAAACAAAATACAATACAGGACAACAGTATAAACGAATTTTTATTAAATAGTAATCAGTTATCAATTTCAAATCCTGCCGAAAGTAATTTAAAACTAAAAGAAATTAAACAGGCAGTTCATCAACTACCAGATATTTTTCGCAATCCTTTTTTGCTGTATTTTGACGGATATAAATACAATGAGATTGCAGCAATGTTAAAAGAACCCCTTGGAACAATTAAAAGCAGGATACATTTTGCCCGTAAATTATTAAAAGAACAATTGACAAGATTTTAAATGATTGCAGCTTTTTACCCCGTTTTAATTTTCAATATCCCTAATTTTAATTATTGAAAAAGGCAGTAATCATAGGAAGTGGGTTTGCAGGATTATCCGTAGCATGTTTTTTGGCAAAAGCTGGATTTGATGTATCAGTTTTAGAAAAACAACATACTCCGGGGGGTAGGGCAAGGCAATTAAAAGAACAAGGGTTCGTGTTTGATATGGGCCCCAGCTGGTATTGGATGCCCGGAGTATTTGAACGTTTTTTTAATTCCTTTGGAAAAAAAGTTTCCGACTATTACCACTTGGAAAGATTAGATCCATCATACAGGATTTACTGGCCAGATGAAATAATGGATATCCCGGCAAACTATGAAGAAGTTAAAAAGTTATTTGAAAGTATTGAACAGGGAAGCGCTGCACAATTGGATAAATTTATGGCAGAAGCAGAATTTAAATACAATGTTGGTATTAATAAATTGGTACATAAACCCGGGCAGTCGGTTACAGAGTTTTTAGATTGGGAAGTGATAAAAGGCATTTTTAAATTAGAGGTGTTTACCAATATGAAAAAGCATGTTGGTAAATATTTTAAGCATCCTAAGTTGCAGGAGATGATGGAATTTCCGGTATTGTTTTTAGGGGCTTTGCCGCAAAATACACCAGCATTGTACAGTCTTATGAATTATGCCGATGTTAAACTTGGGACATGGTATCCCAAAGGGGGAATGTATAAAATTGTAGAAGGAATGTATGAGCTGGCAAAGGAATTGGGCGTAAAATTTAATTTTGATTGCGATGTTAAAAAAATTGAGGTTATTGGAAATGAAGCAAAAAGCGTAACTGGCGTAATTAACATTAATCATCAACCATCAACCATCACCTATCCTGCTGATGTGGTAATAGGCGCAGCAGATTATAATTTTATTGAAACAAAACTGTTGCCTGAAAACTGTAGAACTTATACTGATGAATACTGGAACAAAAGAGTAATGGCACCAAGCTGTTTATTATATTACGTTGGGTTAAATAAAAAATTAAATAATGTACAGCACCACTCTCTTTTTTTTGATACAGATTTTGGTAAGCACGGCAAAGAAATTTATACCGAACCCCAATGGCCCGAAAATCCGCTGTTTTATGTATGCATTAGTTCTGTAACTGATGATACACAGGCACCTGAAGGACATGAGAACTTGTTTTTTTTAATTCCAGTGGCGGCAGGATTGCAGGGAGATACGGAGGAATTAAGAGATAAATACTTTGAAAATATTATAAAAAGATTTGAATACAGAACAGGACAATTAGTTAAAGAAAATATAGTTTATAAAAAATCTTACTCAGTAAGTAATTTCGTAAATGATTATAATTCTTTTAAAGGAAATGCTTACGGACTGGCAAATACTTTAATGCAAACAGCAGTATTAAAACCAGTTTGCAGGAGTAAAAAAGTTAAAAATCTTTTTTACACGGGTCAGTTAACAGTGCCGGGCCCAGGGGTGCCGCCAAGCCTGATAAGCGGCGAAGTGGTAGCTAAGGAAGTAATAAAATTTAGTAATTAATTATTTTTAAATACAGGAAAGATTATTTTTCTTTTTTTATGATACAGCTTTTTCACCATACCAGCCAGCAGTGCAGTAAAATAACAACTGAAACGTACAGCACATCGTTTAACAGTGCTATTAAGTTGTTACATAAAGACCTGCGCACACCAATTTATAACATTTATGGTTTTGTACGTTTTGCAGATGAAATTGTAGATACTTTTCACGAATTTGATAAGCAACAATTACTCAATGAATTTAAATTAGAAACTTACAATGCAATTGATAGGGGTATAAGTTTAAACCCGGTTTTGCACAGTTTTCAGATAACTGTAAATGAATACAAAATTGAAAGAAATCTTATCGAGGCTTTTTTTAAAAGCATGGAATCTGATTTAAGTAAAGAAAAATATAATGTAGAAGACTATGCAGCATATATTTATGGAAGTGCAGAAGTAGTAGGATTAATGTGCTTATATGTTTTTTGCAATGGCAATAAAGTTAAGTATGAAAAATTGAAACCTTCAGCACAGGCATTGGGGGCGGCATTTCAAAAAGTAAATTTTTTAAGAGATGTAAAAGCAGATTACCAGCAATTAAACCGTACTTATTTTCCAAATATGGATTTTAAAAATTTTACACCTGCAATGAAACAGCAAATTGAAAATGAAATTGCTGAAGATTTTGTTAAGGCGTATGAAGGCATTTTGCAATTGCCTGTTAAAGCAAGATTCGGTGTTTATGTGGCATACAAATATTATTTGTCCTTATTTAAAAAGATAAAAAAAGTGCAACCGGCAAAAATAATGGAACAGCGTATTCGTATTCCTAATTACTCAAAAGCATTTATTCTTGCAAAAGCCAGTTTGCGAACACAATTCAATATTTTATAATTTTTATTTTAATATTCCACCAGGTTGAATAGATTAATATTAGTTGATGAAAATGATGTGCCATTGGGTACAGCTGAAAAAATGGAGGCACACCAAAAAGCTCTGTTGCATCGTGCTTTCAGCGTTTTTATTTTTAATAGTGAGGGAAAAATGCTATTACAGCAAAGAGCAATTAATAAATACCATAGTGGCGGCTTGTGGACGAATGCCTGCTGCAGTCATCCTTATTTTGAACAGGATACTTTAGCTGCTGCTGAAAAAAGGTTACAGGAAGAGATGGGTTTTAGTACTACCCTTACAAAATCATTCGAGTTTGTGTACAAAGCTAATTTTGATAACGGGTTAACAGAGTACGAATACGATCATGTTTTTATTGGAAATTATGATGGAGAAATATTTCCTGATAAGAATGAGGTTGAGGATTTTTGCTTTATGAATATTGATGAATTAAAAAAGTCACTGGAATTACATCCTGATAAATATACGGAATGGTTTAAAATTGCTTTTCCAAAATTAGAAATTTATCTTAACACAAATCCTTAAAAACGCTTTACGTCCTTTTATTTTAAACTACTTTTGTTGCCAAATCAGTGGCGGTGTATGAGTATTAAAAAAGCAATTGTTATTGGAAGTGGCATAGCAGGTCTGGCAACCGCTATCCGTTTGTCAATACAGGGTTTTGCTGTAACGGTATTTGAAAAAAATGATTACCCCGGGGGTAAATTATCTGCTTTTGAAAAAAACGGGTTTCGTTTTGATGCCGGTCCTTCCTTATTTACGCAGCCAAAAAATATAGAAGAGTTATTTGAACTGGCAGAGGAGCCAATAGAAGATTATTTCAGTTACAGCCCGGTTGATATTGCCTGTAAATATTTTTATGAGAACGGTAAAGTAGTTGAAGCATCAACCAATGCAGAAAAATTTGGGCAGGAGCTGGAAGAAAAATTAGGCGAATCAACTGAAGCCATTATAAAATATTTAAAACAATCCAAAAAAGTATACAACAATATTGGAAGTATTTTTTTAAATTATTCTTTAC
>JAYUTC010000358.1:0-3132 GCA_043755395.1 Ferruginibacter sp.
TGTAGAACAGGATCGTTAAAGCCAGGGAAATTTTCCATGATGCGAAATAAATTTGGCAGCGTTATATCAGAAATATTCCTGAACCCTGCGGATTGCATGATTTTAATGATATCCGGTATATGTTGATTGTAAATATCTGGGATAGTTTTATCCTTTCGAAATAGGTGTTCCTTTGAAGAAATATTTATAGTATCATACTTATCCATTGTACAATAAACTGAATCGGCCCCTAATGCAAGTATTTTTAAAATATCAAAATCAGACACAATTTCTGCTGCTGCAATTATTTTAATTTTATTTTCTAATGAGTACTGCTGCAATGTTGCTGAAACAAACTGCAAAGCTTCGTATAAGGGCATATCGGTGTAGCTCTTTTGTTCTAAATAAGTAACACGATTATTTGTAACTGCACCCTCTACAACAATAAAATCCGGGATAAAATCTGTTTTGCGAATGGCATAACAGATTTTATAAAAGTCTTGTTTATTATTAATAGAAAGCCTTATGCCTATTGGTTTCCCTCCAGATAGCTTTCGTAAACTATCAAGAAAATGAACCATTCCTTCTGGTTCTATAAAAATTGAATAGCCAGCTTCTTCAAAATTTGAATTATTTCTTTTTGTTGCAGGCGTTTCGTCAATAGCAAAAGAAAAATCAACCGGGCATTTAGATTTACTTGAAGATGGTATTATCAATTCAATCATTTTTATTTCGGGCAATCCAGAAATTTGTTTAAACGTTTCATGATTGAAATGGCCGTTTTCAGAACGGCAACCTGAATAGTCTGGCCTTATTTGCCAAACAAGGCCATTTCCCAAAGAGTAAGTGCATAGCCCTTCCTGCGCTGAATTTTTTGGATTATCAATTTTGTTATCGTTTAATGATTGAATAACTGATTTTCCATTTTGCATATTCATCGTTGATTCCATATTGAAAATGGATGTCTTAAATGGCTTCCTGCATTGGTCATTACCAATAGACATACTCAAATCAATTTTTTCGGCCTGGTTAGCATAAGCAGATTTAGGCAGCCCTTCAAAATCAAACTGCTGGCTATCAAAATAATAGTTATGCCTTAACCGATTTGTTTGCCAGGAAATATAAATTCCAATACTTAATAAAGGAATTGATGCAATCAATAACCAATACAGGTAAGCATTATCAGTGTATGCTGTTTTAAAAAGAATCCCATTTAAAATCAATGCAAAAGCTACAATGCTTTTCCCAAGACAGGGCACTTTCTTATACTGTATCATTGCATTGAAGTTTAGTTTCTTAAAAAAATATATAAGGGAGAAACATACTCAATCAAATATTTTCCTTTTCGCAGCGGAGTGTTTTATAATCGGTTCATATTTCTCTTAGCAAGTAACCTGGTTTTATTTCTTCTTAAAATTTTCTGAAGTGTTTCTACTGCCTCTAAAATGGATTTTTCGTACCTCCCAGATCCTACTTTCACAAAATGATCATAGCCGGGAATTATTAACCTTATTTCGCATAATTTATTTTCAAGATTACCATTTTCTCCTTTCCGAAGAACTATATCAGCTCTAATAATATTAGTACAATGATTAAAGAGTTTACTTACTTTTTCTCTTATAAAATTTTCTAAGGTACTGCCGGTTCTAAAATTTACAGATTGAATAATGATGTTCATATAATTTATATTTTAATTAAAAACTGGATTCTGTTACTTTCAGTAACACTATATTGCTACTCTGGTGCTTTGCTATAGCAATGGCTGTTTCCAAAGCATTCTGCGAGGCTTCGCTAAAATCCAGCGGAGCAAGGATGTTTCTTATTTTGGTATTTAACATTGCTGTATGCTTAACAATTTTTCAATTTCGTTATTGCACACAATGTACAGTGATGGTATTAAGAAGAAATTAAGAAGAAATTAGAAAGCAATTAGAAATATCATTGTAGCCTGTCATTTCCTGCAATGGGTAATTGAATATTAAAAGTTGTTCCTTTTCCAACAACAGAACTCACTTTAATATAACCCTTATGTAATTTAATAATGCGATTGACCAATGGCAAACCTACACCAAAGCCGGTTATTTGCCGGCTATCCTCCGTTCTGTAAAAGGGTTGAAAAATATTCTGCAATTCATATTCTGGAATGCCTTTTCCTTCATCTTCAACTGACACAATTATTACGGATTGACTAATGGATAATTTTATTTTTGCAAGCCTGTCAGGAGAGTATTTGCACGCATTGGAAACAATATTTTTTATAGCTGTGAACAACAATTCAGCATTGCCAAATACTAATAACATTGCTTCATCATCAGGCAATTGATCAAACGCCAATTTTACTGAATAACTTTTATCCATTTTTATCATTTCACTGGGGAGCCGCATTAAAACCTCATCAATTCTTATTAAATTAAGTTCAAGTCCTCCTGCATTTCCGGAAACTGTTGCAAACTCTAGTAAAGTTTGTGTGAGCTTACTTAGCTGCCGCACATCCTGGTAAACCGATTGCATTACTAAACGATATTCTTCAGGCATCCTGTCCTTTTGAAGTGAAACTTCCAACTGGCTGGAAATGGATGTTAAAGGGGTAGATAACTCATGTGAAGCAGCAGAGATGAAGCGTCGTTGTATTTCAAAGCTTTCCTGCAAGCGGTTTAATAAATCATTCAATGTTTCGGTTAAATAATTCCACTCATCACTTGCATTTCCAGCTTTTATCCTGTGTGCTAAACTCTGAGCGGAAATTGTGTTTACCTCATCAGCAATTTTTCTTACAGGCCTCAGTAATGATTTTGAAAAGAAATATCCTGAAGTAAGCGCAAGCAACAGGCCCCCTATGAAACTTACCCATAGAAAGAATTTTATATCGTGTAGATTTTTTTTTCCTTGTTCATCATAGGCTGCTGCAAGTACAACTATACGGTCATTATCCTCATAATAAACCACCACATCCTTTGTGCCCTCTTCAAAAAAAATGATATTCTTCACCCTTGAATCATCCAATATAGCATTCCCTATGTGAAGGGTATCACCCGCATTGTCACTGTAAGTATATACTCTCTTATTTAAAGAATTATATGCCTGCACTATTTTATTTTTTACAGACAGTACAGAAGCGGAATCTATTTTGTTTATTAAATTCAGTCCTACTGT
>JAYUTC010000359.1:0-3131 GCA_043755395.1 Ferruginibacter sp.
ATCAGCAATAATTAAAAAGGAAAATTCATAGCCGTCTTTATTTCGTTGCATTGTTCCTTTCACAAAACTTTCAGCGAATTCAACAGTTTGCATGCTGTCAACAAACGACAGCCATTCTCTTAAATGCAATCTGTTTTTGTCAACTAAGTCAAATATTGGTTTTGAGTGAATTTCAGAAATCAATTCAAGTCTTAAATTTTGTTCTATGTATATTGTCATTATTTATTCAGTTTATTAGTTTATTTTTTTTGTGTACTTATCTATTTTTTTAGCTTTAACCTATTTTAGTACTTTACACACTAATAAAACTTTTGGATATTTACGAAGGTGGAGTTTTGTTGCTGTGTGCGTCCAAATGACGATACACTTTTTAAAGGATTGTGAGCTACAAACAATGGTAGATAGTATTGTTTGCCGGTTGCCTAAAGTTTTGTAAAATCTATTCCTTTTGCTTTTGCTATCATGGCATCAAGATATTTTCTTGCTTTAGTTTCGGTGTCCATGGCAACCCTTAGTACTACAACACAATCACCCATCAATCCTTCCCATACAAGATTTACCTGTTTCAGGTTTTCCTTCTCGTCTTTGTCAATATATTCCGCACCCTGCCAAGTTGCAAGCTGTCCGCCGGTATAGGGCGATAGTTTAAAACAGCATTTGATCCTTCTGCCTTTATATTCTTCCTCCATCTGTGCTTTAAAATAGGTTATGGTAGTAATGGCTGTAGTCTTGTCGTAGCAATTGACGTTGGCACCAAGCTGATACCTGTTTTCATTGGAATAAATAGCTCCCTCCTCCATTACTATGGCAAACTGCCCCCCTGCTACTGCCGAAGTAGGGTCAATAGCATCCTTTGGGATAATAATAGTATTTACAGTGTCCTGCGAAAAACCATAATAACCAAACAGCAAAATTGCTGTAATTACGAATATCTTTTTCATATAGTAAACTTTAACTGAACCTATATAATATTATAAGTAAAGGTGTCAATAAAAACCGGTATTCTATAAAAATTCTGTTTTTATTCAACATTTTTTTCCTGATACCTCCGCCTTTGCGAGCCAAGAAAGTAAGGCAGGAAAAATCTGTGCGGTCATAGAAAATCTTTATAGCCTATGACTGGTTAAATAAAAACAGAAAGTTTTATGTTTTAAAAGCAAGTCATTTTACACGTTGTATAAACTTTTTTTTAACCAGGGTTTTGCTCTCTTTATAATATTGTAGTAAACTGGTAATAGTAGCTGATTAACTTGTATCACTTAAAAGAGGAGAGCAAAGAGATTGGGAGATTAACAATTTCCATCACTAAAAAAATATTTCACCCTGTTTATAGGTTTTACTTCTACATTTGTACCTATTTTTTAAAAACGGCTTTCTAAGCATCCATTAAGGCTGATTTGGAATACTGTTGCAGGGCTTTAGTAGCAATCGTATTAAAGCACTTCTGAACATTAAATTATTTATCGTGTCTAAACAAGTTAATAAGGTAACCGCAGCCGGCTTAATAGTTGCCCTGGGTATTATTTACGGCGATATTGGTACTTCTCCGCTCTATGTTTTTAGTGAAATCATTAATGGTAAAGTAATTGAACCTTTGTTAATTATAGGTGGGCTTTCCTGTATTATATGGACATTAACCTTGCAAACTACTTTTAAATATGTAGTGCTCACACTAAAAGCAGATAACCGGGGTGAGGGGGGTATATTTTCGCTATATACACTTGTTAGAAGGCAAAAAAAATGGTTGGTTATTCCTGCTATGATTGGTGGTGCAGCTTTACTTGCTGATGGTATGATAACTCCGCCAATTTCTGTTTCGGCTGCTGTAGAAGGTCTTCGCAATATTCCTGCACTGCAGGATATTACTGAAAAAAGTATCATCATAATTGTGTTGGGAATATTAACAGTATTGTTTTTTATGCAGCAGTTTGGTTCAGCATCTATTGGTAAAATGTTTGGCCCTATAATGCTAATTTGGTTTGGTATGTTGGCAGTATTGGGCATATCACATATATCAGACGAATGGAGTATTTTTAAAGCATTTAATCCTTATTATGCCATTAAAATTTTAACAATTTATCCTAAGGGTTTCTGGTTGCTTGGGGCAGTATTTTTATGTACTACGGGAGCCGAAGCATTATATAGCGATTTAGGACATTGTGGCCGGGCAAATATTCGGTACTCCTGGATTTTTGTAAAAACAGCTTTAATATTAAATTATCTTGGCCAGGGAGCATGGCTATTACATAATAGCACAGGAAAAACATTTGCTACAATTAATATGCTGGAACAAATACCCGGTTCAATTCTTTTAAAAAATCCTTTTTTTGAAGTAATGCCCCATTGGTTTTTATTAACTGGTATTATAATAGCTACTGCTGCTGCAATTATAGCAAGCCAGGCATTAATAAGTGGTTCGTTCACATTAATAAGCGAGGCTATTCGGTTAAATCTTTGGCCCAAAATGAAAATAAATTATCCATCAGAAGCCAAAGGACAATTATTTATTCCGGGTATCAATACTTTATTATTTGCCGGTTGTGTTGGTATTGTGCTGTACTTCCAAAACTCTGGTGCAATGGGTGCAGCTTATGGTCTTGCTATAACTTTATGTATGCTTGCTACAACAATTTTATTTTCCAATTATTTGATAACCAGAAGAGCCCGGCCACTTTGGATTTATTCTTTCCTGATAATTTTTTTAGCTATCGAAATAAGTTTCTTAATTGCCAATCTCGAAAAATTTCCTCATGGTGGTTATGTAACCTTGATTGTGGGTGGAGGTTTATTTGCAATAATGTATGTATGGTTCAGGGCTCGAAAAATTAAAAATCGCTATGTAGAATTTGTAAGGCTGGAAGAATATATTTCTAAACTGGAAGAATTGAGCAATGATATTACTGTTCCAAAATACGCTACACATTTGGTGTACCTGACCAGCGCCAATAACCCTAAAGAAATTGAGCATAAAATTATTTACAGTATTCTTAGCGGTAAACCCAAGCGTGCCGATATTTACTGGTTTGTACATGTAGATACTATGGATGACCCCTATACCAGCGAATACTCTGTTGAGCATATTATTCCTAACGATATAATAAGGGTAGAATTTCGTTTAGGTTTTAGAGTGG
>JAYUTC010000360.1:0-3126 GCA_043755395.1 Ferruginibacter sp.
TTGGGTTCATTGGGTAGATACAATCTATTTAAACAGCAATGAAAATGACCGCAAAGCAAACCTGGTTCCTGTAAGGGATTATAGATATGCTGAATTAATGAAACAAAGATTCCCATTACACAATTATAAACGCAGTGCAAAAAATTTAAAAGACTTAAGAGGAATAAAAACTGCATTGGAAATAGAAGTGATGCAGAAGGCAATTGATATTACTGATATTACATTCAGGCATTTGTTACAATTTATTAAGCCAGGAGTAATGGAGTATGAAATTGAAGCAGAAATTTATCATCAGTTTTTAAAACAAAGATCAAGTGGACCTGCTTATGGTTCCATTATTGCAAGTGGCGACAGGGCAAGAACTTTACATTATGTAGAAAATAACCTGGAGTGTAAAGAAGGGGAATTAATTTTAATGGATTTTGGTGCAGAATATGGTAACTATTGTGCCGACTTAACCAGAACAATACCTGTTAATGGGAAATTTGGCCGCAGACAAAAAACGGTTTACAACGCTTGTCTTCATTTACATCATTATGCTGCAAGTATTTTAAAGCCAGGCATTAGTATAATTGATTATACTGAAAAAGTTGGCGAAGAAGCTACTCAGGTATTTTTAAAAATTGGATTATTGCGAAAAGGCGAAATTAAAAATGAAGATCCTGAAAACAGAGCATATAGAAAATATTTATATCATGGCATAAGCCATCATTTAGGTATTGATGTGCATGATTTAGGTACAAGAACTGAACCAGTAAAAGCTGGTATGGTATTTACAATAGAACCCGGTATATATATTGAGGAAGAAAAAATGGGGGTGAGGATTGAAAATAATTTTTGGATTACTAAAAATGGTAATAAAGATTTGATGAAAAACATTCCTATTACTGTTGAAGATATTGAAGCGTTAATGAAAAATAGAAAAATATAATGATTAAACAGATTCCCAACATTTTTACACTATTGAATTTATTTCTTGGCTGTATAGCCATTGTTTTTGCTTTGCAAACAGAAACTATTTCCATTTATGTTGGAGAAGATTTAAGTACACACTATAACATTCCGGAAAAATTATCTATTGCGGCTTATTTTATTATTGCTGCTGCAATTATAGATTTTTTAGATGGTTTTGTTGCCCGGTTATTAAATGCAACATCCGAAATGGGAAAACAATTAGATTCCTTAAGTGATGTAGTAAGTTTTGGTGTTGCACCTTCTGTTATTTTGTATCAGTTATTACGTATTAGTTTTATAAAAGAAGAAAATGGATTAGACACATCCATTATATGGTTGTTACCAGCTTTTATAGTTGCTTGTGCCGGTGCCTACCGTTTAGCAAGATTTAATCTTGATAAATCACAATCCTATGGATTTAAGGGAGTGCCAATACCTGCTGCCGGATTAGTAATTGCCTCTTTCCCATTAATCTTGCATTTTGAAAATAGTTTTATTAATGTTAGTGAATGGCTTACTAATAAATGGGTATTATATGGTATTATTATTTTAATAAGTTGGTTAATGGTTTCCACATTACCATTATTAGCTTTAAAGTTTAAAGATTTTACTATAAAAAATAATTTACCCAAAATAATTTTACTGGTAATCGCCCTGGTTGCTGCCCTTCTTTTGCAATGGCTGGCAGTTCCCCTGGTGTTCGTTGCCTACATTATTTTATCTTTGCTTTTCAAACAATAACAATCATGATATTTACAGTACAGGTAAAAGTAATGCCGCTTAAAGATTTATTAGACCCCCAGGGAAAAGCAGTAATGGGTGGCTTACAAAATCTAGGGATAATAAATGTTGCCGATGTTAGAATTGGTAAACATATCGATTTGCAAATTGAAGCTAACACCAAAGATGAAGCATTGGTGTCAGCGGGGGAAGCTGCAAAAAAATTGTTGGCAAATCCGGTAATGGAGTATTATGAATTAACAGCCGTTTAAATAATTTTAGATTTTCGATTTCAGAATGTAAATTTAATAGTGCTTAAAAATTTGCAATCAACAATCTGCAATCAACAATCCACACATGCTTTACATCATTCCCACTCCCATAGGTAATTTGGCTGATTTTACTTTCAGGGCAGTGGAAGTATTAAAGTCTGTTGATTTAATTTTGGCAGAGGATACCAGAACATCATCTGTTTTATTGAATCACTATCAAATTCAAAAACCCATCTCTCCTTATCACCAGCACAACGAACATAAAATAGTTGCCCACTTAACGGAGCAAATGGCAGCAGGTAAGACCATTGCATTACTTACCGATGCCGGTACTCCCGGAATCAGCGATCCCGCTTTTTTATTAGTAAGAGCATGTGTTAAAAATAATATCAGGGTTGAATGTTTACCCGGCGCCACAGCTTTTGTTCCCGCTTTAGTAAACAGTGGTTTACCGATGAACAGTTTTTGCTTTGAAGGGTTTTTACCTTTAAAAAAAGGTCGCCAAACAATGATGAAAAAATTAGCTGAAGAAGAAAGAACCATGGTATTTTACGAAAGCCCCATACGATTAGTAAAAACGCTAAATGAATTCATTCAATATTTTGGAGCAGAAAGGCAATGTTGCGTAAGTCGTGAGTTGACGAAAAAATTTGAAGAAAATAAAAGGGGCAACTTACAGGAAGTATATGATTACTTTAAAGAAAAATCGGTAAAGGGGGAAATTGTGATTGTGCTGGATGGTAAAAAATAGCTTCAATTTTTAAATGATGATGAAAAAAATATTTATTTTATTTTTAGTTTCCTTTTCCTCTGTTGCCTTTGCACAAAATTTATCCTTTGGAAAAAAAATGGTAGATACACTTACTTCTCCTTATTTCTGGGGAAGAGGATATACCAATGATGGTATGAAAAAAACAGCTGATTTTCTTTCCAATGAATTTAAAACATATGGCCTGGAGCCAATAGGTAAAAATTATTTTCAGCAGTTCAATTATCCGGTTAATACTTTTCCAGGTAAAATGGAAGTAAATGTTAATGGCAAAAATTTAATACCCGGCAAAGATTTTATTGTAAGTCCCGAAACAAAAGGCGTTAAAGCGAGTGGGGATATGGAGGTATTGGACAGTATCCAGTTTATTAACCGCAAAGAAATGGTAGTAATAAAAATGCAGGATAAATT
>JAYUTC010000361.1:0-3122 GCA_043755395.1 Ferruginibacter sp.
GCAGGGAAAACCCGTTACCCATATTTTTGAGGTAACTAATAAAAGTAATATACCACTAAAGATTGCTAATGTTAATGCCAGTTGCGGTTGTACTACACCCGAATGGGAAAAAGACAAAGTAATAGCCCCTGGTGAACAAACAAAAATAACAGTGGGATATAATGCAGCTGCGGAAGGGCCTTTTACAAAATTTATCACTGTATCTTATAACGAAACACAAACCAAACAAATTACTATTAAGGGTGAAGTTTGGAAAACTCCCGGAAGTTCTGCTCCGGAAAATAAAGGATTAAATGATTTTAAAAATAATTAACCAAATAAAAACAAAATGAACATGAAGAAATTATTATTATCAACAATGGCCTTAGCTTTCGCTTCAGTTATGTTTGCACAAAAAACCGTGGCTGATGTAGCTAAATTTGAAACCGAAACAATTAACCAGGGAACCCTTAAGCAAAACGATCCTAAAGAAGTGAAGTTTGTAGTTACAAACATTAGCAAAGAGCCGTTGATTATTGAACAGGCTAACCCAACCTGTGGCTGTACTATGGGTGATTATACAAAATCTCCAATTGCACCCGGTGCTACAGGTTTCATTACTGCGAAATTTAATGCCGCAACTGTGGGCCATTTTGACAAACACCTTACTGTTAAATTTGCAGGTATTGATGAAATGAAAAGTATAACCATCAGTGGCGATGTTTTAGGCCCGGAAGAATACGAAAAATGGGTAGTTGAAAATGAGGCAAAGAAAAAAGCCGAAGCTCCTGTAGTTAAACCAGCTAAAAATTCCAAGAGTTCAAAACCAACTACTACTGTAACAAAAAATAATAGTTAATTCAGTCTTTGATTATAAAAAAAGCCCCACAGTGCTGCTGTGGGGCTTTTTTTATTTCATCAGATCATATTCAATTTTACCTATAAACCAGCCCGGAATGAGCAGGTCGTTTTAGCTGCTTTTTTATACTAAAGAACAGAAATAACCGTTTATACCTATGATTCTCTGAAACCAAAAATTACAAAAATAAACCCTATGATAAGAGCCTCCGGCAGGCCATCCTTTATTAAACCACTCCCTGGTAAACTATTTATTTAAATGTTCCATCCTAATTTCAAAAATCGTGTGCTAACAAACTAAAGATTTTTGTTTTTATGGATTGTTTGGATAACAAAAAAAACCCTTCTTTTCAGAGGGGTTTTTAAAATCTAATAACTGATGAATCTATTTATCATCCGGATTATTTAAACTGAAAATGATGGCAGCCAATGCCCCTCCTCCCAGCGTTCCAACAAAATACATCCAGATCTGGTCCCAGCAAAAGGTCTTCTGAATTGTTAACCCTAACGCCACGGCCGGATTAAAAGCACCCCCCGAAAAATGCCCCAGGGCTGTAGCCATTGCCAAAACAGTTCCACCGATAGCCAGGCCATAAAAACTATTTCCGTTGGTTCCTTTAGCTGTAGCTACATTTAATACCACATAGGCCAATGCAAAAGTCCCAAGCAATTCGGCAATGATCGCTTTGGTACCCCCGTCATCAGCAATTACACAACCACCGGCACCTTCTATTTTAAATACATAAGCTACTATTAAAGCAGCGATCGTAGCGCCTGCAAATTGAAATACCCAGTACATCACTGCATCCTTAATCTCAATTTTGCCCCTCATCCAGACAGACAGGGTTACGGCCGGGTTATAATGTGCACCTGAAATATGCCCACCGGCATAGACCATCACCATCAGCGCAAGTGATGCACCTATTGCTCCACCCAGTGCTGCCCCCATCACCAGGAACATCGTTCCGATTAATTCTGTAATGTTCTTGTTCATAATAAAATTGGTTTTAGTTAAAAATCAGTCTGCTAATTAAACCAAAAGAAGGCAATACCTGTTAACAATTTTTACACAACACCTATCTTTACAAAAAACAAAAAATCAGCATTATGAAAATTGAAACGGGAAAACCAGCCCCGGATTTCAGTTTATTCGACACGGATAAAAAGAAAGTAAATCTTACAGGCTTTACTGGTAAAAATATTTTACTCTTATTTTTTCCGCAGGCATTTACCAGTACTTGTACCAGGGAATTATGTGCTGTAAGAGATGATATCAGCCGCTACAGTAATGGTAATGCCCAGGTAATAGGCATATCTGTTGATTCTGTTTTTACGCTAAAAAAATTTAAAGAAGACCAACAATATAATTTTCCGCTTTTAAGCGATTTTAATAAAGAAGTATCTACCCTTTATGGCTGTTTGTATAATGACTGGATATTGGAGATGAAAGGAGTTAGTAAACGTTCAGCTTTTATTATTGATAAAAAAGGCATAGTTCAATACGCTGAAGTTCTGGAAACTGCAGGCGATTTGCCGGATTTTATGGCAATAAACCGGGTATTAGATTCACTTAAATGATACTTTTGGGGGATATTTTCCGTTATACTGAAATATGGAAAACTTTCATATATATTTAAGATATATAAGTAATAAATAGTAATCTACGATGTGTTGATTATTTGAAAGATTTTACATATTTTTACTATGTTGAAAAAGTATTTTTACATACTAATTTTATTTATTGGAATAACTTTTACATCTTTTGCACAAAATAAAACACCAGGTTCTGGTGATCCCGTTGCAAAATTAGTAAAGCCTTATCCGATACCTGCCACTACATCAATTAATTTTGATTTCCTGTATGGTTATGATAAATCTTTTTCCCTTCAGATCTATAATTTTATGGGAAAAAAAGTAAATGAGATAAATAAAGTACCCCCCAGGATTAATATGCGTTTAGATGATTTTTACCGCGGCATTTATATTTACCAGCTACGGGATAAAAATGGTAAGATCGTAGATTCCGGTAAATTTCAAGTAGTAAAATAATTCTCTTTTTTCTTCATTACATTACTTGTATAATCAAAAATTTCAGATAGTGTGTGTTTTCCTGTCCTCTTATCACAGGATGATCTGCTGATTGTGAATTAAATGCTACCTGGCGTATTTTTCTTTTAGCGTCATTTGCGGCCATTTGAATAGTATCTAAAAATAATTCGGGCTGCACCAGGTTGGTACAGCTTGATGTAACTAAGAAACCACCGGGCTTTATCAGTTTCATTCCC
>JAYUTC010000362.1:0-3117 GCA_043755395.1 Ferruginibacter sp.
AAAATCTGAAAGCGGAAAATATATAGATTCGCCAACGCATCGTGTTCTCAAAAATCGCAACTGGCTTATCATTTCAGTAAATGGGTCAACACTTGCTCAACATATTTTAATAGAACAAGGAGATAAGCGTATTGAATTTGGAGATGGTTTGTTGAACTTGAAAATGATAAAAACTGCGGATCATAAATTGCAACGGGAAAGCAACATTGCAGAAGTTGATGCTGCCGAAATTAAATTCCCATTGCTTTTACGCAAATGGAAACAAGGCGATTATTTCTATCCGCTTGGTATGCAGAAAAAGAAAAAGCTCAGCCGTTTTTTTATCGATCAAAAATTATCGCTTACACAAAAAGAAAAAGTGTGGGTAGTAGAAAGTAATAAAAAAATATTGTGGGTAATTGGTATGCGTATTGATGACCGGTTTAAGATTATGGATAAAACAAAGGAGGTGGTGCAGATAAGTTTTTCTTTATTCGATTCATAAATCTATCTTAACTAACTCTTGGAGGGTTGGGTTAAATACTTCGGGAATTTTTTAGAAAACCCTCCAAGAGTTTAGCAAGGGTATTCCTGTAATTGTAAATAATATTTATTTATAAATATTTGGGGAACTGATTTTTGTTTTATCAACAATAACGATGTGATTTTTGGGCTGCAGCTTTTGTTTTGAAGTAACAATTTTAGTCATTGGGCAATAGATTTATACACGCCAATTTTCAGTTGGCGTTTTTTATTTCTGCAGTGTTACGTTATGCTGCTTGTTTTATTGCCACCTGTCTTCGGTTGGTGATAATGGATGCATTGGCTGCCATTATCCCAAAAAATATCCAGCACTTTTCGGTAACAGCATTTCGGGCATTTACTTTTTGCAGCAGGTAATGGTTTTTTTCGTTACCAAAACTTCCTTCCAATCTTGTTGCTCTTTCTTTATCAAGTACAACCCTCATTATCTTACTTTGTTCCAGGTGTGCTTGTTTTTGTTTGCCCTTGGGAATAAAATTGGTAATTATTTTTTGTGTGGTACAATAGCTTCTGTTAGCGTTGGTGGCATATATTTTATCTGCACTGTGATGGGTACATTTTCCAAATAATTTCCGGTGCAGCGCTATACAGTTTTGCAATCTTGTGCCTTCATTAAAAGCATCGTAACTAAAGTGTTCTATAAAACTAATGCCGTCTATCTGCAGCTTATTTACTTTAGCACCAAACTCTACTGCTTTGGTTTCTTTGCCCCGTACTATGGGGCGTATATAAGGTTTGCTTAAACTTAAAATCCTGTCTTTTATCTGCTCCACTTTGCCATATACTTTACTGTGCTGCTGTTCGTATACTGCAGTGATGGTAAGCAGTTGCTGTTTTTGTTTGGCAGATAAATTTATTTGCTTTGCTGTAACTATGGTGCGGTGCAGGTTAAGTAAACGAAGTAAAAATTTGAGGAGTTTTTTTATAAGTTTCTTCTCTTGTTTTTTGGTTTTCTTCTTTGTTTTTTGGTAAGATAAAAATTCTTTTTTTCTGTTATCATAATTACACCTGCTGCGTCGCTGCTGTAATTGTTTTTTAATGCTGTTATAACTTAAGTAAGTGTTGTTGCAGCAATCCCACAACAGTTTTACAGGCGTTGGGTAACTCATGCGGCTCTCATAGCAAGTAGCATCTTCGCTGCTGCAATTAATACTACTCATATCAACTTTCCAGTAAGCAGCAAATTTTTGCTGCATAGATGGAATGTCTAAATACTTACCAATATAGCCACGCCAGTAACTGGGCAGGTTGGTATCTTTTATTACCTCGGTTGGTTTTAATTGGATACCACAAAAAAGCTGCATGCTCCAATCTGTATTAATGCGTTGCATCAGCAACTCATCACTCAAGCATAAATAATGTTTTAAAAATTGTAAAGCTATGCCGCCTTTTACATCAAACCAGGGTTTGCAGCCTTTACCGCTTTGGGTATGTTTGGGAGAGGGAATTGTTGCTGCTAATGGATCAAAAGGAATTGATAAATACAATTGGCCCAAATCAGTTTGTAAAAATCTTTCGTGCAATAATTGTTGGTGAGAAAATAGTAAATTTGCCATAGTTCTTAAATATTAATCTTGCCTCACTTTGAACACATTTTGTGCCATAGTGAGGCTTTTTTAATATTTAATTATCACCAAAACCAATACCAATGTGCATTACACATTTACTGGAACACCCCTAATAGAGCTTGCTTTTTTAAATTTATACAACTATAACCCGTTGGCGGAATTAATTAGCCAGTGCATGCTTAACTCTGCTTACAGGTTTGTTGTAAATAAATTTGTTTAAGAACTGCAAAATAGTAAATCCAGTAACCTTTGCTAATATTCTGGACTTTAAGCCAGCAAAGGATTTGGCGTAATTACGCTGTATCATAAACTGGTCACACAGCTGAGAAAAAACCGTTTCAATCCTCTTTCTCACTTTTTTCAAAATCCACATCTTTGGCTTTTGTTCTTTTTGATTATTTCTTAACGGCACCTCCAAATCAATACCCGCCGTTTCAAACAGGTTGATTTGATGTTGCCTGCTAATGTATCCTTTATCGCCTGTTATTATACAATTACTAAACAATTGTTTTACATCTTTCAAGTAATGAACGTCATGTACACTTGCCTTTGTTAAATCTAAGGATTCTATAACTCCTGATGCAGAACAAACACTATGCAATTTGTATCCATAGAAATATTTTTTCTGTGAAGCACAGTACCCTTTATCCGGACAATGATGAACTGATTCTTTACCCATTTTATTTCTGTGCTCTCTTGATATTTTACAAATTTCAATGGGCATCGAATCTATTGCAAAAACATCTGCTTGCCTGTTAAGCCTTGCTGAAAGCAGTTTTCGAACCTGTTCTGTTTTTTCGAATAATAATTTTCTGATATAGAAGTAATTGCGTTGAGCCTTACTGCGGAGTGTTTGAGTATTGACAGTGAGAATTATTTGTTTTCAAAAATTGCAGCTGAATATCAGCATGAGTTTAAAAATATAATTAGCAGAAGACAATACAATGACCGAAGAAAGTTATTATTCGAAAAAACCGAACAGGTTCGAAAACTGCTTTCAGCAAGGCTTAACAGGCAAGCAGATGTT
>JAYUTC010000363.1:0-20852 GCA_043755395.1 Ferruginibacter sp.
TACGGTTTTGGGAATGATGAATATCAATTACACAAGCCGTTTTATGGGATATGATGTATATAAGATGGCAGCTGGAAGAGAAAGAGCTTTTATAAGCACCTATCAGAATATGGGGTATATCAGGGATGGAAGGCTGGTAATATTGTCTCCCCAGAAGAAAATTGAAATGTTTGAGCAAAACTTTGTAACCGGGATTGCAGTAAAAATAACCCCAGAAAAGGCACTCATAAATGAAGCAATTGCATGGTACCAGGGGGCAAATTACTTGTATAAAACAGGGGGATATAAGGCAATAAAATAAATATATTTATGGTATAAGTAATTGATTTACAAGTAATAAAATAATATAATTGTGTTCTTTAGACATATTAATTTAAGTAGTTACACAATAAAATAGTTTTAAAGTATTTCATAAAAATGTTGTAAAATAGTGTTTACATCATTATCTTCGTTTCGGTTTTTCATAGGATATTGGATTTTAAAGCGGGACTAGATTTCTATCTTGGTCCCTTTTTTTATTTTATACCCTTCCTTATTGCTCCCTTAATGTCCAAACATTGATAAACAGCACAATAACAGATTCTTATACAAGTATGTTACCTTCCTTATTAACAGATATTTTATTTTCGGACTGTAAATAGTTGATCACTTTCCAAAGTTTGTCTTTTTTAACTCCTTTTAAAAGATGTTGAATTTCATTAAAAGGCAAAGCTGTTTCTTTTACCAGTTGTATAATTCCAGATGAGATATTTTCAAATTCTTCTTTGGTGATGATCAATGCCTTTTCATTAATACAATTATCGCAAATGCCACAGGTATTTCTGGCATTGGCAGCAAAATACGAAGCAATTATTTTACCCCTGCATTGGTTGTTATTGATGATATAGTTGGTAATAGCTGAAACACGGTGTTCAAAATTTCTTTTTCGCTCTAAATAATCAACTGTATTAATGGAATAACTATCTGCATACATCCTGTTTTTTAAAAGAGTAAGTTGCGGTTTTTCTTTTTGTGGACTGTAAAGAATTATACCATAATCATTCAATAGTTTTAATTCTTTTTTAACTGAATCAATTTCTTTTTTTATAAACTTGGCCAATTGGCTTTCATAAATAGTTGCAGGGAAATCGAAAATACCTTCGTAAGAACGTAATAAACCTTTGATGATTGGATCTAAATCGGGATAAAGTTTTTCAAACTCAGTTAAATCATTTCTGTTTGCAACCATTAAAACTGTTGCAGGTTTAAACACCATTTCATTAAAACTAATTATATCTTCCTGTTCCAGTGCTTTAATAGAATAAGTAACGGTAAGTATATTAATTTTAAAGGCGGCAGTGAAAGTGGCTATATCAAAATCATAACTTATTCCTTCTCCATTACCAGCTGCAATTTGCAAATGGTTCATTAAAGCGGTATAAGTTTTCTTTATTTCGGCTTCTTTTGGAAACCTGATATCACTTTGTTGTTGTAAGTCCTCCAGTTCTTTATTCCCATATAATAAAACAGCATAAGCTCTTTTGCTGTCCCTTCCTGCTCTTCCTGCTTCCTGGTAATAATTCTCCAGGCAATCCGGTACATCGTAATGAACGACTACTCTTACATCAGGTTTATCAATGCCCATACCAAAGGCATTGGTACAAACTATTATCCTTGTTTTATTGGCAATCCAGCTTTCCTGCTTTTTATTTCTTTCTTCATTATTTAAACCAGCATGATAATAATCTGCATTAATATTATTCATTCTAAGCAAATCTGCAATTTCTTTGGTATGCTTTCTGGTTTTGCAATAAACTATCGCAGAGCCTGAAACGTTCTTTAAAATTTCCAGTAATTTATTCTGCTTTGAAGCGGCATTAAAAACACTATAAGAAAGATTTGGTCTTTCAAATGACTGTTGAAATATTTGCCATGTAATATTGTTTGTACCTGATTTTCTGATCGGTTCTTTAAATCCTTCCTTACCAGTATTTGTGGGCTGTAATTTATCACAAATATCATCCTGCACAATTTTTGTAGCTGATGCAGTTAAAGCTAAAACCGGCACATTTGGCAACAATTCTCTTAAATTAGCTATGCGCAAATAAGGCGGCCTGAAATCGTAACCCCATTGCGAAACACAATGGGCTTCATCTACTGCCAGCAAGCTGATATTCATGGCAGGCAGGTATTCTAAAAATAAATTAGTTTCCAATCTTTCAGGAGAAACATATAAGAATTTATAATTACCGTAAGCTGCATTTTGCAAAGTTTTTTTTACCTCAATAAAACTCATACCACTGTAAACAGCTAAAGCTTGTATACCTTTCTTCTTCAAATTTTCTACCTGGTCTTTCATTAAAGCAATAAGCGGGCTTACTACCAAACACAATCCTTCTTTAGCAATAGCAGGTACCTGAAAGCATATAGATTTGCCCCCACCTGTAGGAAGAAGTGCTAAAGTATCTTTACCTTCCAGTACTGCATTAATTATTTCTTCCTGCAGAGGTCTAAAAGTTTGATACCCCCAATATTGTTTAAGTATTTGCTGAGGAGTCAAAATCAAATAATTTAAAGTTGAAATTAATTTACTTTTTTGTAATTCAGTCTTATTGAATTTACTGCTAATACCACATCGCTGAAACCCATTGCCAGTGCAGCAATGCCGGGGTGAAGCAAGCCAACAGCAGCTACAGGAATTGCCACTACATTATAAATAAATGCCCAAAACAGGTTTTGTTTAATTGTGATAAATGTTTGTTTGCCTAAGCCCAATGCCATAGGTAAATGCTTAATACCATTGTTGGTTAATACTACCTGAGCAGTTTGCATGGCTAATTGTGATGAATCGGCTATAGATATTCCAATACTAGCTTTTGCTAATGCAGGGGCATCATTAATACCATCGCCAACCATGGCTACAGGCGATAAATTATTAAGCTGTTCAATTAGTTTTAATTTTTCTTCAGGAGTTTTCTCAGCGTATACTTTATCTATTCCAACTATTTTGGCAAGTCTTGTACATCTATCCAAACTATCGCCGCTTAATAAAATTGTTTTTATGTTTTTTGTGTGCAGGTATTTAATTACATCAATGGTCTCTTCTCTTATTTCATCTTCCATATCAAGCCACCCAACTAAGTTATTATTTATTAAAAGGTAGGCTGTGTGATTTGATTCAGTTGAGAAAGCAGCAGCCATTTTATAAGAGCCCAATTGATATATGTTACCTTCACTATCTTCTCCCTTTATTCCCATGCCTTTTATTTCTTCAATTTTTTTCCAGTTGATGGGATTGTTTATTTTCCATACGGCAGTTATTGCTTTTGCAATAGGATGGTTGGAGAATTTCTCTAAAGAAAAAACTAATCTTTTAAATTCATCTTCTTGAATATTTTTACATACAATATTTGATATTGTTAGTTGCCCTTTAGTAAGTGTGCCGGTTTTATCAAACACAACAGTTTTAATATTTTTAAATAATTCCAGGCTTTTTGCATTACGGAAAAGAATGCCATTTTTTGTAGCCCTGCCCAAACCAACAGCAATTGCAGCAGGTGTGGCAAGCCCCATGGCACAGGGGCAACTAATAACCAGTACTGCAATACCTCTCATTAAAGATTGAGTAGCTGAAATATCAAAGGCAAAATAATTAAGTAAAAAGGTAAGGGTTGCAATTCCCAATACTACGGGCACAAATACCGCACTTATTTTATCGGCCAATTGTTGTACCGGAGGCTTTTCTCCCTGTGCCTGTTTAACTAAATTTAAAATATTACTCAGTACTGTGTCTTTTCCAACAGCAGTTACCTGTGCTTTTACTGTGCCATCTGTAAACAGGCTGCCACCAATTAATGTATCTTTTTTATGCTTGTGAATAGGTTTGCTTTCTCCGGTTAATAATGCCTCACTTACATAAGCGTTGCCCCATAAAATTTTACAATCAGTTGGCACCTGCTCTCCTGATTTTATTAAAATTAAATCACCGGTATGCAGTTTTGTATTTTCTACCGGAAAAATTAACTCTTTATGTTCTTCATCAAAAGCAATCATATTAGCCATTACCTTTTGGTTAGATGCTAATTTGTTTAATTCCTTTTGTGTGGTAAAAACTGCTTTATGTTCTATCCATTCTCCTAAAAAAACAAGCGTAATGATTGTTGCAGTGGTTTCATAAAAAACATAGTTCATCCCAAAATTACCCAGGGTGCCTGTTAAACTGTACACAAATGCAGCTAATGAACCTATGGCTATTAATACATTCATATTAGGAATACCCCGCTGCAGGCTTTTTACTGCGCTTACTCCAAAATAACTCATACCCACAAAAAAAACCGGCAAACAAATAAACAACTGTATCCAGGGGTTCATTAAAAAATGAATATGCCAGGGAAGCATATGAAGCATTAAAACTAAAGTAAAAGGCAAACAAAAAAGAAAGCGCTGTAAATGATTGGAAAAGAGATGTTGAATATTGAATGTAGAATGTTGAATATCGGGCACCATATTTTCATTCACTACTTTATACCCTAAGTTGGCAATACCTTTAGTTATTTCTTCTTTTGACTTACTGCCATCCAACTCAAAACTTATATCTCCACCAATAAAATTTACTTTTACATCTTTCAATCCTTCTTTTTGTAAATATTTATTAATGGTTAAAGCACAGTTTGTACAAGTCATTCCTTCTACTTTCCAATCTACTTTTTCCATTTTGTAAAATTATTCTTTGTATTTATTACTCAATTACTAATGAAGGAAAATATATTTGCAACATGGAGTTAATTTTTACCTTGGAGGATATCAATAAAGCAGCTGCAAATTTTTTAGCTACTGTGGCTGGAAAAACTGTTTTTGCAATTCATGGAGAAATGGGAGCGGGTAAAACCACTTTTATACATGCGCTCTGTATGGAAATGGGTGTAAAAGGAAGCAAATCCAGTCCAACTTATTCAATAATTAATCAATATTCTGATGCGGCAGGAAAAACTGTTTACCATATGGATTTATACCGTATTAAAGACGAAAATGAAGCTATAAATACTGGTGTGGAAGATTGCCTGCTTTCGGGTAATACCTGCCTTGTTGAATGGCCAGAAAAGGCGCCCGGTATTTTTCCTGATTCAACAGTTCATCTTACAATTATTATTATAGATGTCAATACAAGAAAACTCAGTGTGCTATCCACTTCCTGAAATAAAAGGGATGCAGAAAAAAAGTGAGATTAGGTTTCTAAAAATTAGCAATCATCCTTTAGCTACTGGTTGCAAAAAAAAATGTAATTTGAGATGCATAAAAATTATCAATTATTAAGTAAACAATTATCAATTAAAATACCGTGGCTACTTCAAAACCCTTTGTATCTCCGTCTTTTACTTACGAAACCTTAGAAGAAACTCTGGATATAAAACCCAAGGGTGCAGAATTAATTATTGGAATTCCTAAAGAGAACACCTTTAGCGAAAACCGTATTGCACTAACCCCCGAGGCAGTAGGCGTGTTGATAGCTAATGGGCATAAGGTTGTGATGGAAACAAAAGCCGGTATAGGTTCAAGTTACAATGATAAAGACTACAGTGAAGCCGGTGCAAAAATTGCCTACGAAAAAAAAGAAGTTTATGAATGTGATATATTGGTAAAAAGTGCTCCTGTAAGCGAAAGCGAATGTGAATTGCTGAAATATGGTCAGTATATCATCTCACCAATACATTTATCCATTATGAAAAGGGAGATCTTACAAAAGATGATGGATAAAAAAATAACTGCCTTAAGTTTTGAGAATTTAAAAGATGACAGCGGCCACAATCCAATTGTACGCAGTATGAGTGAAATAGCAGGAAGTGCTGTAATGCTTATTGCGGGGCAATATTTAAGCAATGCAAATAATGGTAAGGGAGTTTTGGTTGGTGGGATAAGTGGAATTCCACCTACAAAAGTTATAATTATTGGTGCTGGTATTGTTGGTGAATATGCAGCAAGAACTGCACTGGCAATGGGGGCCAGTGTTAAAATATTTGATAATAGTATTTACCGCCTGAAGCGTTTGCAAAATAATATTGGCGGCCGGTTATGGACCTCAGTTATTGAACCTAAAATTTTAGCCAAGCAATTAAAAACCTGTGATGTAGCTGTTGGGGCATTAAGCAGTGCCGGTGGTAGAACGCCCATTGTTGTAACCGAAGAAACTGTAAGCAGCATGAGGCCAGGCAGTGTGATTGTGGATGTGAGTATTGACCGTGGTGGCTGTTTTGAAACCAGCCAGGTAACCACTCATGAAAAACCGGTATTTATTAAATATGATGTAATTCATTATTGCGTACCCAATATCCCCAGTGGTTTTGCACGTACCGCAAGCCAGGCCATTAGCAATGTGTTAATGCCTTTATTATTGGAAACAGGCGATGATGGCGGTATTGATAATGTTATCTGGTATAAAATAAATATCCGCAGCGGTATTTATTTATTTAAAGGCAGCCTTACCAATTTTTATTTGAGTGAAAGGTTTGATTTGAAATATACCGATTTGAATTTGCTGATAGCGAGCAGGAGGTAGTAAATAATCTATTTATAATCCCCAATCCTTATCACTTCTTCACAAAATTCATACTCCTGCTTATCGTTGCTGCTTACAATTACTAATTTATCTTTTGTATAGTTGCTCATAAGATAATGATACAATGCAGTTCCATCGGCATCTAAGTTGGTGGTTGGTTCATCTAATAATAAAATGGGGGTATTACAGAAGAAAGCCTGCGCCAGTTTTAAGCGCTGTTTCATTCCGCTGCTGTAATAGCGTATTTGTTTATTAACTGCCGTTTTAAGGCCTACCGTTTCCAGCATTTCATCTTTGGAAAGAGAATTTATGAGCGGCTTAAATTGAGCATGAAAATCCAGCATTTCCTTAGCAGTCATTTCTTCTATCAATTCTAAATAAGGTGCTGCGATTGAAATGTAGGAATACAATTGCTCGTTGTTCGTTGTTTGTAGTTTGTGCTTGATTTCGACAGTGCCTTCGTTATAAGTTAATGAGCCAGAGATAACCTGCAGCAAAGTTGATTTACCCGAACCATTAGAACCTGTGATGGCATATTTTTTACCTGGCTCAAACTGGTAACTGCAGTGGCGGAAAATCCACTCCCGGTTAAATCTTTTGCCCACGTTGTTAAGGGTTATTTGCATAGTACCTCATCCCAACTTCCCGATTTAATCGGGAGAACTCGAAGGGGGAGTTCAATTTTATTTGTTGCTATTATTTTCCTTACAGAGTGAGCTATCTGCCTGTCTTCGCTAGTTCCCTACAAGGAGTTGAAGAGATTTACTCATCATCAATACTTCCTTTAGTAAACCGTTTAATTATTCCTCTTCCACTCTCCCGTATAAATGTTACTATCTCGTCTCTTTCATCTGTTGCCGGAAACTCTTCTTCAATATAATTTAATGCCTGAGAAGTATTCAGGCCTTTATTATAAATAATTCGGTAAATGTCAAGTATCTGATTAATACGGTCCAATGAAAAACCACGGCGTTTTAAACCTACTGAATTTACACCTGCATAACTTAATGGTGTACGACCGGCTTTAATATATGGCGGCACATCTTTACTTACCAAACTACCTCCGGCAATAAAAGCATGTTGCCCAATTTGTACAAATTGATGAACTGCACACATGCCTGCAAGTATGGAATTGTCTCCCAATATCACATGGCCTGCCATTTGTGTATTGTTGCTCATAATGCAATTGTTTCCTACAATACAATCATGTGCTATATGGCTGTATGCCATAATAAGGCAGTTGTTACCAACTTTGGTTGTCCACCTGTCTTTGCTGCCACGATTAACGGTCACAAATTCACGAATAGTTGTATTATCACCAATTTCAACAAAAGTTTGTTCGCCTTCATATTTTAAATCCTGTGGTATTGCTGCTATAACTGCACCAGGAAAAATTCGGCAATTTTTTCCAATTCTTGCTCCTTCCATAATGGTAACATTGCTGCCAATCCATGTGCCTTCACCAATTTCTACATTTTGGTGAATTACACTGAATGGATCAATTTTAACATTGGTTGCCAGTTTGGCGTTAGGGTGTATGTAGGTGTGGGGATGAATCATTGTTTAGTTTAGCAGTTAAGCTTTTATTTGATTAATTTATAAATTGGTTAAACCGTATTTACGAATTTACAGATAAGGTTTTAAAGGGTTATGTTCTTTTTACCAACTGGGCTGTTAAATCACCCTCAGTACAAAGTTTATTGCCTACATACACACTCCCTCTCATTATACATATACCACGGCGTATGGGTTCTATTAATTCCATTTTCAAAATCATAGTATCTCCAGGTACAACTTTTTGTTTAAACTTACAATTATCTATTTTTAAAAAATAGGTATCATATTGCCCTTCGGGCATCGAATTTATACAAAGTATCCCGCCTGTTTGTGCCAGTGCTTCAATTTGTAATACACCCGGCATAATTGGATTTCCGGGGAAATGTCCCTGGAAGAAAAATTCATTGAAAGTTACATTTTTTATTCCTACAATTAGTTTATCGCTTAATTCAATTATTTTATCAACAAATAAAAACGGAAAACGGTGCGGTAATGTTTTTTCAATTTGCTGTTGTGTATATACCGGTTGTTGGTTTGGGTTATAAATTGGAATACCTTTTGTGTGTTTATTTTTTTTAATATATTGCTTAATTTTTTTAGCAAACTCAACATTACTGCTGTGCCCCGGCCTGTTGGCAATAATATGTGCTTTAATTGGGTAACCAATTAAAGCAAGATCACCAACAACATCCAATAATTTATGACGAGCAGGTTCATTAGGAAAACGTAATTCTAAATTATTAAGATATCCTTCACTTTTAACTTCAACTTTAGTGCGGCCAAATGCTTTTGCAAGACGACTCATCTCTTCATCGGTAACCGGTCTGTCAACAACAACAATAGCATTATTAATATCCCCTCCTTTAACCAGATTATTATCAAGTAACATTTCTAACTCATGCAAAAAACAAAAAGTGCGGCATGGAGCTATTTCAGTTTTAAATTCATTTATTGATTTAAGACTTGCATGTTGTGTACCTAAAACAGGGCTGTTAAAATCAATTAAAGTAGTTATTTGGTAATTAGTAGAAGGTAGGGCAGTCATCTCTACTCTTTTTATATCATCATAATGAGAAATATTAGTATCAATTGTATACCATGCTTTTGCAGCATCTTGCTCAATTACACCGATTTCTTCAATTATTTTTACAAAAGGTTCACTACTGCCATCAATAATGGGTATTTCGGGGCCATTTATTTCAATCAAACAATTGTCTACACCCATTCCTACAAGGGCTGCCAAAATATGTTCAACAGTACTTACTTTAGTATCTCCCTGCTCTAAAGTAGTACCTCTTGATGTATCCGTTACTAAATCGCAATCAGCTTTTATTACTGGCATGCCTGGTAAATCAATACGTTGAAACTGAAAACCAAAACCCGGGTTAGCTGGTCTCAGCGTCATATCTACATTTACTCCTGTATGCAAGCCGGTACCCGAAATACTTATTGGTGCAGTAAGTGTATGCTGTTTGTCTGAATTAAAGATATTGTTCATTAGTATTGAAAATTTTGTTGGCAAAGATAAGATAGTTAATAGTTAATGGTTCATAGTTAGGGTGCAAAGGAAATAGCACTGCATTGGTATATCGAAGTGGAGATTTTGAATAAAGATTTTAACTTTTAGCATTAAACTTATTAACCTGCCTAAAACTGAAATTGGAAACTGCCAAAAATCCCGAAACGGGAAACTTTACTTTCCGGTAATGGCCTTGGTAAAATTCTCCAAATAAAATCTAGTCGGAATATTTTTAAAATATTATCTATTCCTGTACCCATCTCTAAATAAGTTTTACCTTTTAATGTTTTAAAATCATCCATGCTGTTATTGAGTGCTGTATTCTCATTATTTAATGATCCCCAAACCGCTTTTGCATTCCAAAATTGCCGCCATTTTAATTTGCGGGTTAATGCGGTATACCGGAATAACCCAGAACCAATATTATGCTCTATATTAATACCTGCATATTTATCGCTTAAATATTCAAAACGGTTCATAAGATTAAAACTTCCCGGGTTATAATAATAAATATCATTGCCCGGATGATTTTCTAAAAATGTAAATGGCAAAGTGCCATTAATTTTTCCGGCATAAATTTTATATGAAAACGAACCATAAGGAGAAATTTTCATGTAGTCTTTTACAGATGCTGCAATTTTTGTATAACTGTAAGCACTGCTTAAAATACCCGAAAAACCTTTTGCTAATAAGAGTTCTGCTACAGGGTATTTTGTGCCGACAGAATAACGAAAATAATCGCCTTCTACAAATTGCTCCAGATAGGCAAAGCGTAATTTTAAAGCCACTTCAAAATTTGTAAGAGACTCACCATTTTTAACAGGAAATGTTGTTTTAAAGGGTAAATTTTTAAGTGGATCGTATTGCCGGTGAGAGATAAACCATTCAGTAGAAAACCCTTTGCCTAATTCATTGAATATTTCAAAACGTAGATCTTGTAACTGTAAAAATTTCCGGGTAGTATTGGGTTTTCGTATAGCCAGCGAAAAAATATTATCCTGGCCAACATCACCAATCTGGTTAATACCGTTATCAATATCGTTAGCATAAGAAAGATGTAAGCGAAAACGTTTGGGATCCCTTTTTACAATCCAGAAAGCTTCTGCTTTTCCTTTAAATTTTTTGTCGCCAAAGCCATATGCTAAATAGGTGTGCAGGTAAATGTGTTTATTAAATCCTGTTGTGGTGCCCAAATCAAAACGCAAACGTGTGCCTTCCCATGCATTATTGCTTATCCAGTTAAACCATGGGCCAATTTCGAAGTTCGTTAATTGCTTGTAACCTGTACCAATAAATTTTAAGGTGTTTTGCAGGCGTTGAAATTTTGGCATTTGCAATAATTTATCAACAGTTGCATAGATGGCTTTTTCATTTGCTGATAAAGAATCATGGCGTAAAAGATTCCATGCAGAATCTGTTTTTAAATTGCTGCCGGGGCTGCTTTTTACCAGCTCTTCAACTGGTTGCTGCTTAAATAAATTGGTAATAGAATCGCTGTTGATAATAATATTGCGGTACGAAGTAGTTTTTCTTCCAATGAATGTAAGAGATTGTTTACCCAGAACTTTAAAGTCGGCAAAAAATTTATCCCTGCTTAAAAAATATACACTGTCATTTAGAGGAATAAATTCCTGAAACACACTTATGCGGTCAATGTAATTGATGTTAGCATCTTTGCCCAGGTACAAATTTATTTTTTGAATTTGAAAAGTTTGGCCAAAAACCCACGCATCTCCTTCAAAAGTATTTTGCCCGTAATGTTTTGGTGCAAAAACAAAATGAAATATTTTTTTACCGTTAACCACTTGTGTGTCGGGAACAAAAAAATTATAGTACACATCAGCATTATCATTAAATGGGCTAATAAAATCTTTGTCCATTACGTTTACATAATTGCCATAAGTGTTTACATTTTGATTCATTACACCCATAAATTTAGTAATACTTTGATTTGCAAAACCTTTGGTATTACTGGCTTTTATGTTTTCGAAAAATTTTTTTGAATTACGCTGAAATGCATAATCGCTCACACTTTCTAAAAGGTAGGCCGGTAAAAAAGGTTCTTTTTCAGTTACACTGTCAATATTATCAAAAATGAATGAAAAGGGTTTTAACAGAAAATTCTTTTTTACTTTTTCGGGTTTAAAATTTTTAATATCAATTTCCAGTTTATTGTATGCTTCGTACCCAAAGTTGGGTAAATTGTACCTGTTGTATTGCTTCTTTTTACTCATAATCTTTTTCCACAAAAACAATCCTTTATTAAATTTTGATTTTACAGTAATGCTGTTTGTTGCAGCTCCTCTTTGTAATTGTATTACTGTTTTCTTATTATTTAGCGAATCATTAATAGATAGATAGTACGTGGCATATCCAACATAGGTAACAACAAGCGTATCTTTTATAAATTTGCTGATGTAAAATGAAAAATTGCCTGCGCTGTCAGATGTTTTTCCAATGCCTGATTTTTTAAAATAAACAGATGCATAACTAACAGGTTCATTGGTATGTGCATCCAGAATAACGCCGGTAAAGCTTATACTTTGTGAATTGCTGCTTACTGATAAACAAAACAAAACAAAAAAAAGTAAATGATAACGCAACAACTTCACTGGTACTATATTTATGTGATGCAGAATATTAGATTACAATAACGGCATTAAAGTTATAAATGTATATAAACGAGGTTTTATTTTTTGTTTGTTAAGGGAGTAATCATTTTTTAAACCTTTTTATCTAAATTTTTTAATGCTGCAATTTGTTTTTCCAATTCAAAAATACGCCTATCCAAATCAGGCAGGTTTCGTGCAATTGCCATACTTCGCATTGCTTTTGTGTACTCATAGGCATTGGTTCCGGTTATAGAAATACCTGCTGTTTTAACTGATTTATTCACCCCGCTTTGTCCATTGATCTTTACGTTATCTGCAATTTGGAGATGACCCGCAAGACCAGCTTGCCCACCTATAATTACGCCGTTTCCAACTTTGGTACTGCCGCTAATACCAACCTGTGAAGCAATTACAGTAAAATTTCCAACTTCTACATTATGGGCTATCTGGATCAGGTTATCCAGTTTGGCGCCTGATTTTATTAAAGTGCTGCCGATTGTTGCCCTATCAATTGTTGTATTAGCACCTATTTCTACCTCATCTTCAATAATTACATTTCCAATCTGAGGTACTTTTTTAAAAGTTCCATCGGCTTGTGGTGCATAACCAAAGCCATCACTGCCAATTACTGCACCGGCATGAATAACAGTATTTTTCCCAATTACACAATCATTATAAATCTTTACACCTGGATTAATAACAGAATTTTCTCCCACAGTAACATTGTTACCTAAATATACATTGGGATAAATTTTTGCGCCATCGGCAACGACAACATTTTTTCCCACATAAGCAAAGGCGCCAATAAAAACATTTTCCCCAATTTTTGCTGTATCATCAATATAAACCGGTTGCTGAATACCGACTAACTGATGCTGTTGTATTTGCTGGTATTTATCCAGTAACAAAGCAAATGCAGAATATGCATCAGAAACCCTGATAAGCGTTGCATTAACAGGTTGCTTTATTTCCTGTGTTTCATTAATGATAATTACAGATGCTTTGGAGCTGTATAAATATTCTTCATACTTGGGATTTGCCAAAAAAGCCAATTGTCCAAGTGCGGCTTCTTCAATTTTTCCAAAAGAAGTTACAGTAACATCGGCATTGCCATCTACCTTGCCGCCAATAATCAATGCTATTTGAATTGCAGAAAATTGCATAGTTTGTGTAGGGGTTGATGGTTTAAATTTCTATTTTTTAGTGTTTTTATATGTATGCTATAATCTAGGATAACAAATGTAATATTTTTTAATCTTTCCCCTTAAATTTTGATTAATTAAAGCATTATCCACTTCTGAAATATCTTTTACTGTATCATCTTTAAATAAGATATAAATATGTTCATCTTCAAAATTATAGGTACTGCTTGCAGCTTCACCTGTAAATACCAGCCAATGTGCATCTTCTTCAATTATATTTAATTTTTTACAGGCATCTTTAGTTTTTTCTGCAATTAAATTTTTATCTACCGGTTCTCCAAAATATTTCACTTTTAAAAGTTGCCGGTTTATAATTCCTTTACATAAAATGGATAATATAATGTCTTCATGTGTACTCCATGTTTTAATAGCGGTAAACACATCATAATCATCTAATCCGCAAAATTCATCAATGCTTAATTTATTATTTGACTCATTAATTAGTTTGTTTAAAATTAATGGTGCCTGAGCTTTTATCTGTTTGGCTCTTTTAATAATTCGTTTCAGCATTTGCTCGGCACAAAGCACAGTCTTATGTAAGTAAACCTGCCAGTACATAAGCCGGCGGGCTACCAAAAATTTTTCAATGGAATATATACCTTTTTCTTCTACCATCAATTCGCCATTATGTACAGTAAGCATTTTTAAAATACGGTCGTATCCAATTACACCTTCATTAACACCTGTAAAAAAACTATCTCTTGTTAAATAATCCATTCGGTCAACATCTAATTGTCCGCTAATAAGCTGGTGTAAAAATTTTTTTGAATGAATACCGGTAAAAATATCTAAAGCCAATTGCAGTTGGCCATTAAACTGTTTGTTCAGTTCTTTCATTATCATTAATGAAATTTCTTCATGATGCATACCTTCTATCAATACATGTTCAAGCGCATGGCTAAAGGGGCCATGTCCAACATCATGTAAAAGGATTGCAATTTTTGAGGCCTGTACCTCAGCAGCGGTTATATTAATTCCTTTACTTTTTAATTCATTTAAAGCATTGCCCATTAAATGATATGCTCCTAAAGAATGGTGTAACCTGGTATGAACAGCACCAGGATATACCAGATAAGCCATTGCCATTTGATTAATACGGCGAAGACGCTGATAATAGGGATGGGCAATAATTTGATAAATCAGTTCATCATCAATTGTGATAAAACCGTAAACGGGATCATTAATTATTTTACGAAAAGGCATAGTTCTATTGAATATTGATTGATATTAATTTGTTAAAACTTATTTTTAATGCAGCACAAAGCTACAATTCAGAAACGTTAAACCATTATATTTGCTTACATACATTTTTTGTCTGATTATTTTCTGCGTATAGAAGAAATTTACTTTATTTAAATTGTTGATTTTACAGGAGTGCATTCTATAAGTTCCCATTAATGATGGGGAAAGCCATTTATTAAAAAGCAAGTAACAAAAATATAAACTGAAATTATGAGCGTAGCAAAAATTCTTTGGGTGGATGATGAAATTGACAGCCTTACTTCTCAAATAATGTTTTTAGAAAACAAAGGGTACGAAGTTCAAACAAAAACCAATGGTTTTGACGCAGTGGAATTTGTAAAAGAAAATATTGTTGATGTAGTTTTAATGGATGAATCAATGCCCGGATTAACTGGTTTGCAAACCCTTCAGCAAATTAAGGAAGTTAACAGCAATCTTCCCGTTGTATTAATTACTAAAAATGAGGCCGAAAATTTAATGGATGAAGCTATAGGATCACAAATAAGCGATTATCTTATTAAACCGGTGAATCCTAATCAGGTGTGGCTGAGCTTAAAAAAATTAATTGATAATAAAAGATTAGTAGCTGAGAAAACAACATCATCTTACCAGCAACAATTCAGTAGTTTATTTATGGCATTAAACAGTAATCCCGATTATAATGAATGGATGGAGATTTATAAAAAAATAGTTTTTTGGGAATTGGCAATGAAAAAAAGTGATAGTCCCGAAATGCAGGAAGTATTTGATTCCCAAAAAAATGAAGCTAATACCGAATTTTTTAAATTCATTTCAAAAAATTATGCATCATGGGTAAATCCTAAAAGTACAGCTTGCCCAATAATGAGTAATTCTCTGATGAAGTATAAAGTATTTCCTCATCTTGAAAAAGGTAAGCCTTTGTTTTTTGTACTTATAGATAATTTACGACTGGATCAA
Source organism: Ferruginibacter sp. (assembly GCA_043755395.1). Classification (GTDB taxonomy): domain Bacteria; phylum Bacteroidota; class Bacteroidia; order Chitinophagales; family Chitinophagaceae; genus Ferruginibacter. The sequence goes on from JAYUTC010000363.1 coordinate 15,604, forward strand.
TGGAAAACAATACAACCAATTTTTGCAGAAAGTTTCCGTATACAGGAAGAAGAAACTTTTTACGCCATTTTACCCACTGCTACACAATATGCACGTAATGCCATTTTTGCCGGATTAATGCCAATTGATATTGAAAAACAATTTCCGGAACAATGGAAAAATGATGATGAAGAGGGCGGTAAAAATATGTTTGAGGAAGATTTTTTTAAAGCCCAGTTAAAAAAAATGGGAAAAACTGATTTAAAATATTCTTATACCAAAATTACCAATAATCATGACGGCCAAAAACTAGTAGATAATATTCATAATATGCTCACTAATGACATAAATATTATTGTATACAATTTTGTTGATATGTTAAGTCATGCCCGAACCGAAATGGAAGTATTAAAAGAACTGGCTGGCGATGAAACCAGTTACAGGAGTATTACCGAAAGCTGGTTTACTCATTCACCTTTGCATGCAGCACTTAAAAAAATTGCCGACAAAAAGTTAACTATGATTGTTGCAACAGACCATGGAAGTGTAAGAGTAAAAACGCCTGCAAAAGTAATTGGGGATAAGCAAACTACTGCAAACCTTCGTTATAAACACGGCCGTAATTTAAATTATGAAGCCAAAGAAGTATTAGCTTTTAGAGACCCGCGGGAAGCTGGTTTGCCAGTGCCTAATGTAAACTCTTCATTTATTTTTGCAAAAGGCGATTTATTTTTGTGTTATCCCAATAACTATAATCATTTTGTAAATTATTACCGCAATACATTTCAGCATGGGGGCGTAAGTTTGGAAGAGATGATAGTGCCTGTAATTAGAATGACGAATAAATAATTTCCTCCGTTACATTTGGGGTGGGAGAATAATTATAATGATGGATTTTATTTATCAACGATTGTTGAAAATTTTATTTTTTAAAACTATTCTTTTAATTGAAGTTGCATTGAATTTGAAAACTATAAAAGTCCCTTTTGGGATTTAGGGTATGAAATACACACAAAATATATTAGATAAGATTGAAAAAATTGCGGAAGAATCAGGCTACGTAATCCGTTATGAAAGAGGAAATTTCCAAAGTGGGTATTGCATTTTGCAAGCCAAAAAAGTAATTGTGCTTAATAAATTTTTTCAAATAGAAGGCAGAATTAATGCCATGATTGATTTAATGCCCCAAATAGAAATTGTTTTTGATGCGCTTACTTTAGAAAGCCAGAAGATGTATGAAGAAGTGATGAGTGCAGAGGCATCCAGGTAAACGATTTAAATAGATCCTTACGCAAACTAACCTCTTTAAATTCTTGATTCTTTAGTATTTGCTATCATCTTTGTAGTCAATTGGCTTTTGCCTATTGTCAATTGCCTATTTTTGCTTTATGCAATGCCCCCCCTTATTAATAACATTTCTTGGTACCGGCACAAGTAGTGGTGTGCCTATGATAGGTTGTGGGTGTGAGGTATGTTCATCATCTAATAAAAAAGATAAACGATTGCGCAGCAGTATTCTGGTGCAGAGTAATACTACTTCTGTTGTTGTAGACACTACTCCCGATTTCAGGTACCAAATGCTAAGGGCAGCAGTAAAAAAATTGGATGCTGTATTATTTACTCATCCTCATAAAGACCATGTTGCGGGCCTGGATGATATTAGGGCCTTTAATTTTTTTCAGCATAAACCCATGGAAGTATTTGCCAACTCATTGACGGAAGAAGCAATAAAAAGGGAATTTGCATATGCTTTTTCAGATAAAAAATATCCAGGTGTACCGGATATAAATTTAAATACTATTAATGGTACACCTTTTTACATTGGCGATATTCCTGTAATTCCAATAGAAGTATGGCATCATAAAATGCCGGTGCTTGGTTTTAGGTTTGGAAAATTCACTTACATCACTGATGCCAATAAAATTGAAAAGGAAGAAAAACAAAAGATAAGAGGAAGTGAAGTAATGGTACTTAATGCGCTGCGTAATGAAAAGCATATTTCTCATTATACATTGGATGAAGCTGTTGCCGAAGTACAGCATATAGAGGTATCCCAAAGTTATTTTACCCACATAAGCCACCAGTTGGGCAGGCACGAAGACGTTAATGCAATATTACCTGCCGGAATTGAATTAGCCTGGGATGGTATGGAACTTTTTTTATAAAAATTACCACTTTAGGGTATTGTTTCAACAAATATCAAAACTTATTTTGCAATTCATTTTGTTGCATTATGAGCAAACTATTACTTTCGGGCTATTTTACATTTACCAAAAAAGAAAGAATTGGCACTATTGTTTTGCTGATCTTGATACTATTATTTACTTTACTCCCTTTTTTATATCCATTGTTTGTTAAAGCAAAACAAACGGATGCATCAGCCTTTGAAGAAGAAATTAAGATTTTAAAAGTAAAACAACAGGATACTGCAAACCATTTTGTACAAAAAAATTTTGATGAAGATAATTATCAGAATTATTATCAGCCTTCCGAAAAAAATTATTATAATAAAAAAAGTAAAGGAGCGCTTTTTTATTTTGATCCAAACACTACTACTTTTGCCGATTGGCAAAAGTTGGGATTAAGGGATAAAACTATTACCACAATTCAAAACTATTTGGCAAAAGGGGGTAAATTCTATAAACCCGAAGATATTGGTAAAATATGGGGGCTGCATTCCGACGAAGTGCAGCGGTTAATACCATACATTCAAATAGCTGCAAAAGAAAATAACTATACCCAAAAAACGTATGAACCAAAAACTTTTGAAAAAATTAAATACATCCCTGTAAGCATCGATATTAATAATGCTGATACCGCTGTTTTTATTGACTTACCGGGTATTGGAAGTAAACTGGCACAACGTATTACTAATTTCAGGGATAAACTGGGGGGCTTTTATAAGGTTGAGCAATTGGCTGAAACTTTTGGTTTACCCGATAGTACTTTTCAAAATATTAAATCTAGATTATGGGTAAATAATAGTACCATAAAACAATTTAATATTAATACGGCTACTGTTGATGAAATGAAACTGCATCCCTATATCCGTTACAATCTGGCTAATGCAATAGTGCAGTACAGGATACAGCATAATACTTTTTTAGATGTAACTGATTTAAAAAAAATAATGATAGTTACTGATGAAATATTTAATAAAGTGTCGCCTTATCTTACTGTTCAGTAATAACTAACAATCATTAGTATTTTAAAAAGGTATAAATTTGCTATTCAACGATTAGTAAGGTTATGAATTTTGAGCAAAGCGAATTAACAGAACAGGTAGCACAAACCGCCAGGGATTTTGCTATAAAAAATATTAAACCTCATTTAATGGAATGGGATGAAAGCCAGGAATTTCCCCTGCACATTTTTAAAGAAATGGGTAAATTGGGTTTGATGGGAGTTTTTGTTCCGGAAAAATATGGCGGTAGTGGCATGGGTTATTTTGAATATAGTGCAGTTATACAGGAAATTGCCAGAGTTTGCGGATCAATTGGTTTATCTCTTGCAGCTCATAACTCACTTTGTACCGGTCATATTTTAGCTTTTGGAAGCGAAGAGCAAAAGAAAAAATATTTACCCAAATTGGCAACTGCAGAATATTTAGGTGCATGGGGGTTAACAGAAGCCAATACAGGCAGCGATGCAGGTAATATGAAAACAACTGCTGTAAAAGATGGTAACTACTGGGTTTTAAATGGTACAAAATGCTGGATAACCCATGGGAAAAGCGGTGATATAGCCGTAGTAGTTTGCCGTACAGGGGAACCCAGGTCCAAAGATAATTCTACTGCGTTTGTGGTAGAACGTGGTACACCTGGGTTTAGTGCCGGTAAAAAGGAAAACAAATTAGGCATGCGGGCAAGTGAAACTGCCGAAATGATATTTGATAATTGCCGCATACCCGATACCAACCGATTAGGTGATGCTGGTGCAGGCTTTAAGCAAAGTATGAAAGTATTGGATGGAGGAAGAATTTCTATTGCGGCCTTAAGTTTAGGTATTGCAAGAGGTGCTTATGATGCTTCTGTTCAATATTCAAAAGAACGGTATCAATTTGATCAGCCAATTGCTAACTTTCAGGGAATAAGTTTTAAACTGGCAGATATGGCCACTGAAATTGCCGCTGCTGAATTATTAATTAATCAAGCCTGCTTTTTAAAAAATAATGGAATGGCCCTGACGAAAGAAGCAGCCATGGCAAAATATTATGCAAGTGAGGTGGCTGTAAAAGTTAGCACCGATGCTGTACAAATATTTGGAGGTTATGGATACACAAAAGATTTTCCGGTTGAAAAATTTTACAGGGATAGTAAATTGTGTACCATTGGAGAGGGGACTAGTGAGATACAGAAGTTGGTGATAAGCAGAGAGGTGTTGCGATAGATATTTGTAAATGTTTTTTATATTTTTTTGGTCAGTTATTTTTTATAGCTGTTGAATTTGTCAATAACACCGCCAAAAACTTCATTGGTCTTGGTACTTTTTTTTGCAAACGCTCAATCTTTTATTCCCTTTAATCTGGAATAACATTGCTGAATTTATCAATCACACTATGTTATTCTGTTTTTGGAGCACTTTCAACATTTTCAGAGTTGGATGCAAACATATTATCAATTGCTCCACCAAGCATAGGAAATTTTTCTTTTACAAATTCTTTAATTGTTTCAAGACTTTTTGTGGCCTGTTCTTTACTAATTCCAGCCTCTTCAGTAATACGTGATATTAACTCTTGCATATATTTTATATTAAATTTTGATGTACAAAGATGATGTATTTATTTTAAAATTAGTTTTAACAATCGGAATGTAAATGTTAGTTGTAAGTTTCGTTCCAACTATTCTTTCTGGGTGAAAGAACTTAAAGTTGGTGATATTTTATTATATTTTTCACCTCTTAGAGGTATTTTGCAAGATAATGAAAATAGTTTTGGCAGGACTTTTATTCTGTATCATACCTGTCCACCCGTTCTATTCCGGGCAATGCAATTAATCTGTTCACTAATTCATCCAGCTCTTCCTTATCATGTACAAATATTTTTACATTGCCCATAAAAATACCATCCTTAGCTTCAATGGTCATTGCAGAAATATTGAATTTCATTTCTCCGCTTATCAGGTTGGTTATTTTATGAATAACACCCACATCATCAAGTCCGATTATTTTTAAACCGGTAAGAAATGAAATTTCTTTATTCTTTGCCCATTTAGTTTTTACTACCCTGTGCCCATAATTAGATAATAGCCTGGTTGCATTTGGACAATTGG
>JAYUTC010000364.1:0-7772 GCA_043755395.1 Ferruginibacter sp.
CTGATGAAACATTAAAAAAGGATATAGAAGAACTACTTGAATTATTTTCGAATCACATTATCCAAAAAAATAATCACCATCTTAATTTATTTTTTCAGGAAGACTGGAAGGTAAAGGGTGATACAATTTCTTATGGTCATGATATTGAAGCTGCATGGTTGCTGCAGGAAGCCGCAGAAATTATAAAGGATAAAAAATACATTGACCTGTTTAAAGAGTTGGCTGTATTAATGGCGCAAGCATCAATTGAAGGGCTTGATAAGGATGGAGGGTTGTGGTATGAATATGAACCCGGCGAAAGCCATTTAATAAAGCAAAAACATTCCTGGCCACAGGCCGAAGCAATGATTGGTTTTTTTAATGCATGGCAGATTACCGGCGATGAAAAATTTCTTAATTATTCAACAAATGCATGGAAGTTTACACAGCAATATATACTTGATAAAGAAAGGGGCGAATGGGTTTGGGGTGTGCAGGAAGATTATTCTGTGATGACAGAAGAAGATAAAGTGGGTATTTGGAAATGCCCTTATCATAATAGCCGGGCATGTATTGAGCTCATGAGGCGAATTGATCGTCAGTTAAAATAATTCATACTATAATTTATTAAAACACCTCTTATGCAACGAAGACATTTTATCAGGCTTTCAGGTGCATCGCTAAGTAGTTTACTTTTTGTAGAGTGGGGTTTTGCACAGGCTCCCCCAGAATTATCAATACAGTTTCCATACAAGGTATTTATAAAGTTAGATGACGGCGTACATGAAATGTTGAGTACAGATAAAATGGTTTGGAAATATAAGGATGTAAATGTGCAATTGAAACGACCAAATAATTGTTTATCGGTTTCAGCGCATTCACCCAACAATGCATTGCATAATATTCAGTTTCTTTGGGAATATGAAATACCGTCCACAGCCAAAGTGCTGAGCGATCATTGGGAGAGAACGTATGGTGATGTGAGTTTTGAAAAAGCTTCTTTCAGTAAAAAGATCCCCTGGTATTTTATTCAGCATGATGAAAAAAATACCACCTGCTTTGGTGTAAAAACGGGGGGTAATACCATTTGTGACTGGCGGCTGGGTAATGGAAAGATGCGGCTTACAATGGATACAAGAAGTGGTGGAGTGGGGGTACAGTTAGGCAGCAGGATATTACATGCAGCGGATATTGTTGCCACAAAAAATATAAAAGGCGAAAATACTTTTGCAACGGGCAGGCGTTTTTGTGGCATGATGTGCAAAGCTCCCCGTTTGCCAAAGCAACCTGTTTTTGGAATAAATGACTGGTATTTTGCGTATGGCAAAAACTCATCTGAACTTATCCTGCAACATACTTCTATGTTGGCAGATTTAGCAACAGATACTGACAACCGTCCTTTTTCTGTAATAGATGCAGGTTGGGCTACTTACTCACCCTTGTTGCCTGGTGATTGTTGCTGGCAGGATGATTTTAGTAAGCCTAACGAAAATTTTAAAGATATGGCCGTACTTGCAGCGGATATTAAAAAATTGGGTATGCGGCCAGGTTTATGGACAAGGCCTTTATGTGCGGCACACAATGATCCATCTTCTTTGTTATTGCCTTCTATTACGGGAAGAAATAATCCTAAAAATCCTGTTCTTGATCCCACCATTCCGGAAAACATTGAAAGGGTAAAACGCAATATCTCATTGTACAGGCAATGGGGCTACAATATGGTGAAGCATGATTTTTCAACCTACGACATTTTAGGGAAGTGGGGTTTTGAGATGAAGGAAGATATTACAACAGCAGGATGGAAGTTTAATTATAACAGTAAAACAACCGCTGAAATAATTTTGAATTTGTATCAATCTATCCGGCAGGCAGCTGGGGATATGTATCTTATTGGTTGTAACACTATCAGTCATTTATCAGCAGGGCTTTTTGAGCTGAACCGCATTGGAGATGATACCAGTGGAAATGAATGGAGCCGGACACTAAAAATGGGCGTAAATGCATTGGCATTCCGGGGCATTCAACAAGATCGTTTTTATGCAGTAGATGCAGACTGTGTGGGACTCACCAACAAAGTACCATGGGCCAAAAATAAGCAGTGGATGCAATTGCTTGCAGAAAGCGGTACGCCTTTATTTATTTCGGCACAACCAGATGCAATGGGTGAAGAGCAACGGCAATTCATTAAAAAATGTTTTAGCTCAGCTGCAAAAGTTTTACCAGTTGGGGAACCATTAGACTGGATGAAAACATTAACGCCATCAGATTGGAAATTGAATAATGAAGTCGTTCATTTTGATTGGACTTAGAAAAAACCTTACTGAATTAAAAACAATATAACATGAAAATTATTTTAGCAATTATCGCTTTTCTGCTATCCAGTATAAATGGCTTCTCTCAGTACAAAATATTTGATATAACAACGTATGGGGCAGTGGGTGATGGCAAAACAAATTGTACCAAAGCACTTCAATCGGCCGTGGATGCATGTAATGCAAATGCAGGCGGCGATGTAGTAGTGCCAACGGGTATTTTCATTATTGGTACAGTTCATTTAAAATCAAATGTGCATTTGAAATTGCAAAGCGGGGCAATATTAAGAGGAAGTGCTAACCTTAACGATTATGAAATATATATTCCAGAAAAGCCATTTAATCCCGTTCACAAAGGCATGCTCTTTACTGAAGACGCAACAAACATAACTATTTCCGGTGAAGGAATGATTGATGGCAATGGTGATTTATTTTTTGAACAGGATAAAGCAAAAAAACTAGATGCCACTGTAACGAAATTTACCAGGCAGAAGGATAATTTCCGACATGTAGCATCCGGAATTGGGGATGGCCCGATAGTGCCCAAAGACAGGCCTTACCAAATGTTTGTTTTCAGCAATTGCAAAAAAATAACAGTAAAAAATATATCCATTCTCTCCGCACCTTTCTGGTGTATGCATTTTGCAGATTGCGATGCGGTGAATGTGGAAGGTATTAGGCTTTGGAATAATTTACTGGCACCTAATGCAGACGGGATTGACATTACAAGTTGTACAAATGTTGCCATCACCAATTGTGATATCCGTGCCGGTGATGATGCCATTGCCATTGTAGGATACGATCATCATTTTGAGATTCCAGGTTATAGAAAACTTCGCCATATTTCTGAAAATATTATTATAAGTAATTGTAACCTGCAATCTTATTCAAGCGGTATAAGGATTGGTTTTTTAGATCAGAATTCTGTACGGAATATTCAAATCAGTAATTGTAATATCACCAATTCTACCAGGGGCATAGGTATTTTTTTAAGAGATGAAGGATCATTGGAGAATATTACTTTCAATAATATTTATATAGAAACAAAATTACGTACCGGCGATTGGTGGGGTAATGGCGAACCTATACATATCTCTGCCATTCGGGGAAAAGAGAATGTAAAACTTGGTCAGATAAAACATGTAATGTTCAGTAATATGATTTGTAAAGGAGAAAATGGAATTCTCCTGTATGGGTCTGATGAAAGTATCATTGAAGATATTTCATTTGATCATATCCGCTTTGAATTAACGGATAGTAAACTAAATGAACTTTCCGGTGGAAATATTGATTTGCGGGGTTGCATGCGTCCCAATGAACAATTATTTAAAAGAGATATTCCTGGCTTACTGGCACAATATGTAAACGGATTACGCATCAATGATTTTGTATTGAACTGGACAAATACCAGGATGAATTTCTTTACACATGGTATTGAACTGAATTATTTTAAAAATGTAAAAGTTACTGATTTTAATGGAAGTGCTTCACCCATTAATAAAAAGGCATATAAAATATTTGCAACTAAAGGAAAGGAATTTATTATAGATGATAAAAGAAATGTATGGCTAAATAATGTAAAGTAAGAATTAGTAAAAGTTATTTTAGTGTCAAGAATTTACAGGAAATTAAAAATTTCTTTACTACAGGTTAATTATAAATCCTTTCCACTGCACTCTTATACTTTTCCATTATCACTTTTCTTTTCAATTTTAGTGTTGGTGTCAATTCTCCGCTGTCAATTGTCCATTCATGGGGTAGTAATTCAAATTTTTTAACCTGCTCCACATGATTAAAAAATTTATTAAAGGATTCTATTAGTTCCCTGTATAAATCCAGCACTTTTGGATTATTGACTGCATCTTCAATGGTAGTGAACTTTATTCCTTTGTGTTGCATCCATTCTTTTAAATTGGGTACCGAAGGAACAATTAAAGCACCAACAAACTTTTGTTCGGCTCCTACTATCATCATCTGTTCCACAAAAGGGGATTCTTTCATTTTATTTTCAATGGGTTGGGGGGCAACATATTTTCCACCGCTTGTTTTAAAGAGTTCTTTTTTGCGGTCGGTAATTTTTAAATATTTTCCATCTTCAAAAATTCCAATATCGCCGGTATGCAACCACCCATCAATAATTGTTTCGGCTGTTAAATCGGGGCGTTTGTAGTAGCCTATCATTACACTGGGGCCTTTTACACAAATCTCGCCATCAGCTTCAAGTTTTACTTCCTGACCCTCAATAACCAGCCCAACAGTACCAAATTTTGTTCCTCCTTTTTTTCTACAATTTACACTTATTACCGGGCTGTTTTCAGTTGGGCCATAACCTTCATAAATAGGAATATTTGCCGCATTAAAAATTCTTAATAATCTTACCTGGCAAGCAGCGCCGCCCGTAATAATACATTCAATATTATTACCCATAGCCTCACGCCATTTTTTAAAAATTATTTTATTAGCCAATACTAATTGAAAATTATACCAAAGACCACCACTTTTTAAATTATCATATCTGCTTCCTAATGCAACAGACCAGTCAAATAATTTTCTTTTAATACCGGTAAGTGCACTTCCCTTTTCCATAATTTTTTCATACACTTTTTCAAGCAATCTGGGTACTGTTGTAAATAAATTTGGTTTTACTTCTCTTAAATTTTCGGCAATGGTTTCTAAACTTTCGGCGTAATAAATAGATATACCACTGGTAATATAGATATAAGAAACCATCCTTTCAAAAATATGATTGAGGGGTAAAAAACTTAATGCCCTTGCCGTGGGATTATCTTCAAATGGGAAACTATTTTTTGAATGAATTACATTGGTTACAATATTTTTGTGACTAAGCATAACACCTTTGGGTGTACCCGTAGTACCCGATGTATAAATAATGGTGGCACAATGCTCAGGAAGAATAGTGGTTTTTACAACTTCAAGATTTGCTAAATCTGTTGCGTTTACAGTATCTGAAATTGTTTTCCAGTGATCAACTGCTTCCAATTCATCAAAACTGTAAACATTTTTAAGACTTGGAACCCTGTCACGTATATTATTTACTTTATCTAAAATATCCTGGCCACTTACAAAGGCATATTTTACTGTGGCATCATTAAATATAAATTCCAGTTCGTTAATATTAGTTGTAGGATATATAGGGCAAAGTGCTGCACCAATTTGCTGGCAGGCTAAATCGAGCAGCAACCATTCAGGTCTATTTTTTGAAACCAATGCAATTTTATCCTGATTTTCTATTGCCATGCCATTTCCACTTACCCCTAACCGCAACAGGCCGGCACTAAGATTATTTACCAGCTGTTGAACTTCTTGTGTGCTATAGGTTTTCCAAATGCCTTTTTCTTTAGCAGCAAACATATCTTTTTTAGGAAACCGGTTTAACTGGTAATTAATACAGTCAAATATTCTGGAATTTTCATTCATAAGCAATCGGTTTACTCTAAATCATTATCCTTCAAACTTTATTTATAGGACTTAAAGGTTTAATACTTTGAAATTTATGTAACTGTTTGAGGACTTTGCTATTATTTACCCTTGTTTTTCAATTTTTCATATTCTCTTTCAGCAAGGGTATCCTTATCTGTTTTATAAGCTTTAAGAAACTTAAAAATCAATCCAATACCTAAACCAAACATTACCCAAAGCGGCCAGGGAGTTCCGCTGGTAAATCCATTGCGGCCGGTAGTAAAAAACCAAACGGCCCAACATATAACAGATGCTACAACAAAGCCAATAAGGCTATTCTGAAAGTCTGCTCTTTGTTTGGCAATTCTCCATAGTTTTTCATCTTTTTGTTCTTCCATAAAAATTATTTTAAACAAGATAATGAAAAAAAATAGTAAAACCGCATAAGTAATTAATGATAGTATTGGCCTGTAGGGATTTTAAATATTCTTCCTTTTTGAAAACGGGAAAGCTCATTATATTCATTAGCATTTATAGTAATACAGTTTTGATAGGCCGGTAAATTTTGTGCTGCAGTAAATATCCATTGGTTGTAGGCATCAAACATCCCTTCCTGTAAAAGCTGCCGCTGAAATTCGAATAGTTTAAAAGGGAATTTATTTCCAAAATTATTAAACCAGTCTAAAATAAAACGGGCTCTTATCATAGTAAGCGATTCTGCACTTATACCATTGGCAGCCAGACCGGTTTGCTTATTCATAGTTTGCATAAAAGCCTGAATAAAACTGCTTTTATCTGCATTGTTTTTTTCAAGGTCAGTATCTGAAAATAATTTTTTAAAACTTTCCAGAATTATATTTTTTACTTCGGGGGATAAGGTACTTGAAGGTTCGATATTTAAAAATATTTCACCATATAAAATACTCCATGTTTTATCTATGGTAAAATAATAATACTTACAGGCATTATAATAATTTTTCGAAAAACCCGGATCGGTCTCTATCCCCTTTTCCCATTGTTTAATGGCACTGTAATCTTTTTGCGCCCAAAGCAATTCGCCCAACTCATTGTATAATGCCCCACTTTGTGGAAATTGTTTTAAACCCCTTTTATATACTTTTTCACACTCTTTGGGATTGTCGGTTGCAAGGTAAATATCACCAGTAATCTGAAAACACTGGTCATCGGCATCAGCTCTTTCAAGTAATGGTTTATAAATTTCAAGTGCTTTAGAAAAATCTTTAGAAAAATAATAATTAAGCCCCAGATCTTTTGCGATCTCAATATTTTTAACATCCAGTTTAATAGCCCTGTTTAATACTAAAATAGCATTGGCATAATCTCCCTGGCGCATAAATGCCCTCGCAGTTTCATGCAATTGGGCTGCATCCTGTGAGGTTGCTGTAAAAGTGGTTAAAATAATTATTAAAGAAAGAATATATTTCCACATCAATATTAAAATTACATTTAAATAAATACAGAGAAAAGTTAATTACAAAAAATTATTCTTCAGGCTCATCAATTAAATGGGTAAGCAATCCATCTCTTAATTTAGGTTCAAACCAGGTACTTTTAGGTGGCATTACATTGCCACTATCAGCAATATCAAATAATTGTTGAATACTAACCGGGTATAAACTAAATGCTACTGCCATTTCTCCGCTGTTTACTCTTTTTTCCAGTTCAATTAAACCACGTATACCCCCTACAAAATCAATTCTTTTATCTGTACGCTGATCTTTGATATTTAATACAGGGTCTAATAAATTATTGGAAAGAATTGTAATATCCAAAATACCAATTGGATCATTGCTGAATGAATTTTCTTTGGCAGTTAATTTATACCATTGATTGTTAATATACATACCAAACTCATGCAAATGAGCAGGCAAAAATGTTTCATCTATTTTTTCTGCAGAAAAACTATTTTTTATTTTATTTAAAAATTCTTCTTCTGATAAACCATTTAAATCTTTTACTACACGGTTGTAATCCATGATGTGCAATTGATTTGATGGAAATAAAGTTGTTAAAAAATAACCGGCGCCCTCCATTGCTGCA
>JAYUTC010000365.1:0-7766 GCA_043755395.1 Ferruginibacter sp.
TGCGTTTTAGTTTAGTTTTAGTTTAATGGTGGGGGATTGTCCCCCACTTTTTTAAAAAAGAAAAATGGCAAAAACATTATTTGATAAGATCTGGAATACACACATCGTAAAAAATATCGAAGGCGGTCCTTCTGTTATATACATTGATAAACATTTTATTCATGAAGTAACCAGTCCACAGGCTTTTACCGGATTGAATAAAAGAGGGATTAAAGTTTTTCGCCCCCTACAAACTATTGCTACCGCCGATCATAATGTACCTACATTAAATCAGCATTTACCTATTAAAGAAGAGTTAGGAAGGTTACAGGTAGATGCATTAATTAAAAATTGTGAAGAGCATGGCGTAGAATTATACGGACTGGGCCATCCGTTCCAGGGTATTGTACATGTTATTGGTCCCGAGTTGGGTATTACACAACCGGGTAATACCATTGTGTGTGGAGATTCACATACCAGCACACATGGTGCATTTGGTGCTATTGCATTTGGTATTGGTACCAGTGAAGTAGAAATGGTTTTATCAACCCAATGTTTAATGCAAACCAAACCAAAATTAATGCGTATAAATATTGAGGGAGCATTGAAAAATGGGGTGGTGTCTAAAGATATTGTGTTATATATTTTAAGTAAGATAACTGCAAGCGGTGCAACAGGCCATGCAGTTGAATTTGCAGGTAGTGCCATTACCGGTTTAAGCATGGAAGCAAGAATGACTATTTGCAATATGAGTATTGAAATGGGTGCAAGGTGCGGAATGATTGCTCCGGATGAAACTACTTTCAATTATATTAAGGGCAGAAAATTTGCACCGCAAGGTGAAGCATGGGAAAATGCATTGGCAAATTGGAAAACTTTATTCACCGATGGTAATGCCATATTTGATAAAGAAATTACCCTTTTGGCAGAAGACATTACTCCAATGATAACCTACGGAACTAATCCTGGAATGGGTATTGGCATAAATGAAAATATTCCAACGCTTTCTCAAGTACATGATAATGATAAATCCGGGTTGGTAAAATCATTAACCTATATGGGATTACATCAGGGCCATAGTATTAAAGGACAAAAAATTGATTATGTATTTATTGGTAGTTGTACCAATTCCAGAATAGAAGATTTAAGAATGGTGGCAAACTTTGTAAAGGGAAAGAAAAAAGCTGCAGATGTTGAAGTATGGATTGTACCAGGAAGTAAACAGGTGGAAAAACAAGCTATTGAAGAAGGCATTGATAAAGTTTTTGAAGCAGCAGGTTTTCAATTACGGCAGCCGGGTTGCTCTGCCTGTTTAGGTATGAATGAAGATAAAATTCCTGCAGGTAAATATTGCATAAGTACCAGTAATAGAAATTTTGAAGGCAGGCAGGGTGCAGGTGCAAGAACATTATTGGCAAGTCCTTTATCTGCGGCAGCAGCAGCAATTACAGGTTTTGTGACGGATGTAAGAGACATGTTACCTGGTAGTAATTAGTAATTAATAATTAATAATGATCAATGAAACAAGGATTTAAAAATATAACCAGCACATTTGTTCCGCTAAGGAATGAAAACGTAGATACAGATCAAATTATTCCTGCAAGGTTTTTAAAAGCTACAACTAAAGATGGCTTTGGTAAAAATTTATTTCGTGACTGGCGTTATGAAAATGATGATGAAACAAAACAAAAAAAAGATTTTGTTTTAAATCAATCTCAATACAAAGGCGAAATTTTAGTAGCAGGGAAAAACTTCGGTTGCGGTTCATCTAGGGAACATGCAGCATGGTCGATAATAGATTATGGATTTAAAGTAGTGGTAAGTAGTTTTTTTGCAGACATTTTTAAAAACAATGCATTAAACAATGGCTTATTACCAATTACGGTTTCTGAAGAGTTTGTACAAAGAATATTTGCACAGGCTAATGATGCAACACTTTCTGTTAACCTGGAAGTACAAACTATTGCTATTGATGCGACAGGAGAAAAAGAAAGTTTTGAAATAAATTCCTATAAAAAAACCTGCATGATCAACGGGTATGATGATATTGATTATTTGCTGAACAGTATCAGTGAAATAGAAGCGTATGAAAAAGCCCCCATCCCCTGAAGGAGAGCTATCGAAGTGAATAAAAATAAAAATAATTAAAAAGGAAGAAAAAAATGAGCCAGGAGAATAAAATAGAGAAGTTGAATAATTCCCCTTCAGGGGATAGGGGCAGGGTTTTTAAAATAGCAATTATTGAGGGTGACGGTATTGGGCCTGAAGTTACCAGGCAATCTGTAAAAATATTAAATGCCATTGCAGAACAATTTGGGCATGAGTTTTCTTATAAGTATTGTTTATTAGGTGCAGATGCAATTGACAAAACAGGTACACCGTTACCGCAGGAAACAATAGATATTTGTTTAGATAGTGATGCTATTTTATTTGGTGCTATTGGCCATCCAAAATATGATAATGACCCTGGTGCTAAAGTTAGGCCCGAACAGGGTTTACTGGGTATTCGCAAAGCTTTACAATTATATGCCAATATTCGTCCTGTAACAACCTATTCTTCGCTGCATCATTTGTCTCCATTAAAAACAAAAAATATTGAAGGAGTTGATTTTATTATTTTTCGTGAGTTAACAGGAGGTATATACTTTGGTAAAAAGGAAACTAACGAAGAACAAACCTATGCAGTTGATGAATGTGTATATAGTAAAGAAGAAATTGAAAGAGTTGCTCATCTTGCATTTCAGGCAGCACAAAAAAGGAAAAAGAAATTAACGCTGGTAGATAAAGCTAATGTACTGGAAACATCAAGGCTTTGGCGAAAAGTGGTAAAAGAAATGGCATCGCAATATACAGATGTGGCTTTGGATTTTTTATTTGTGGATAATGCAGCTATGCAGATTATTTTAAATCCAAAACAATTTGATGTAATACTAACAGAAAATATGTTTGGCGATATTATAAGCGATGAAGCCAGTGTGATTACTGGTTCATTAGGTTTATTGCCTTCAGCTTCTGTTGGTAATATAACGGCTTTATTTGAGCCCATTCATGGTTCTTATCCTCAGGCAACCGGAAAAGATATTGCCAATCCCATTGGTTCTATTCTTTCTGCTGCCATGTTGCTGGATTATTTTAAACTTTTTGAAGAAGCTGCATTGGTTAGAGAAGCAGTTGAATGGACTTTGGCAAACCAGTTTGTTTCAAAAGATATTGAGCCAATTAATTTTTACTTCACCACCACTATAGGTGAATTAATAAGTGATTATATCGGTAATAAAATACCTGACAGATTAAATAGGGAAAATATTGAGTTGAGAAAATCAACCATTATATAATGCTCACTTTGCGCTATAAAGGAGAAACTGTATAAAAGATTAATGGAATGATTAAGATTAATAAAGAAAAAACGTCAGTAACAAAATTATTTTAATAAAACACAAATAAATCACTTGGGGGAATATGGGTATGGGATTAAATAAATATTCAAAAACAATTACACAGGACGAAACGCAACCTGCTGCACAGGCTATGTTTTATGGAATTGGGTTAACAGAAGATGATATGAAGAAAGCCCAGGTAGGCATTGTTAGTATGGGCTACGATGGCAATACCTGTAATATGCATTTGAATGATTTGGCTAAAACGGTTAAACAGGGTGTTTGGGATAATGATTTGGTAGGGTTGATCTTTAATACAATTGGGGTAAGCGATGGTATGAGTAACGGTACGGATGGTATGCGTTACAGTTTGGTGAGTAGGGATATTATAGCAGATTCAATTGAAACAGTTTGCGGAGCTCAATATTATGATGCTGTAATTGCAATACCGGGATGTGATAAAAATATGCCTGGCTCTATTATGGCGATGGGAAGATTAAATCGTCCGGCGATTATGCTTTATGGTGGTACAATAGCACCGGGGCATTACAAAGGAGAGGATTTAAATATTGTAAGTGCCTTTGAAGCATTAGGTAAAAAAATTGCAGGTAATTTAAACGAGGCAGACTTTAAAGGAATAGTGATGCATAGCTGTCCGGGTGCAGGTGCATGCGGTGGTATGTACACTGCAAATACAATGAGTAGTGCTATTGAGGCTTTAGGAATGAGTTTGCCCTATTCTTCATCTAATCCTGCGTTGAGTGATGCAAAGCAAAAAGAATGTTTAGATGCAGGGAAAGCAATTCGATTATTATTAGAAAAAGATATCAAGCCAAAAGATATCATGACACGTAAAGCATTTGAAAATGCGATTACAATTATTATGGTATTGGGTGGCAGCACCAATGCGGTATTGCATTTTATTGCGATGGCTAAAGCTGTACAGGTGAATATTACGCAGGAAGATTTTCAAATCATAAGCGACAGAACTCCTGTATTAGCCGATTTAAAGCCAAGTGGAAAATATTTAATGGAAGACCTTCATAAAATAGGTGGGGTGCCAGCTGTAATGAAATATTTGTTGCAGCAAGGGTTACTTCATGGCGATTGCTTGACGGTTACAGGTAAAACTGTAGCAGAGAATTTAGCAGGTGTTACCGGGTTGGAATTTGATGTTCAAAAAATTATTTCTCCTGTGGAACATCCAATTAAAACTACGGGGCACCTGCAAATCCTGTTTGGCAATTTAGCGGAAAAGGGAAGCGTGGCAAAAATTAGTGGTAAAGAAGGTGAATTATTTACAGGGCCTGCAAGAGTGTTTGACGGAGAAAAAGAATTGATAGCAGGAATTAACAGCGGTAAAATAAAAGCAGGTGATGTGGTGGTGATAAGATATGTTGGTCCCAGAGGTGGACCAGGTATGCCGGAAATGCTGAAACCAACTTCAGCGATTATTGGAGCAGGATTGGGTAAAAGTGTGGCGCTAATTACTGATGGAAGATTTAGTGGTGGTACACATGGTTTTGTTGTGGGGCATATTACGCCTGAGGCTTTTGATGGTGGCTTAATTGCAATGGTGAATGATGATGATGTTATTGAAATAAGTGTAGCTGCAAAAGCTATGACTTTAAAAGTAAGTGAAGATGAAATTGCAAAACGCAGGTTAAATTGGAAACAACCTGCATTAAAAGCAACCAACGGTATTTTATTTAAGTATGCAAAATATGTTAAGGACGCTTCGCAGGGATGTGTAACTGACGAAGCTTAAAATTAATTGTTATGGAAACACTTGAATTAGTAAAAGAAAAAATAGAGGCAAGAAAGAATACTACTATCTCTGGTGGTCAAGCGGTTTTAGAAGCTTTTCTTGCAGAAGAAGTGGATACTATTTTTGGTTATCCGGGAGGAGCTATTATGCCTATTTATGATGCACTGTACGACTATAATGATAAGCTGACTCATATTTTGGTTAGGCACGAACAGGGAGCCATACACGCTGCACAGGGTTTTGCAAGGGTAAGTGGCAGAACAGGTGTGGTGTTTGCAACTAGTGGCCCTGGTGCAACAAATCTGGTTACGGGATTGGCTGATGCAATGATTGATTCAACTGCTGTGGTTTGTATTACAGGACAAGTTTTTGCCCATTTACTGGGCACTGATGCATTTCAGGAAACAGATGTTATCAATATAACAACTCCTGTTACAAAGTGGAATTACCAGGTAACAGATGCTACAGAAATTCCATCGGTATTAGCTAAAGCATTTTATATTGCTGGTAGCGGCAGACCCGGACCAGTATTGATTGACATTACTAAAAATGCTCAATTGCAATTATTTAATTATGAAGGGTATAAAAAATGTGATCATATCCGAAGCTACAGGCCTAAACCAATTGTACGCAAGGAATATATTGAACGTGCAGCAGAATTAATTAATAATGCAGTAAGGCCATTTGTAATTTTTGGACAGGGTGTAATATTAGGGAAAGCGGAAAAAGAATTTGCAGCGTTTATTGAAAAAGCTGGCATCCCTTCGGCATGGACTATCATGGGTATGAGTGCAATTTCAACTAATCATCCGCTGGCTGTTGGAATGTTAGGTATGCATGGTAATTATGCTCCCAATATTTTAACCAATGAATGTGATGTTTTAATAGCAATTGGTATGCGTTTCGATGACAGGGTTACCGGTAGATTAGATAAATATGCGAAACAGGCAAAAGTTATTCACATGGATATAGATCCCTCGGAAATTGATAAGAATGTAAAAGCAACCGTACCTGTTTGGGGAGATTGTAAAGAAACATTACCAATGCTTACCGATCTGATTCAACAAAAATCGCATGCAGCCTGGTTAAATAAATTTACTGAATTAAAAAAAACAGAGGAAGAGAAATGTATCAATGCTGAATTAAATCCTGTTACCGATGAACTAACAATGGGTGAAGTAATCAACCTGCTTAATGAATTAACTAACGGTGATGCAATTATTGTAACTGATGTGGGCCAACATCAGATGGTAGCTTGTCGTTATGCTAAATACAATTTTTCAAAAAGTAATATTACCAGTGGTGGATTAGGTACGATGGGTTTTGCTTTACCCACTGCTATTGGTGCTAAATATGGAGCACCCGACAGAACTGTTGTGGCTATTGCCGGTGATGGAGGAATTCAGATGACCATCCAGGAATTAGGAACTATCATGCAGTTTAAACCCAATGTAAAAATAATAATTCTTAATAACCAGTTTTTAGGAATGGTAAGACAGTGGCAACAATTATTTCATGAAAAAAGATATTCGTTTGTTGATATTACCAGCCCCGATTTTGTACAGGTTGCCAAAGGATATCATATAGATGGACAGAAAGTGACTGAAAGATCAAAATTAAAGGTTGCATTAAAAACCATGCTGGATAATGATAAAAGTTATTTGTTGGAAATTATGGTGGGTAAAGAAAATAATGTATTTCCGATGGTGCCACAGGGCAGAGGGGTGGGAGAAATTATTTTAAGTAAAGAAGAATTGTAAAACCCCGACAGCGGTTGAAAACCCTGTTGGCGGTGAGTAACAAAAGTAAAATAAATTCATTATGCAAAAGCAAGAATATACAATAACAGTTTACACAGAAAACCAAATAGGGTTGTTAAACCGTATCGCTATAATTTTCTCCCGCAGAAAAATTAATATCGATAGTTTAAATACATCACCCAGCGAAATTGACAGTGTACACCGTTTTACCATTGTACTTAACGAAACAGAAGAAGTGGTACGCAAGGTTTGTCGCCAGATTGAAAAGCAGGTAGAAGTTTTAAAAGTGTATTATAATAACAACGACGAAATTATATGGCAGGAATTGGCATTATATAAAGTACCTACAGAAATTATTGCCGAAGAAGTAAAAGTTGAACGTTTATTAAGTAAACATGGTGCAAAAGCTGTTGTTATCCGTAAAGATTATACTGTTTTTGAAGTAGCCGGGCAAAGAGAAGAAACAGACAATTTTATAAAAATATTAGAGCCCTATGGATTAATTGAATTTGTTCGAAGCGCCAGAATTGCAATTATTAAAAACAGCGAAGGCTTTCATAAAAAATTAAGTGAATTTGAATATAAAGAACCTGGGGAAGAAGCTATGGAAAATGAATTTCTGAATAAAAATGAAGAAGTGTTTTCAATGTAAATATAATACTTACATCGGGGGTTTATATCAATCGGGTTTTACAAATAACTAAGTATAAAAATTAAAAACAATCGATAAAAAATGGGAAATTATTTTAACACATTACCACTTAGAGAACAATTAAATCAATTAGGGGTATGTGAGTTTATGAGTATTAATGAATTTTCAAATGGTGTAAATGCTTTGAAAGGAAAGAAATTAGTAATAATAGGATGTGGTGCACAAGGCTT
>JAYUTC010000366.1:0-3103 GCA_043755395.1 Ferruginibacter sp.
ACAAAATCTTTTTTCTGGTCTTTGAGGTATGCAGCTTGAAGGATTAAGAGGCGGGCAGCATCAATTTTTGTTGCCATATCGGCAAGTTTAAATTGAATAATTTGGTGGTGCATAATTTCTTTACCAAATGCTTTTCGCTGTTTGCTGTAAGCCAAAGATCTTTCATAAGCGCCGCTTGCAATTCCCAATGCCTGCGATGCAATACCAATTCTTCCGCCTGCTAAAGTTTTCATTGCAAACTTAAACCCAAAGCCATCTTCGCCAATCCTGTTTTCTTTAGGCACTTTTACATCGTTAAATAAAATGCTGTGTGTATCACTTCCCCTAATGCCTAATTTATTTTCTTTGGCACCAACAGTTACGCCTGGCCAGTTTTTTTCTACAATAAAAGCATTAATACCCCGGCTGCCCTTACTAATATCTGTTTGTGCAATTACTAAATAAACTGAGGCGCTGCTACCGTTAGTAATCCAATTTTTTGTTCCGTTTAATAGGTAATAATCTCCCTTATCCTCAGCAGTGGTTTGTTGTGATGTAGCATCGCTGCCTGCTTCAGGTTCACTTAATAAAAATGCTCCAATATACAGTTCGCCATCTTTTTTGCCTTGTGCTAACGGTGTTAAATATTTATTCTTTTGTTCTTCTGTACCATATTCCTGTAATCCATAGCAAACCAGGCTGTTATTTACACTCATGCAAACACTAACACTGGCATCTACTTTACTTATTTCTTCCATTGCCAAAACATAACTTACAGTATCCATTCCGCTGCCTCCATATTCCGATTTTACCATCATACCCATAAAACCCAGGTCGGCTAATTTTTCTATTTGTTCTTTAGGAAATCTTTGTAATTCATCCCGTTCAATAACGCCAGGCAAACATTCATTAACTGCAAAGTCTTTTGCAGCCTGTTTTATCATGAGTTGTTCTTCAGTAAATTGAAAATCCATATGCATTAGTTTTAGTTTGGTGCAAAAATACGCTTTGCATTCATGGTATGGCAGGATTACATTATATATTTTTTATTTGGTCTGTTTAATCATTTTTGCAGATGCCTGCTCTTTAAAAGAGACTCTGCATTATCCTTATCTTTGTAAAATCAGGTATATATTTATGCAATTAACTCAACAAAATTTGCGGCTTCAAAAAATTGTTACCGCTATTAGTATTTTGTTATTTTTAGTTAAAATCATTGCCTGGTATCTTACTAATTCTGTTGCAATACTTACTGATGCACTGGAGAGTATTGTAAATGTAATTGCGGGCTTAATAGGAGTGTACAGTCTTTATGTTTCTTCAAAACCTAAAGACTATGATCATCCTTACGGACACGGGAAAGCTGAATTTATATCTGCTGCTATAGAGGGAACATTAATAACTGTAGCAGGGTTTATAATTATTTATGAGGCAATAATTAATTTACAGCACCCGCATTCTATAAAAAAGTTAGATTATGGAATTGCCCTGGTTGCTGTAACTGCATTAATAAATTTTATTGCCGGGGCATTTTGTATAAAAACAGGGAGGAAAAATAACTCTTTGGCTTTAATTGCAAGTGGTAAACATTTGCAATCTGATACCTGGAGTACAGCAGGCATAGTTGTAGGACTTATACTAATACTTATAACTAAAATTTTCTGGATTGACAGTGCAGTAGCAATTCTTTTTTCTCTGACACTTATTTATACAGGGTATAAAATTATAAGAAGTTCTGTTGCTGGTATTATGGATGAAGCTGATGAAAAGCTGTTAAAAAAAATGGTTGTAATGTTAAATGCCAACAGATCTGTAAGTTGGATTGATTTACATAACTTAAGGGTAATAAGATACGGATCAACCATTCATTTAGATTGTCATCTTACTGTACCCTGGTATTTAAATGTGCACGAGGCACATAAAGAAATAGATGCATTATCTGCATTAGTTAAAAAAGAATATGGCGAATCTGTAGAGCTTTTTGTTCATTCTGATGGTTGCCTGGATTTTTCATGTCCCATTTGTACAAAAAAAGATTGTGCTGTGCGTAAACATGCTTTTGAAAAGAAAGTGGAATGGACCATGGAAAATATATCCAGCAATAATAAACATACAATTGCTACGCAATAAAAGTGGGAGTTATATTAAAGGGATGTTGCGTTTATTTATAATGCAAAACTCCTTCTTACGATATAAGATGGAGTTTTTTAAAAATAATTTTGTTCATCTGAGTTAATAACAATTGAAGCTTACTTTAAATAAGTAAGTGTCAGCTTTCATTGGATTTGAATTTTGGATTTTAAGCGGAATTGCAAATAATATCCCAAAAACTATACCATTCTTTTTAAATACCTGTATTTTTTCAGATAAAAGTATTTTTAGTTTATTCTGATAGTTTTTTTACATGAATTAGAATAATAATATCAAGGAATTGTACTTGATAGCACGATATTTAATAATACAAAAATTCCAGTTGAAGAGTGAATTGAAAAATTAGCGTTCAAAAAGTTTAGCCACTCCAAATGCTGCAGCAGCTGCCATTGCACCAATCAGCATAACTTTTAATGCCCCCAGCCATGGATTAATTCCGGTAATCCTGCTTTTAAAAAAACCAAATACAAACAGGCATATTAATGTAGCTACAACGGATATTTTTAATGCCTCGGATGAGTCGCTAATAAAAAAATAAGGGCTTAATGGAATGATGCCTCCTGCGATATAAGACAAACCGATATTTAATGCACTTTTTGTTGCTCTTTTGGGGTCCGGTTCTTCCAGTCCTAATTCATACTTCATCATAAAATTAACCCACTTGTCTTTGTCTTGTGCAATTTCATCGGTGGCCTGTTGTTGTAATGATGAACTTAGGCCTATATTGGCAAAAAATTCTTTTGTCTCTTCAATTTCACGATTACGTAAATTTTCTACTTCATAATATTCTCTTTTTTGTTCACTTTTGTAATGATCCTGTTCTGTTTTTCCGGCCAGGTATCCGCCTAGGCCCATTGCAATACTTCCGGCACAAACTTCTGCTATTCCTGCAATAACAATGATAGTGCTGTTACTAACTGCGCCACTTAAACCCGCAGCTAAAGCAAAAGGAACGGTTAGTCCATCACTCATT
>JAYUTC010000367.1:0-7731 GCA_043755395.1 Ferruginibacter sp.
TTACTTCAACGGCATGCTTATTAAATACTAATCGCAATCCACATTTAAACCAGGAGCAGATAGAAAAATATTTGTGCGATTACTATGGTGCCGAGCAAATACTTTGGGTTAACGATGGTATTGTGGGTGATGATACTGATGGACATATCGATGATACGGTTCGTTTTACCAATGAAGACACGGTATTAACTGTTGTTGAAGAAAGTAAGCAAGATGAAAATTATCAATTGCTGCAAGACAATTTGCAAAAATTAAAACAAATGCGTTTATTGAATGGCAAACAATTAAACATTGTAGAATTGCCTATGCCTGATGCAGTGATATATGAGGAACAAAGACTACCTGCATCTTATGCTAATTTTTACATTTCCAACCATGCAGTAATTGTTCCCATATTTAATTGTTCTAAAGATGATAAAGCCTTACAAATAATACAATCCTGTTTTTACGATAGAAAAGTGGTTGGTATAGATTCAACTGAAATTATCTGGGGATTGGGCAGTTTTCATTGTATGAGCCAGCAGGAACCAAAAGTATAGTTTTAATTTTTGGCCGCCTTATTTCAAACTTTCCATTTCCTTTAATTAAAAAGTAGAAAATAAAGAATATTTTTTACGAGGCAACCTCCATTCTTAAAATTTCGTTAACCTTTTTACTTAAGAAATTAAATACTTACCCATAAAGTATTTAATTTTTATTGAGTACCTATAAATATTAATTTATACCGGAATAAAAAAATTATTTATCATTTATGAATGCATTTAAAAAAATCAGTTGTTTTCTCACTGCCTTTATACTAACCTCATTGTTAATTATTAATGGCTGTGGGGGTAAAGGAGGTGGCATTACTCCGCCGGCACCAAACCCCTGTGCCGGAAAAACTATTACAGTTTCTGGCACTTTAGTTAATGCAGTGGCAGGTCTGGCAAATGGATCTATAGCTGCAACAGGTGCTGGCAGCAATAATTTTACTTATAGCCTTAACAGTGGTGCATTTCAGGCATCTGGTTCATTTAGTGGTTTAGCTGCCGGCACATATACTGTTACTGCAAAAGATGCAGATGGTTGTACCGGTTCTAACAGTTTCACAATATTAGATCCCTGCACTGCTAAAAATATAAGTATTACAGCAACAATTGTAAATACAGGTATAGGTTTATCTAACGGATCTATAACAGCAACCGCCAGCAACAGTACAGGTTTTACTTACCAAATAAATGCGGGTGCTTTTCAGGCTTCGGGCACATTTGCAGGATTAGCTATTGGCAATTATACCATTACTGCTAAAGATGTAGATGGTTGTACAAAGTCTCAAAGCTTTACCGTAAATGATATTTGTACTGCCAAAATAATTACTCTTACAGCAACTATAGTAAATGCAGGTACAGGTTTATCTAACGGATCAATAACCGCTACAGCCAGTGGCAGTACCGGATTTACTTATCAACTTAACAGTGGCACTTTTCAGACATCTGGTTTATTTGCAGGATTAGCAACTGGTAACTATACCATTACAGCAAAAGATTTAGATGGTTGCTTGAAAACACAAAGCTTTACCGTGGCTGATATTTGTACTTCCAAAATAATTACTGTAAGTGCAACTGTTGTAAATGCTGGCCCAGCTGCAGGGGCAAATAATGGATCTATAACTGCAACTGCCAGTGGAAGCACCGGTTTTACATACCAACTTAACAGTAGTGCTTTTCAGGCTTTGGGCACTTTTACCAATTTAACGGCCGGAAATTATAATATAACTGCAAAAGATTTAGATGGTTGTACAAAAACCCAGAGTTTTACAATAAATCTTGACCCATGTATTGGTAAAACATTAACCATTAGTGCCGCCACAACCGGATCGGATAAATGTGCCCCTACCGGAACGGGATCAATTACAATTACTGCAGGAGGAGGAGTTGGTTTTACTTACCAACTTAATACAGGTACGTTTCAGGTTTCAAATATATTTTCAGGCCTTGCAGTAAACTCTTATAATATTGCGGCTAAAGATGTTGATGGATGTATTAAAACCGGAACTGCATCAGTAAGTGAGCTTCCGGCTGGCTCTAATTTTTCTGCAGTAAGATCTGTATTACAAACTAACTGTGCTTTAAGTGGATGCCACAGCGGACCAAGCCCAACCGGTGGTTTAAACTTTAACCTTGATTGTACTATTGTGGGTAGTTGGGACCGTATAAAATCGAGGGCAATTGATGGTAGTCCCACTTTTATGCCACCATCCCCCAATCCGCAATTATCTGCATCGGACAAACAAAAAATACTAGACTGGATTGCTGCCGGGCATAAATATACAGATTGAAATTTTATATTAAAATATAAATTACATCAATAAATTTCAAGAAAGGTAAAATAAAAATAAAAAGTGTTGCGAATCTGCAGCACTTTTTATTTCGCATCAAACCATAATCTTTTCCCATCATTCCAGTCGCCATTATAATTAATGGTAAGTTCCTTTCCCTGTTCAATTGTTTTCACAGTTTTAATACTTATCATTTCTTCATCAAAGTCCATAAAATATTCACAGTTACTTTTATAACTATGATTATACATTGGAATAAAACCCAATGCCATACAACAATGGTCATTATCTTTTCCCCATTCAAAAATATAATTATGCAACAAAGTCTTATCTAAATGAATGCGGTCGTTGGCACTTAATACAATTACAGGGGAAATTTCAATTACAATTCCTGGCGGGATTCTTTCTTTGGTAAAAACTCCCCTGCCTGTATTTTCAGTAGCAGCAATATATAAATATGGTTTTAGCATAACAATTGGTTAAGATTAAATGGTTTAAATTGCAAAAACTTATAACAACAAAATTAATAACAAAGTAGCGATGCCGACAGTGTTTGAAGAAATATCAATTCAAGAGAAATTTGATGAAGTAATTGCTTCGGAGAATAAGCTGTTGATTCAGGATTTTTTGAATAATCAAAATATAAGCGATGTTGCAGAACTTATTTATACTAATGAAGAATTTGAAACGCCAATAATTTCTCACATATCTATACACCGTGCAGCCAGTGTATTTAAAATTTTAGAACTGCCTACTCAAAAAAGAATCATAAAAAATTTACCTGCATTTAAAACTGCAGAACTTTTAAATGAATTACCAGCAGATGACCGGACTGCTTTTTTAAGTGAGTTACCCAGCAACGCAGTTAGAGAATTAGTAAAAACCTTAAACCCCGCCGAAAGAAAAATAACGCTTTCCCTTTTGGGATATCCTGAAAATAGTGTGGGCAGATTAATGACACCGGATTATGTTTATGTTTATGAACAGGACAGTGTGGAAGATGTATTTAATACAATACGGCGATATGCCAAAAGCAGTGAAACCATTGATGTATTGTATGTATTAAATGACAAAGGAGAATTGCTGGATGATATCAGAATAAAAGATTTCATTATGGCTGCGCCAGAAAAAAAAGTGAGTGATTTAATGGATGGCCGGTTTATCTCACTTCATGCAGAAGATGACCAGGAAGTAGCCAGCGAAGTATTTAAAATGAACAACAGGGTGGCGTTGCCGGTAGTAAGTAAAAGTAATACGCTTTTGGGCATTGTTACTATTGATGATGTGCTTTGGGTGGCAGAAGAAGAATACAGTGAGGATATGCAAAAGATTGGAGGTACACAGGCATTGGATGAACCCTATCTGGAGATGCCTTTATTTAAATTATTTAAAAAGAGAATTGGATGGCTCGTTGTTTTGTTTTTGGGAGAAATGTTAACAGCAACTGCAATGGGGTATTTTGAAGGGGAAATTCAAAAATTTGTAGTGCTGGCTTTATTTATTCCATTAATTATTTCCAGTGGAGGTAACACCGGTTCGCAGGCCTCTACTTTAATTATACAGGCACTTGCAGTAGGAGAAATTACTATTGCCAACTGGTGGAAAGTAATAAGAAGGGAAATTATACAAGGCATAATGCTGGGTTTTGTACTGGGCTTAATTGGTTTTATAAGAGTACTTATTTGGGCTAAAATTGCTCCGGGAATTTATGGGATGCATGAAACAAGAGTTGGTTTTACGGTAGGATTTGCATTATTGGGAGTTGTTTTATGGGGTACATTAAGCGGCTCCATGTTACCGCTGGTTTTAAAAAGGCTTGGAGCCGATCCTGCGGTATCATCTGCACCATTTGTTGCAACATTGGTTGATGTTACCGGGTTGGTAATCTATTTTTCTGTGGCCTATTTATTTTTAAAGGGTATATTATTATAATTACTGCATTATTGCAGATGATGCTGATGGCGCCCCATATTTCCCCAGCTTTACCTTGACTTTAAACGATCTGAATAAAAAAGGCCTTCGGTAATATACTTTGTACAAATTATCAAACTGCGTATCAGTAATATTTGCCTGAGGATAATTTATTACACCTGCTTTTTTAATATAATCCGGTACGGTGTTGCTGTGTCCTATAATTAAAATAGTTTTATTGAAATCGCCATTTGATGCAATTTTATTAAACAGATCAATACCATTTTCATCTGCATTGTAATGTACTGTATCAATTCCTAGTTGTAAATGCATACTGTCAGCAGTCATTTGTGTTCGTTTAAATTGCGTTACATAAATACGTTGTACTTTTTTATTCTTTAATGTACGCATAAGGTCTCCTGCCCTTTTTTCCCCTTTTTTAGTTAGTACCGGATCGTTACCGCTTTCTTTTTCGGCATGGCGTACGAAGTATAAATTTGTTTTTGAAGCAACGCCGTTTGGCACTTGTGCTAGTAAACCATTTTGAATAAATACTACAAGCAGCAGGTAAAAATAATGTTTCATAATGCCTTATTATTTATACAAATTAAGGCAATTAATTACAATACTCACAATAGCGGAAGGCAAAGGGTCGTTAATGCAACAAATTAGTTATTTTGCACCCAAAATAACTAATGCGATAGTTTTAATAAAATTTTAATTGAATTAATACGTTTGGCTTCAATTAATAAAAAGACATTTTCGCTCTTACTGCAAACAAAAAAAATATTTTATGTGTGGAATAGTAGGTTATACAGGCCCACGTGAGGCATATCCAATTGTAATTACCGGATTAAAACGATTGGAATACCGCGGCTATGATAGCACTGGAGTAGCACTTTTAAACGGTGGATTAAAAGTATATAAAAAGAAAGGTCGTGTTGCCGATTTGGAAGAAAGTATTATTGGCAAAGACCTTCACTCTAATATTGGCATAGGACATACGCGCTGGGCTACACATGGAGAGCCAAGTGACAGAAATGCACATCCGCATACCTCAAAAAGTGGAAAGCTGGCTATGATTCACAATGGTATTATTGAAAACTATGCACAAATAAAAAAAGAATTATCCAATAAAGGTTATTCTTTTACCAGCGATACGGATACTGAAGTATTATTAAATTTTATAGAAGATATAAAAAAAAATAATGAATGTAATCTGGAAGAAGCAGTAAGAGTAGCTTTAAAAAGAATTACCGGTGCTTATTGTATTTTATTAATTGATGAGGATGACCCTCAAACAATTATTGCAGCAAGGAAAGGTAGCCCATTGGTAATTGGTGTGGGCAAAGGCGAACACTTTTTAGGAAGTGATGCAAGTCCGATGCTCGAATACACTAAAGAAGTTGTGTATGTAAACGACTACGAGCTAGCCATTGTAAAACCGGATGAATTAATTCTTAAAAATCTGGGCAATGAAAAAATAACTCCTTTTATTACCAAACTGGATATAGAACTGGCAGCTATTGAAAAAGGTGGCTATGACCATTTTATGCTGAAGGAAATTTTTGAACAGCCATCTACTATTCATGATTGTTTAAGAGGAAGATTAGATGCTACAGCCGGCACCATTACCATGAGTGGTGTGATGAATAATATAGAACATTTTAAAAATGCCAGTCGAATAATTATTGTTGCCTGCGGTACAAGCTGGCATGCCGGATTATTGGCAGAATATGTAATTGAAGAGTTGTGCCGTATCCCCGTAGAAGTAGAATATGCCAGTGAATTCCGTTACCGCAATCCAATAATCAATAAAGGAGATATTATTATTGCGATAAGCCAAAGCGGCGAAACTGCAGATACTTTAGTGGCTATTGAAAGAGCGAAAGAAAATGGTGCCATAATTTTTGGCATAGTAAATGTTGTTGGGTCTTCCATTGCAAGAATAAGTGATGGTGGGGCTTACACACATGCAGGACCCGAAATTGGGGTGGCCTCAACCAAAGCTTTTACAGGTCAGCTTGCAGTAATAATGATGATGGCGTTAAAAATTGCAAAAGAAAAAGGAACCATCAGCAATGAACGTTATAATAATTTATTGATTGAACTGGATGCAGTACCCGAAAAAGTAGAAGCCATTTTAAAAAGTGCCGACCTTATAAAAGTCATTGCAGAAAAATATAAAGCAGCAGGTGATGCATTGTTTTTAGGGCGTGGTTATAATTTTCCTATTGCTCTTGAAGGTGCGCTAAAGCTTAAAGAAATTAGTTACATACATGCCGAAGGATATCCGGCTGCAGAAATGAAACATGGCCCAATTGCTTTGGTAGATGAAAACCTTCCCGTAGTTTTTGTTGCAACAAAAGATAGCTACCACGAAAAAATTGTAAGTAATATGCAGGAAATAAAGGCACGCAAAGGAAAAGTAATTGCTATTGTTTCAGAAGGAGATGATGTAATACCCGGCCTGGCCGATGATGTATTTTATGTGCCACCGGCTGATGAAATTATTGCGCCCTTACTAAGTACTATTCCTTTACAACTATTGAGCTACTATGTTGGTATTGCAAAAGGGGTGGATGTAGATAAACCAAGAAATTTGGCAAAAAGTGTAACTGTGGAATAATCAAAAATTAATACCACTTTAATTCAATTAACTCTTTTTTGCTTTGAAATGATATGCATAACTTGAATTATAAAATTTTATTTTATTTTTCGATTACTATTAAATTAGCTGTTTTGGTTTATATTTAATTCAACATTACTAATTATTCATTGATTAATGAACATTATTCAAAAACATCCTGTTAATAACCTTGGCTATAATTTTGTAGAAAAAAAATTCATCCCAAAAGGTAAAGACGAATACCATTTACGAAATATTCAAAACCGAAATGGTATTGTTTACCGCAAACTTACAGCCCTTGAAATAGAGGTATTGGTAAGAAACAGAAATACATCAGATGATTGGAATAATATTTTTGTATCCAAATCATTTAGCCCCGAGCTGGTAAAAAATTGCAAATTTTTTGGTTTGGTAAGGATAGGAAAACTTGAACCTTTTTACCTGGAATTTCATAATTTAAGAATGGCTGTTGGTTTATACAACAGTACAATAATCAGTTGTGATTTTGGTGATAATGTATGTGTTGACAATGTAAATTATCTGAGCCATTATATTATAGGCAACGAAGTAATGATTGCCAACGTAAATGAATTAGCCTGTACCGATCATGCCAAATTCGGCAATGGAATTATCAAAGATGGAGAAGCAGAAAATGTGAGAGTATGGATGGAACTTTGTAATGAAAACGGCGGCAGAAGTGTTTTACCATTTAATGGTATGCTTGCAGGAGATGCCTATTTATGGAGCAAATACCGGGATGATTCGGCATTGTTAAATAAGTTTAAGGAATTTACAGAAAAACGTTTTGATAAACTTAGAGGTTATTATGGAAAAATTGGCGACCGTACTGTAATTAAAAACTGTAAAATTATTA
>JAYUTC010000368.1:0-3093 GCA_043755395.1 Ferruginibacter sp.
AAAAAAAATGATGGACAGTATTTTATAAAGGGCGAAATATACAATCCCCAAAGAATGATGAGGGCACTGGAAGTAAAGATGTCAACAGGAAGATCGATCATCGAATTTCAAAGAAAACAAAAAAAAGAAAGAGATTTTAATATTATCAAAATTGGGTTGGAATTACCAAGGCCTGAACTTAATGAAAGGATCAACAGCAGAGTGGACATCATGCTGCAGGATGGACTTTTAGAAGAAGTAAAAACATTACTCCCGTTGCAGCATCTGAACGCATTGCAAACAGTGGGGTACAGGGAATTATTTGAGTATATCAATGGAGAAGTTACATTCAATGATGCAGTTACTTCAATAAAAATAAATACCCGGCAATATGCAAAAAGGCAAATGACCTGGTTTAAAAAAGATGAAGATGTTAAGTGGTGTCACCCACAGTTTAGCGAAGTGATGAAAATAATAGCGGCAAGTTTATAAAAAGTTCAGCCACCAGGAATGGTGGCTGAAAAATATAAAAATCTTTCCTGGATAAATTAAAATTTCATTCCTACAGAAGCAATCAAATTCCCCCGCTGATTATTTACGGAAGCAAAGCTGTTATTCTTATCAGACAACCTGTAAGAGAAGTCAACATCTTTATTGAAAGCATGAACATACGTGAGATCAACAAAAAATCCTTTATGCCGGTAACCAATACCCCCGCTCACTAACATTTTTCTTGCTTTTAGTTCTGCGTCTTTATAAGGATTGGTATAATAGGCAAAGCCTAATCTCGCCATAAACACATTAAACTTCAATTCTCCACCTGCTCTAAAATTAAAGTTGCCTTTGTACTGGCTTTTGATCACCTTATTCAACGATTTATAATAATCCTCTTCATCCACAGTTGGTACTTCAACTGCAGAATAAAAACCAGTATTTTTATAACCGGTATATTCAATATCAGCAGTAATAAATCCCTTTTGTTTTCTTACATCTTCAATCTCCCTGAAAACATAACTGCCGCTCACTAAAAATTTCCAGGGTGTAAGCATCGTGTATTTACTTTCGCCGTCTGTACCATTGGTAAAAGTGCCTGAATTAACACTGGCAAGTCCATTATAATCTTCTGTATTTACTTCCAGGCTGGTGTTCCTTTTATCTTTCATCGCAAACATGTAGGTAGGGGTATGAACCGCCACCCCCAAACGGATGTGTTCAACAGGTTTATAGATCAACCCCAGTTTTACATTAATGCCGGCGCCGGAGGTGCTAAAATTATCCGTATAATCTAAATAATCAAAGTTGTTCAGTTTGCCCGATGTATCGCTTTCCCTGAATGTGGTGGTGTTTTTATAATTCAAAATAGGTATACCAATACTTCCACCAAATAATAGTTTGTCTTTTTTATTGGATGCAAAGCCAATGGCTATTTCATACATACCACCTTTGGTGTTGATATTTTTTTCCTGGTAAAGTGAATTGCCATTGTTCAATAAAAACTCTGGTAATCCTCTCACCTGTACGTTACCGTTAGTACTGAAAGTATCTACCAGGTAAGTATAAAGTGCAGGGGCTGATCCATAAGCATATTGTGGGTTCCCTAAAATGCCATCAATAGATTCTCCGCTTTTAGAAATTTCTTCAGCCCATTGTTCGCTGTACGAACTGTAATTATTATACCCTTTATATTGTACACTATTATTAAAATTGGCAACCTGGGAAACTACTATACTAAATGCAGTACTGGAAGTGGCATCATAGTGATTGGGGTATCCAAACACAAAACCTATCGGGCCCAAACCGAAATTATTTTTATTGTTCTTGAATTTGTTATCCCGGTAATTAGTTTTATTGTTATTGAAATAAAATCCCGGTGTAAAAACAAATTCCCCGGTTTTATAATTTCCTAACCCGGCAGGGTTTACAAAGGTAGCAGTGATGTCGCCTCCCAATGAACCCATCGCACCACCAATAGCCAAACTACGGGCAGTACCATTCTGCGGAAAAAAAGAATATTTGATGGCATCTTCTGGAATTTGTGCAAATAGTTTTGCAGAACCAACAAGTAAAAAAGTGAGTATAAATTTATTCATGGCAATAAGATTGTTAGATGAAGTGAATGTTACAACTCCATTGATTCAATGATAAATATTTTTCCAGGTTAACCTTTCCCGTTTCTTGCAGGTCTTGAAGCTCCGCTGCTTCCGGAAGAACTACCGCTGCTGCTGTTACTGCTGCTGGAAGAAGGGGTATAGGAGCGGTTGCTTTGATTAGAATTATTTTGTGAATTTGAATTATTAGAGTTGTTATAATTAGTGCCGGTGTTAAATATTTTATTCAATGTATTGCTAAGCCTGCTTGTATTATTGCTGTAACCCCTTACCGGCATATTTACAGGATTGGAATATTTTGAAGTTGAATTGGTATTGCTGTTATTATAAGCAGTATTGTATGCTGCAAGATTCGTCATTCTGGGCGTATTGTTTTTTGGATTAACAGTTACCACGGTTCCATAATTATAAACAGGTATGGGGCAATAATAGGGATTATAATAATAGCCATAATCATAACCATACAAATATGGACTGTAGCTGTAATCATTTAAATATCTCCAGCGGGGGTTGTTAATACCTAACCTTATTTGGCTTTGCTCTGAGTAATTGTAATTCCTTGAGTTACCTTTTCTTTCATCCTCCTTTCTTACTTCCACATCATAAGTACGTACAGGAGAATAATACACATCATCTGGTGTTTGGCCCGATTTATATACAGAAGAACAACTGCTTAAAGTTACTAGTGCAACTGCGATAAGTAAAAGTTTAGTGTTCATTGTAATTTAGTTTATGGTGATTTAATTATGAAGTTACTACTTTTGCGCCTTTACTGCTTAATTTAATTATGTTCAAATTGGTTGCCATCGATAAACAAAGTTGATACATTTCAAGTTAAATAAGTGCTAAAATAAGAGAAGGATAAAATTTTAAAAATCAAAAAATTAAAATAATTTTAGCGGCTTTTAAAAACAAAAAATTTACACCTTTTTTAAAAAAGTGTAAACTTTAAAAGCGCTAACTTCTAAACCTCTAAACAAGGCCATTACTAAACGAGTATTAAAAA
>JAYUTC010000369.1:0-3090 GCA_043755395.1 Ferruginibacter sp.
TGCCGTTAAAGACATCACAAATAAATACGAAAATTCTGATAGCACTGCTTCCTTTGATAAACTGCCGGCAGAGTATATTGAGAAAATGGTAAAAGCAATTGTTGGTTTTACTATTGAAGTGGAAAATCTTGACAATGTTTTTAAACTGAGCCAGAATCGCGACAAAGTATCGCAATTAAATATAATTGAGCAATTAAATAAAAGAGGGGATGATAATTCAAAAGCAATAGCCGCAGAAATATTATCGCGACTTACAGATTAACTTTACCGTATGACAAGAAAACAACTCATTCAACAAATACAGTTAAAAAAATCATACCTATGTGTTGGTTTAGATACTGACATTGCTAAAATTCCAAAGCATTTACAATCGCATCCTGATGCGGTTTTTGAATTCAATAAACAAATTATAGATGCAACACAGGATCTTTGTGTAGCTTATAAAATAAATACTGCATTTTATGAAGCCCTGGGATTAAAAGGCTGGGAAGCCATGGAAAAAACGGTAAACTATATCCCCAAAGAACAATTCATTATTGCCGATGCCAAACGCGGCGATATTGGCAATACCTCATCTCAATATGCCAAGGCTTTTTTTGAAACGTTGAACTTTGATGCAATAACTGTTGCACCATACATGGGCGAAGACAGTGTGAAACCATTTCTGGAATTTGAAAATAAATGGGCCATTGTTTTAGGCTTAACCAGCAATACCGGCAGTAAGGATTTTGAGCAACAAAAGTTGGGAGATGAATTTCTTTATGAAACAGTTCTGAAAAAAGTAAGCAGTTGGGGTACCGATGAAAATCTGATGTTTGTAATTGGTGCTACCAAGGCCAGCGATCTGAAAGAAATCAGAAAAATAATTCCTGATCATTTTTTACTTGTACCTGGTGTTGGTTTCCAGGGAGGAAGTTTAAAAGAAGTAAGTAATTACGGCCTAAACAAAGTTTGCGGATTGTTGGTAAATGCAAGCCGGGCAATTATCTATGCAGGTGAAGGAGAAGATTTTGCAAATGAAGCCAGGGCAATTGCACAACAATATCAAACTGAAATGGCTGGCTATCTTACCTAAATTAAATTATAAGAAAAATAAAAGTTTAATTCAATTGCTGCATACTGCACTAATTTTATCCTGAATAATTATGCTTCGCTAAATGTGTTTACAGTTGATCATAAAATAGTTTTTATTGCTGTTGCTAATTGTGCTGCCCACTTTGCATATTCTTTTCCGGATGGATGTAAATTATCTGCAACAAGATACTCTTTTTTGTCTCCATCCACTCGTTGGGATGCTGTAATATCAATATAATGAGTACTTAATTTTTTAGCCACCGATTTACAAACTGTATTGTATTCATCAATTTCATTTGTAATTTTTTTTCTGTCTTGCTCAACCGCAAATGGTGTAACACCCCAATCGGGAATGCTTAAAACAAAAACATGATTGGGTTTATTACCTGTAAACTGAATTGCCCTTTGCAATAAATGTTCAAATTCAATTTCAAAATTTTTTACCGGCCTTCCGCGATATTGATTGTTTACACCAATAAGTAAGGAAACGATATCATAAGGAGTTGAAATATCAGCTGCATCAATAGCAATATCTAATTCATCAGTGGTCCAGCCGGTAGTGGCAATTATTTTTGGTATGTTGATTTTATCTTTTAAAAGCTGTACAGTTTTATTTGGAAAATTATCTTCAGCTAACACTTGTTCACCAATGGTATAACTATCCCCTAATGCTAAATAAGAATATTTCATACCTAAATATAAATTAAAAAAGCTGCTTCAAAAGAAACAGCCTGTATAAAAAAAAACTTAATTAATATTTCATTGCCGGTTTTAGCTTTGCCCACAATTCATTATCAAAACTACTTGGCCCCAGTGTGCTGGTGCCAGAAGCATTATCACCCAATCTTACTACCACCACATCCAAACCTGGAACTACATATATTTTTTTGTCGTCTTTTCCCAGTGCCATATACATGTCGGCTGGAGCGTTGGGCACCAATGAAGTAGGAAATACAATTTGACTTTGCGGTACCATAATAGATGCTTTTCCATTTAACCACCACAGGTAACCGTAACTTAAATTATAGTTTTGCGATGTGTTGGTCATCGCATCAAAATATGCTGGATCATTTAATAATGCATTGCCACTCCATTTCCCTTTATTTAATATTAAAGAACCAAATCTTGAGGCTTCCCTGGTTGTACAATACATTATATAATTTAGCCAAAAAGCATTGGGCATTCCAATTTTATCAAATAATTTTTCTTTGCTGTATTGATTAAATGTTTTGCCACTGGCATTTGCCAGCACAGTTTGCAATAAATGATAAGGGGCATTATGGTAAGCCCATCTTGTTCCTGCATCTGCTTTATAACCCAAACATGCTGGAGTAGTGCAATCAGGGTCTACAACTCCATCATCCAATCCTGTAGTCATACTCAACTGATTTTTTACAGTTATCATATTTTCTTTCGCAATCGGTAATGATGTCCAGCCTGTGCCTAAATATTGTGATGTTTTATTATTTATATTAATAATTCCTTCTTGCTGGGCAATGCCGGCTAAAAAAGCAGCCACACTTTTACCAGCACTGGCAATATAATATTTGGTATCTTTTGTCCAGCCGTTCCAGTACTGCTCTTTTACAATTTTACCATGATGCAAAACAATTAAGCCGTAACTACTTTTTGTACCTGCATAGTTAAATGCTTCCTGTAATTTAGTTTCATCCCAATTAATGGAGGCAGAAGTTTTTGTTTCCCAGGTATCGCCGGTGAGTGGTGGGTAATAATATTCATTTGTTGGCACGGGGTCAATGGTTGCGCCGCCATTATCTTTCTGGCAGCTAATAAAAGTACAGGTAGTTATAATAAACAGCAGGTGTTTCATAAAATAGTTTGGTAATAGACTGAATGAAAGTATAAACGTTTAAAATATTAAAATATTTCTCAAGATTACTGATTCTTTTTACTGTAAATGATCCGCGAACTATTAAGTATAGTGCCTGTAATATGTTAAAATATTCTTACAAAATGTAAATTTATTTTGTCTTTTTGTAAAATATACTTTACATT
>JAYUTC010000370.1:0-7704 GCA_043755395.1 Ferruginibacter sp.
GGTTGAAATTTTGTAAGATAAGCGCTTAAACATATAAAATATACTTTATATTTATAAGATAAAAATGCAAATAATCATACTTTTATTTTGAAATGAATATTTTTTTAGTATCTTTACGCTCTGAAATAGACGACTTGGTCTATCAGCTTACCTTAATTTAGATCTGCCATCCGTGCCAAAACCACAGTATTCAATATTTCGTGTTATACCCACGTCCCCCAGACAATATTTTTTAAATATTAACTCTAAAATCACGCAATATGGGAACTAAATTTCTATTAATTATTTCTGTACTTTGTACTTTAATATGTACTTCATGCACATCTACAAAAGATATCGCCTACTTTCAAAATGCTCAGGATACTACCTATAATAAGCAGGTTTTGGGAATAATTGAGGCCCCCTTACAAAAAAATGATATTGTAGATATTATTATTAGCAGCAGTAGTAAAGAGGCGTCTGCAGATTTTAATAAAGCAATAGGGGCAGGGGATATTGGAGCAAGTAAAGGATATCTTATTAATGTTGATGGTAATTTGCAGTTGCCCATGCTTGGCAATATAAGTGCAGCTGGTCTTACAAAAAAACAACTAACAGAAAAAATCACAAATACT
The DNA here is from genome assembly GCA_043755395.1 of Ferruginibacter sp. Taxonomy (GTDB): domain Bacteria; phylum Bacteroidota; class Bacteroidia; order Chitinophagales; family Chitinophagaceae; genus Ferruginibacter. The sequence continues at coordinate 615 of JAYUTC010000370.1, forward strand.
ATTTTAGCAAAAGGCTTGCTTTTAAACCCAATTGTTGAAATACGCCATCTTAATTTTGAAATTACTGTTATGGGGGAAGTTGCTAAACCATCTGTAATAACTGTACCAAGCGAACATATTTCATTCGTTAAAGCTTTAAGTCTTGCCGGAGATTTAACTATATACGGCAAAAGAGATAATATTTTATTAATAAGAGAAGAAGATGGGGTAAGAAAAACCAGGCATATAAACCTTAATTCAAGTGATTTTTTAAATTCTGAATATTATTATCTAAAACCCAACGATCTTATTTATGTGGAACCTAATAAAAGTAAAGTATTTTCTTCAAATCTGGGCCTACAGATCTTACCTATTGTAATAACCAGCGTTTCATTTCTATTTTTGGTTTTGGATAGAGTAATTAAATAATTTGTAACTTTATGAGACAATCAGATGATAAATATATTGAGGTAACTGAGAAAGATTCAAATATGGTCGGGCAAATGATTTCTAAATTTTTGCCATATTGGCCATTATTAATACTATTTATTTTTTTAACATTAATCGGGGCTTATTTATATTTGCGGTATGCTACTCCATTTTATGAAGCTACTGCCAAAATTATTATTAAGGATGACAGAAGGGGTAGTGATGATTCAAAAATAATGGAATCATTAAATTTAATCGCATCCAAAAAAAGTATTGAAAATGAAATTGAAGTTCTTCAATCAAGAGCATTAATGGAAGAAGTAGTAAAAAAACTTTTTTTGTATGTTTTTATAACTCAAAAGGGAAAAGTTAAAACTAGTGATGCCTACTTTTTATCTCCAATAGTGATAGAAGCCAGAAACACAGATTCCATAGTTGAAGCAGGTAATATTAATTTTAATTATGATAAAAATACTCAAACAGTTTTTTTAGAGGGGAAAGACAAATACCCTATTAATAAATTTGTAAGTACACCATATGGTATTCTTAGGTTTACACCAAATAGATATTACAGTGATACTTACGAATCTGGCAAGCAATTATCCTTTTCTTTAGATAACCCTTCAAACACTGCTGCTTCTATTGTTAAAGGACTTGTTGTTGCCTCTGCAAAGCAGTCTGCTATTGTTGATTTATCATTTAAAGATAATATACCCCAGCGAGCTATTAATATATTGAATACTTTAATAACTACATATGAACAAAAATCAATTGAAGAGAAAAATATTTTAGCACGTAATACACTATCTTTTATTAATGAAAGACTGACTTTTTTAGGCAGAGATCTGGACTCAATCGAAAAAAAGGTTCAGCAATTTAAATCTGGTAGCAATGCAGTAAATATTGGCGATCAAGGGGCTGTTTATTTACAAAATGTAGCCTCCACAGATCAAAAGCTCGACGAGTTAAATAATCAATTCGCAGTTCTTAACCAGGTGGAAAAATATGTAGTTAATAAGGCTGGTAAAGGGGGCATGGTACCCTCTACTTTAGGAGTTGGGGATCCAACATTGTCAACTTTATTAACAAAATTGTACAATTCCGAACTGGAGTATGACAAGCTGAAGCAATCCGTTGGGATAAATAATCCCAAAATGGTTGCCCTATCCGATGAGATTAATAAAATAAGGCCTAATATTTTAGATAATATAAAAAGTCAGCAGGCAAGTCTGGGAGCAACAAGGCAAAGTTTATATGCCACCAGTGGTTCATATAATTCAATGTTAAGAAATGTGCCTAAAAAAGAACGTCAGTTAGTGGAAATAAGCAGAGAACAACAAAGTAAAAATAATCTTTATCAATATCTACTTCAAAAAAAGGAAGAGAGCGAACTCTCTTTCGCTTCTACTTTATCTAATAGCAGGGTTGTAGATAAGGCACTTGCAGGTCAGGATCCAGTTACTCCAAAACCTAACCTGATTTATATGATGGCTGTAGCTGTAGCTTTAGGTTTATTTGTTGGAGTTGTATTTGCAAAAGATCTTTTAACAGGCAAAATTAAATACAGAAATGAAATTGAAAAAATGACTTCCATTCCAATAATTGGAGAAATAGCCTTTGATAAATCTAATAGCTCTTTAGTTATTGAAAAAGGTACCAGGAGTTTTGTTGCTGAAGAGTTTAGAAAATTGAGAATTTCTTTATCTTTTTTAGGAATTGATTCTTCTCATAAAAAATTGTTACTCACTTCCAGCATATCAGGTGAAGGGAAAAGTTTTATTGCAGCAAATCTTGCCATAAGTATTTCCCTTACAGGTAAAAAAGTTGTATTGGTTGATTTAGATTTAAATAATCCTACACTTTCAAAAATACTAAATGTAAATTATACTGTTGGGGCTACTGAATTTTTAACCGGAGACAAAAAACAAGAGGAAATAATAAATAAAATAGACAGATTTGAAAATTTGCATTTTATATCTGCAGGCAGTTTACCGGAAAATCCAACCGAACTACTGGCAAACGGGGAAATAAATGGGTTAATTAACTATTTAGAAAATAATTTTGATATGGTGGTTATAGATACGTCGCCAGCAGTTTTAGTAACGGATGCATATATACTTTCTGGTCTTTGTGATGCTACTTTATACATTATCAGGCATAATTACACACCTAAAATGCTGGTTAAACGAATTGACGAAACTAACCAAATCAATCCTATAAATAACCCCGCTATTGTTTTTAACGGTGTTAAAACCCGGGGAGTATTTAAAAATAATTATGGATACGGTTATGATTATGTTTACGGAAATAAAGAAAGGGGTAAAAAAGCAAATAAAGCCTCCTAAAAAGTAAAATATCCAATTCTAATGAAAAATAACTTAACTTATTCATAATTAAACTGTGACTGAGGTTGGCGAAGCCATAATTAATTGCTATCTTTAACCTTCTATCCTTTTAATCACCGTTCCAAATATCTAACTAACTACCAGTTCCAATATCTGACTAACTATCCTTTCCATTATCCGATTAACTGCACATATCTAATTTCAAAAAATAGTTATGCAGAAAAATTGGTACGTTATTTACACTAGGCCGCAATCAGAAAAAAAAGTTGCCAGTTTATTAACAAAGAAGAAATTTGAAAATTTTATTCCCATGTTTTGTTTAGATGTACAAAAATCATGGAGACAAAAAATAGTAAACAGGCCTTTGTTTAAGTCATATGTTTTTGTACATGTTACAGAACAGGAAATTATGTTGCTTAAAAATACAGAGGGCGTTATTAGTCTGCTTCACTGGCTGGGCAAGCCGGCTGTTATTACAGAGATGGAAATAAATTCTATAAAATTATTTATTTCCGATCATCAGGATATTAAGTTAGAAAAATTAACTGTAAGCAGCAATGTTGCAGATTTAAACTCGTTTCAAACTTCTTACGAAATTGACGGGAATGTGGTGGCAATAAAACATAAAACAATAAAAGTCAACCTCCCATCGTTAGGTTATGCAATGATTGCTAACCTTAAAGATAATAGCATTTTTGGAAGAGAAGGAGTAGTACAAAATTACATTTTTGCAAAGTCATGATGAATGTTACAGACAAAATTTATATTGCAGGTCATAAGGGATTAGTTGGTTCGGCATTAATCAGGGCATTACAAAAAAAAGGATTTACCAATCTGGTATATAAAACTTCAAAAGAACTTGATTTACGTAACCAGGCTTCAGTTGACAATTTTTTTACTAAGGAAAAACCAAAATTTGTATTTCTTTCTGCTGGAAAAGTTGGCGGTATAGTTGCAAACAATACCTATCGTGCCGATTTTTTATATGACAATCTTTTAATAGTTGCAAATATTGTTCATGCTTCCTTTATGAACAAAGTAAATAAATTACTTTTTTTAGGCAGTTCCTGCATATATCCCAAAATGGCAACTCAGCCCATTAAAGAGGAGTATCTTTTAACTGGCGCATTGGAGTATACCAATGAACCTTATGCTATAGCAAAAATTGCAGGTATTAAATTATGCGAAAACTACAAAGAACAGTATGGTGCTAATTATATTAGTGTAATGCCAACAAACCTTTATGGCATAAATGATAATTATCATCCCGAAAATTCGCATGTACTTCCTGCACTTATCCGCAAGTTTCATGAAGCTAAAATTTCAGGTTTAAAAGAAGTTATCATTTGGGGTTCAGGCATTCCCAGAAGGGAATTTTTATTTTCAGATGATTTAGCAGATGCTTGTCTTTTTTTAATGGAAACCTACAACGAAAAAGAAATTATAAATATTGGTTGTGGCGAAGATATTAGTATTAAAGAACTTGCAGAAATGGTGAAAGAGATAATTGGATATATAGGTAATTTAGTTTTTGATACCTCAAAACCTGATGGAATTCCCCGAAAATTATTAGATGTTTCTAAAATACATAAATTAGGATGGCATCATAAAACTTCTCTGAAGGAAGGTATCAAAATTGCATATCAGGATTTTTTAATTAAAAAGCAAATGCCTTCCTTTGCTTGACAAACCCTCAATTTCCAAATTATTTAAATGAATTATAATGAAGACTGCATTAATTACCGGTGTAACCGGTCAGGATGGAGCTTATCTGGCTGAACTTCTATTGGAAAAAGGATATAAAGTTCATGGTATAAAAAGGCGTTCCTCTTTAATAAATACCAGTCGTATAGATCATCTTTATCAGGATAGGCATGAAAATAAGCAAATGTTCGTTATGCACTATGGTGATATGACGGACAGTACTAACCTTATACGAATCATCCAAGAAACACAGCCTGATGAAATATATAACCTTGCGGCAATGAGCCATGTGAAAGTAAGTTTTGATACACCGGAATATACGGCTAATGCGGATGGAATTGGAACTTTACGATTAATGGAAGCATTACGTATTTTAGGTATGGAAAAAAAGACACGTATTTATCAGGCTTCAACCTCGGAATTGTATGGATTAGTGCAGGAAGTTCCTCAAAGAGAAACAACTCCGTTTTATCCAAGAAGCCCTTATGCCGTTGCTAAATTGTATGCTTACTGGATAGTGGTAAACTATCGTGAAGCTTATAATATGTTTGCATGCAATGGTATTTTATTTAACCACGAAAGTCCATTACGTGGCGAAACTTTTGTTACTAGAAAAATTACTATGGCAGTAGCTGCTATAGCCAATGGCCGGCAACATACTTTGTATTTGGGTAATCTAAATGCACAAAGAGACTGGGGGCATGCTAAAGATTATGTGGAAGCCATGTGGTTAATATTACAACAAAATGAACCTGAAGATTTTGTTATTGCAACCGGTGTTACTACGAGCGTAAGGGATTTTGTTAAACTTGCTTTTGAAGAAGTAGGTATTGAATTAAATTTTACTGGCGAAGGGGTTAATGAAAAAGCCATCGTTGCATCATGTAAAAACCCTGCATATCAAGTGCCAGTTGGCAAAGAAGTTGTTGCAGTAGACGCAGCATATTTTCGGCCGACAGAAGTGGAGTTATTAATTGGTGATGCAACAAAAGCAAAAGAAAAATTGGGTTGGAAGCCTAAATATAATTTGGAGAGTATGGTTAAAGAGATGATTTTGGGTGATTTAGTTAAGTATAAAAAATAGGTATTTACTAATTAGTTTTTTAAAATAATTGTAAGTATCTGACAAAAAGTAAAGTTACTTCACCACCCAAAAGAAAAATCTAATTTTAATTGAGGATGACAGAAAAGATTGCATCATTAATAAAATCATTAAAAAGTGCCATTAATCAAGGGCATACACGTAGTGTTAAAGCTAAGAAAAATATTATATTATCAATCTTAATAAGGGGAACAAGTATTGCAATCAGCCTTGTTTTGGTACCACTTACAATAAATTATATTAATCCTTCCCGATATGGTATATGGCTAACTTTGAGTGCTATCATTGGATGGTTTAGTTTTTTTGATATTGGTTTGTCAAATGGGTTAAGAAATAAATTTGCTGAGGCAAAGGCTTCTGGAAATGATACTCTTGCTCAGATATATGTAAGCACTACTTATGCAATCCTGGCAATCATTTTTGGAATTCTATGGTTGTTTTTTTTGTTTTGTAATACTTTTTTGGATTGGGCTCATCTTCTGAAAATATCAGAAAGTATGAATAAGGAAATATCATTGCTGGCTGTAATTATTTTTTCTTATTTCTGTTTGCAGTTCGTTTTAAGGATAATTACAACAATAATCTCTGCCAATCAGGAGTCTGCAAAGGCATCAATGATAGATCTGTTGGGCCAAGCGCTTTCATTAACTTTAGTTTTTATCTTGGTAAAAACCACTGAAGGGTCTCTGATCAAATTAGGCCTTGCTTTGTGCGTTTCTCCAATTGTAGTGTTAATATTAGCAAATTTTTTTTTATTTAAAGGAGTATACAAAAAATACAGGCCAGTACTTGCAAAGGTGAAATTTTCATATGCAAAGGGATTATTTAACTTGGGGATTATTTTTTTTGTAATTCAAGTGTCAGGAATTATACAATTTGAAACAGCTAATATACTTATTGCACGCAATTTCGGAACAGCTGAAGTTACAAATTATAATATTGTTTATAAATATTTCGGAATGACAAATTTGATAATTACGATTTTTTTAACACCATTCTGGTCTGCTTCAACAGAAGCTTATTTTAAAAATGATATCGAATGGATAAAAAATGGGATAAAAAAATATAACATTCTTAATTTGTTACTAATTGCAGTGGGGGTAGTAATGCTTGTTTTTTCTGAATTTATATATAAGTTATGGTTGGGCAGTGGGAAAGTTGATATTCCCTTTGCCCTGTCTTTATGGGGCTTTATTTTTTTTAATATAACTATGTTTGGTAACAAGTATGTGATTTTTTTAAATGGGATTAGCGCTTTGCGTATACAATTTTGGGCTAATGCTATAAGCCCTTTCTTATATATTGCTTTTTCTATTATATTAGTAAAATATTATCATATGGGTGTTTACTCTTTTTTTATTTCATCGATACTTGCAAACTTTAATGTCTATTTTTTAGCTCCTTTGCAATATAATCAGATTATCAATAGAAAAAAGAAAGGAATTTGGACTAAGTAACGACGATATTTATGAACTATAACCATGTAATTCTATTAATTTTACTTGGCTTAAAAAACAAGTTTGAAAATGAA
>JAYUTC010000371.1:0-3073 GCA_043755395.1 Ferruginibacter sp.
ACACTACTTCAGTAAAACAAATGCCACTTGCAGCTGTTATGGCTTCAGGTAAATAATATTGGTTATCTAAAAAAGGTAAGAAAAATGAGTAACGTATTACAACTACAGGAATCAGATGTTCATCATGGCCACGAAGCACACCATGAAAACCATCATCATGAAACATTTATAACAAAGTATGTTTTTAGTCAGGATCATAAAATGATTGCCAAACAATTCCTGATTACAGGAATGATTTGGGCAATCATAGGGGGATTATTTTCAGTACTGTTTCGTTTACAATTAGGCTATCCTGAAGCTACTTTTCCATGGCTGGAAGATTTGTTGGGCCATTGGGCAAAGGGAGGAAAAATTCTGCCTGAATTTTATTATGCATTGGTTACAATGCACGGTACGATACTGGTGTTTTTTGTATTAACTGCGGGTCTTAGCGGAACCTTTGCAAACTTCCTGATTCCATTACAAATTGGTGCAAGAGATATGGCTTCACCATTGTTAAATATGTTAAGTTATTGGTTCTTCTTCCTTGCTTCTATTATTATGTTTTCTTCACTGTTTGTTCAAACAGGTCCTGCAAGTGGAGGTTGGACAATCTATCCTCCGTTAAGTGCTTTGGGAGATGCATCCAGTGGCTCTAAAATTGGGATGGATTTGTGGTTAGTAAGTATGGCTATGTTCATTGTTAGTTCATTACTTGGCGGGTTGAATTATATATCTACAATATTAAACCTTCGTACCAAAGGGATGAGTATGACAAGAATGCCGCTTACTATTTGGGCATTATTCTTTACTGCAGTACTAGGCGTTTTATCTTTCCCCGTATTGTTATCAGGAGCTATTTTATTATTGTTTGATAGAAATTTGGGGACAAGTTTTTTCTTAAGCGATATAGTTGTTAATGGGAAAATTTTACCAAACGAAGGTGGCAGTGCCATTTTATTCCAGCACTTGTTTTGGTTCTTGGGGCATCCTGAAGTGTACATTATATTATTGCCGGCTATGGGAATGTCTTCGGAAATTATTTCTGTAAACAGCCGCAAACCAATTTTTGGTTATATGGCCATGGTAGGGTCCCTATTCGCTATTGCTATATTGGCTTTTCTGGTATGGGCACATCATATGTTTGTAACGGGATTAAATCCATTCTTAGGGTCCTTCTTTGTGCTGCTTACTTTGCTTATTGCGGTACCTTCTGCAATCAAAGTATTTAACTGGCTTACTACATTGTGGCGTGCCAATATCAGGTTTACCCCGGGAATGCTTTTCTCTATTGGTTTTGTGAGCTTATTCATCAGTGGTGGATTAACTGGTATTTTTCTTGGTAACTCAGCATTGGATATTCACTTACATGATACTTATTTTGTAGTTGCTCACTTTCATATTGTAATGGGTGTCGCTTCATTCTTTGGGATGTTTGCAGGTGTATACCATTGGTTTCCTAAAATGTATGGACGTTATTTAAATAATACGCTTGCTTATATACATTTTTGGATTACTATTATTGGTGCGTATCTTATTTTTTGGCCAATGCACTATGAGGGATTAGCTGGTATGCCTCGTCGTTATTATGATTTTTCAGGTTGGGAATCTTTTAAAATGTTTGGCGGACTGAATGAGTTTATAAGCGTTGTAGCAATGATTGTTTTTGCAGCTCAGTTGTTATTTGTTTTAAATTTCTTCCATAGTATTTTTAAGGGAAGAAAGGTTACTACAGCAAATCCATGGGGTGCAAATACATTAGAATGGACAACACCAATTCGTCCAGGACATGGTAACTGGGTGGGAGAAATTCCAGAAGTATACAGAGGTGCTTATGATTACGGTAAAGATGGAAGAGAATTTATTCCGCAGACAGAACCTATTGGCGAAAATGAAAGTCATCACTAGTAAATAAACAATTGCAGAAATAAAAAGATTTTTGAGGAAAGGAAATTGAAGAATACTAAAAGGATGATGGGGGAAATAGAACAAAATAACTTGAATTATCAACCATCAATCCAAGTTGTAATGGAACAAGATAAAACTACCATAGCCAATTCAACATCATTTGCATTGGCAACAAGGGCTAAAGATTATTTTTTATTAATCAAATTTACCCTGAGTTTTATGGTGGTGTTTAGTACGGTTGTAAGTTTTTTAATAGCCCCGAATGAGTTGTTATATGTTCGGTCTAAAGTAATATCAGTTCTTTTACTTTTTGTAGGTGGAATGCTTATAACAGGTTCCGCAAATGCCATTAACCAGGTATTGGAAAAAGATACCGATGCATTAATGAAACGTACTTCGGCAAGACCTGTGGCAAGTGGAAGAATGTCGGTTGCTGAAGCAACGACTTTTGCAGTTATTACTGGAATTCTGGGGGTATTTATTTTTTGGTATTGGTTTAATTTCCAAAGTGCGCTGGTAGGATTGGCAGGTTTACTTTTGTATGGGTTTGTTTATACACCCTTAAAAAAAATTAATTCAATAGCTGTACTTGTTGGTGCAATACCAGGAGCTTTACCTTGCCTAATAGGATGGGTAGCAGCAACCGGTAATTTTGGAATTGGAGGCTGGATTTTATTTGGCATTCAATTCTTATGGCAATTCCCTCATTTTTGGGCAATTGCCTGGCTGGCACACCAGGATTATACCATTGCGGGATTTAAGCTATTACCTGGAGATAAAGGACCAACAAAATTTACAGCTTTACAAACTGTAATATACAGCGCAATGATGATTCCGGTTGGTTTTTTACCATACTTTACCGGAATTTTAGATATCGGAACAAGGGGGATAATTTGTTCATTTATATTATTTATATGCAATTTATGGATGGTGTATGTAAGTATTTTGCTCTTTAAAAATATGGATGTTAAAAGTGCCAGAAAGGTAATGTTTAGCTCTTACTTTTATTTGATGTTTGTATTGTTGGCTTTATTTTTAGGAAGGCCATAAATAATAATATATAAGTGAAATATGGTTGAAAAACATATCAACTTAAGAACTTAATTTATAAAAAAGATCCCTTGGATCAGCGGTATGAGTACAGTGGCTATCGAAAAAAAAAATAGAATACATCCTCATAAGTTTA
>JAYUTC010000372.1:0-3066 GCA_043755395.1 Ferruginibacter sp.
CATGCAACCCGCTGTATCCCTATAATTAACCAATTGAATGCGCTGGGGCACAATGTAATAATTGCTGCGGACGGACCAGTAAAATTGTTGCTCCAGGAAGAGTTCCCTCAAAATTTATTTATTCCATTGCCGGGCTATAAAATAGCATATAGCAAAAACGGCTTTTGGCTTCCGCTTAAATTATTCATGCAATTACCCAGGCTGGTTTTTACAATACTCAAAGAACACTTTTGGTTAAAGAAAATGGTTAAAAAATACCAGGTTGATATGATTATTTCTGATAACCGGTTTGGATTATACCATTCAACTGTTCCATCGGTTTACATTACACACCAGCTGTTTATTAAAACAGGCAATCGTTTTTCTGAGTGGATAGCTCAAAGAATACACAGCTGGTTTATTAATAAATACGATGAATGCTGGGTACCTGATTTTGAAAAAGGTGATACTATTGCCGGAATATTATCTCACCCGGAAATAGAATTAAGTAATACCAAATACATTGGTTGTTTATCAAGATTTGAAAAGCAGGAAGGGATAGAAAAAAAATATCAATTGCTGATTCTTATTTCCGGTCCGGAACCGCAGCGAACTATTTTTGAAAACAAACTGCTGGAACAAATTAAGGATTTTGAAGGAAAAATTTTATTTGTAAGAGGATTACCTGGCAAAGAAAATAAAGTAGCCTCATCAACAAATGGTAATAATATAATTTTGAAAAATCACCTCCCTTCCGGTGAGCTCTGCAATGCAATTCAGCAATCTGAAATGGTAATATGCAGAAGTGGTTATACCACTGTTATGGACCTGATCAAATTAAAGCAAAAGGCCATACTGGTGCCTACACCAGGTCAGTCTGAGCAGGAATATCTTGCTGATCACTTGCATAAACAAAATATCTTTTTTGCTGTATCGCAGGATAAATTTCAACTGAGGCAGTCGCTGAACAGTGCTATGGAATTCAATTTTAAAATGCCTGACGCAGACATGAGTATATATAAGAAAGTGATTAATGATTTTATCAACAGGCAATAGCAGGTAATAAGGAATAAAAATTTTAGGGCCATCGGTAGCTGGCAGTTATATTTACCTGCAACCATAATTTGCTGCAATAATAGCAATGCTTTTTTTAAAAGAGCATTTAGCATTGTATAAAATTTTCGCTGCTATTTTAATTTTTACTGCTGTATACTTATGTAATAAACAGCCAACTTTATAATTACGTAAAAATATTTGCCCCATGAATTATTACTTTTGAGGCAATAGGTATTATTTTCATTTTTAGGTTCACAAATATCAGGAACTTGTAAATAATATTTTATATGTCTTGCCGTTATATTAAGTCTAAAGGAGTTGTTGATATTTTTAAGTTATGCAATAAAGCTTCTGGCAATAAAAAATCAGTGTTTTTAGCAGTTTATTTTAGTGTATCTTATGTAAAAGGCAACCGGATAGCGATACCTTGTTATATTTCAGATATATTCATATAATTAAATTCAAAAGCTGAAAGACAAATAAATATCATGAAACCTATTGAGTATTGATAATCTTATTTGTTGTTAGGATAAATTGAAAAGATAAAATTTTTTTCGGGATAGTATAGTATTAGTTTACTAAGGAATAATCAGGCATTAATAAAAACAGAATACTCTTTTTGCTCATGTTTTTCTGTTTAATAAAACGTTTAAAATATTTATGTATATAGTTCACGTGGGTTTTTCTGGATTTCCTGTTGGTAATGCGGCTGTGCAGCGGGTGCGTTCTACCTATAAAGCAGTAAAGCTGGCTGGCTTTACACCATTGATAATAAACAAGCAAAGTCTTCATAAGCAGGTAAGTTATACCAAAAGAGTCAATCGTTTTGATGGGCTGATTTTTCTCGATACGTCGCCTGTATTAACAAAACCCAATTCTTTTATAAAAAGAAATACCAATAAAATTCAGGGTCTTATTGCCGAATTTAGACTGCTGTATAACCGGCGAAAAAATATTAAAGCAGCCATTGCCTACACGGCTAGTTTTTCTGAACTTGTATATTACTGGGTCATCTCAAAAATTTTGGGTTTTAAACTGGTGATACAGTATGTAGAACTCCGGTCTTCCGTAGCTGAAAGAGATTCTTTTTTCACTAAAATAAATGACAGGCTTTTTGACAGGTATTGCCATAATTTTTGTGATGGGGTAATAGCTATAAGCGAATTTTTAAAGGTGCAAATTAAAAGAAGAAGTCCAGGGCTGCCAATAATTAAAATCCCTTCTATCTGTGATTTTCAAGATTTTGAAAATTTTGAAGCTGCAAAAGTTGACTATAAATATTACCTGTATTGTGGTACTGTATATTATACCCCCGTTATAGAGTTTGTTTTAAATTTTTTCGAAAAAGTAAAGGATCAACACCTTTATAATGGTAAAATAATCTTTATTATCAGCGGAGGTGAACGGAAGAATTATGTTGCGGTGGAAGAAATGTTTAAGAATAGTAAGTATACTGATGATATCATCCTGTATAATAATATTCCTTACGCTACTCTTATCTCTCTTTACAAGTCTGCTGATCTTTTAATTATTCCATTACGAAATAATATTCAGGACATTGCCAGGTTTCCACATAAAGTAAGTGAATATACTGCATCTAAACGGCCATTGATTTCTTCTAAAATTGGAGAGTTAAAACATTATTTTGTGAACAAAGAATCTGCATTGCTGGCAGATGAATATAATGTTGATATGTATGTGGATACAATCAGGCAAATGAAGGCAGAAAATTTAGATTTTGATGATATTGGAAGAAAGGGATACGAAATAGGGTATAATAATTTTCATTACATGTCAAACATTGAAAACATAAAAACCTTCTTCAATAATTTAAAGTAAATATTTCAGATTTTATAGCTTGAATTGGCGGGTATTTGAAAGTATCATTGCTCATTCATTTTTTGGGTAATCAAAAAATAAAAAATCTCTTTTCACAGTTTTAAAATCAGCCCATTTTTTTGCATTCATTTTTACAGCAAAAATACCGCAGGTTGGCATATTGTCAATGCTTACATCCTTTACCAGCAGGTT
>JAYUTC010000373.1:0-3057 GCA_043755395.1 Ferruginibacter sp.
ACTTGAAAAAGCAGGAACATTTACAGCAGTTTTAGAATTATTAGGGGGGGTAGGTTTGCTCATTGGTTTAAAATTTCATCTTATTTTACTGGCCTCAGCAGGTGGGCTGGCAATATTAATGTTGTTGGGTGTTGCAATCAGGATAAAAATTAGAGATACTATTTGGGTTACACTGCCAGCGTTGTTTTTTATGATATTAAATGCATATATATTTTTTTTATCACTACGCAAATAAAAATATTGGCATTCCGCTCCCGGCAATACTGGCTTTCGGCATTTATATAAACCTGCTACACACCAGGCAACATGTTTAAAATAATGCCATATTTCGCAGGATTAATTACCGTGTTTTTTGTAGCCGGCTTTTTGTTAGCATTAAGAGAAATATAAAATAAAATCCTGAATATTCCGGTTAACTACTTCTAAACTAGCACATAATGCATACTAAATTAGAGCGGACAAAAGGGTTAACAAATAAACAAGCCAGCAGTTGAAAAATTAAACTAATTGCTGCATTTATTGTTGTTATCTTATATTTTGAAAAAAGTATTGGGCAAGAATGTGCAGAAAGATAGTTGCTATGTGTAATAGCCTGTATAATTATATAATAACTGTATAAAAAAATGATCGATAATTTTTTATCGGCCCGCTGGGAAAATTTGATTATGGCCAATTATGCCGTAAATCCTGAAATATTAAAACCCTATTTGCCAAAGGGCGTTGAATTGGATTTTTATAAAAATAACACTTATGTGAGCCTGGTTGGATTTATGTTTAAAAAAACAAGCCTGTTCCATATACCCATTCCGTTTTTAGGAACATTTGAAGAAATTAATCTGCGTTTTTATGTAAAGAGGGTTGAAGGAGATTCAATAAAAAGGGGTGTGGTTTTTATAAACGAAACTGTCCCGTATAAAATAGTAGCCTGGCTTGAAATCAATTATATAAAGAACATTACATCGCTATTCCAACAAAAAATGAAATTAAAATTACAAATCTTTCCAAAAAAATAAGATATCTATGGAAAATAAATAAAGAATGGAATCACATAGCTGTAAATGCCGCCAAAGAAGAAATACAAATGTTACCGGATAGCATAGAAGAATTCATCTTCGAACATTATTACGGATATACTAAAATAAATAAACAGCATTCACAGGAATACAAAGTGAATCATCCCAGGTGGGTGGTAAATAAAGTAATAGATTATTCTATTCATTGCGACTTTAAATCAATGTATGGCAACGATTTCTCCTTCTTAAGTAATCACCAACCTGACTCGGTTATTATTGCTGAAGGATCACCAGTTACCGTAAAATGGAAACGAAATTCATTTTGAATAATTACATTAATGGAACAAAAAGATATTGACAGGATAATTGAAATGGCCTGGGAAGACAGAACCCCGTTTGAAGCTATAAAAATACAATTTGGTCTTTCTGAGGCCAACGTAATTGCTCTTATGCGAAGCACATTAAAACTAAGCAGTTTTAATTTGTGGCGAAAGCGAGTAAATAGCGGCATAAGTCAAAAACATGCACAAAAAAGAAATCCTGAAATAGCCCGTTTTAAAAGCAGCCTGCAAAAAACTATTTCGATGAATAAAATAAGTAAACGTTAATAGATTATTTAAAACCAGAATATAGATTTCAGATGATATATAGGTTATATAAAATGTAGTAAAGCAGAAATATGATTATTAACTCTAAGAGAATAGGGCAATTAGGATAACACCCCGGAACCGTGAATATAAATTTATGGGCAGATTTTCGTGTGGCTGTATGGGCAGGTACAAGGTCTGTGAAAGTACAGCCAATAACAAATAAGTAACCCTTACAAAATTACCTGTTGAAAAATATTAGAAAAGAATTTTTACCGCAACGGATTTGTATGGTTTGCAAAAAACCTTATACCTGGCGAAAAAAATGGGAAAAGGTTTGGGATGAAGTAAAGTATTGCAGTGATAAATGCAGACTAAACAAAAAAAAATATGACTAAAACAGGTATCGTATTCCCACATCAATTATTTGAGCAAAATATACTTGCATCAACCTGTATTACTATTTATTTGGTAGAAGAGTGGCTTTTCTTCAGGCAATATAATTTTCACAAACGAAAAATAGCTTTTCACAGAGCCAGCATGAAGTTTTATGAAAATTACCTACAGTCAAAAAATATAAAAGTTGTCTATATTGATGCATTCAATGAATTAGCCGATGTCAGAAAGCTGATTCCTTATTTAAAAACAAAAAGAGTTCATTCATTTGAATACATAGATACAACTGATTACTGGCTGGAGCAGCGGATAAACAATATTTCCAAAGCTCACCACATGGAGAAAATAAAAAACCCAACGCCCTTATTTATAAATTCTTCTGCCGAAATAGCTGCTTATTTTTCAGATAAGAAAAGAATGTTTCAAACCGACTTTTATAAATACCAGCGGCAAAGCAGAAATATATTGTTGGAAAAAAATAAAAAACCTGTTGGGGGAAAATGGACGTTTGATGATGAAAATCGCTTAAAATATCCCAAAGGGAAAACACCCCCTGCCATAAAATTTTTAAAACCCAGCCATTTCACTACAGAGGCTATTGCCTACACTCAAAAGTACTTTTCCGGTAATTATGGCGAATTGAATAGTGATACTATTTATCCAACCAACTTTGCTGACAGCAACAAATGGTTGCAAACTTTTTTCAAATCAAGATTTTCAGCATTTGGTGCTTATGAAGATGCCATTGTTACAAATGAAAATATTTTGCACCACAGCGTTTTAACCCCTATGCTGAATACCGGCCTGTTAACACCTCAATTTATAGTTGATGAGGCGTTGCAGTATGCCAGCAATCACGAAATTCCATTAAATTCAATAGAGGGTTTTATTCGTCAAATCATCGGTTGGAGAGAGTTTATAAGGGGCGTGTATGAACTAAAAGGCAAAGAAGAACGGACAACAAACTACTGGGGCTTTACCCGAAAAATTCCCGCTTCGTGTTGGAATGGCACCACAGGAATAGAGCCGGTAGATAATACCAAAAAAAAAGTGTTAGATAC
>JAYUTC010000374.1:0-3056 GCA_043755395.1 Ferruginibacter sp.
TTTGGCTGATAGAGGCATTGGGAAAAAAAGTAAAGCAAAAATTACTTTAAATATCAGTACCCCCGGCTTACTTAGAAATTCTGTCTCATTTAACCTTAAATCCGGTTTAAGATATTCGGGAAGTTTATTTATTAATAAACAGATAGCTGGAAACTCAATGATAAACAATACAATTATTACTTATCAAAAAGGAAATACGGTTTATATAATTCCTTATAAACAAAAAATTGTAATGCCGGAAATAAGGCCTGGTTATACAGGAATGAAACTCATTATCAGACCTCATTAAAAAAAATAAAGCCTCTTATTTAGAGGCTTTATTTTTTTTAATATTTTACACTTTATTATTGCCCTCCTTTTCTCATCAACTGATTTTCTTCGTAAGTCATAATTCTGTACCCCGTTTTAGGAAAATCAAATTTAGAAGTCTGCACAGGTTCAAAATTAATTTTAGATAGCGTATACTTATATTTCATTGAACCTGATTCATATTCATATTGCATTGCCAATCCAGGTAAATTTCTAAATGTTGTATAGTATTCTTTATTTGTTACCGCTAAGTCGGCAGTATAATACACAATAAAGGTTTTGCCATCAGGCATCTTAGCAATGGCTTTATTGCAGCTATAACCGGCAATGGTTATAGTTTCATTTATCAGTTCAAATTTAATATCATTATATGCTTTATTTTTTGCTTCCCAGTTTTCTTTAGTTAAAGTAATCATTAACTTTTGGCCACTATATTCTTTTAAAATTACTGCATTTCCCTGTTTGGTATCATGAATAGTAGTTTCCTTACCTAAAGCACTAACCATATCTAACCGGCTATGTGTGCCCTTTACATAGATGGTTACAGTTCCTCCATCCAGGGCATCAGCCATTTGCGGTTCCTTAATGCCGGATTGAATTACAATATCATAAATCATTGTTCCTTCGGAAATTGCCTTTTGAGCAAAAGAAAAAACAACTGTTGACATTAAAAATAACAACATACCAATCTTACTTCCAATTTGCATTTTTATAAGTTTTACTAAAGATAATAAAATCCCGTGTCAAAGAAATTATACACCCTAAATAAAAAGACCTGCAACCGTTTAAATAGGTTGCAGGCCACATTTTTTTAACTCAATTTTTTATTTTCTGGTATTCTTATTTTTTATATCCTGTAACTTTTTTTGACTTTCCTGCATGGCTGCTATCCGTTCCTGCAATTTGTTTTGTTTAACCGGTTTTTTACGATTTTCTGCTATTTGAGCAAGTATTTTTTCGTGATTGATTATATATTTCTGAATAACTATTTGAAGAATAAGTGTTATGGTATTGGAAACTGTATAATACCAGGTTAATGCCGCAGGCAAATTATTAAATACACCTAACAATAAAACAGGGAAAATATACGGCATGTATTTCATAACAGGATTGCTGTTATCCTGCATACTACTCATGCTGTAGATAGATATAAGTAAACTGGTTAAAGTTGCTGTAATGGTAAATAAACTTACATGATCGCCGTAAAAAGGTATATTAAATGGCAATTGATAAATAGAATCATAGGCTGCCAGATCTTTAGCCCACAAAAAGCTTTGCCCCCTCAACCCTATATCTACCTGAAAGAAATAATATAGCGACATAAATATGGGAATCTGTAATAAGGCAGGCAAGCATCCACCCAGCGGACTTACACCTGCAGATTTCCAAAGTTTCATCTGATCCATACTAAAAGCCTGTTTATCTTCACCATGTTTTTCTTTCAACTTATCAATCTCTGGTTTCAGGGCTTTCATTTTAGCGCCACTTACATAACTTTTATATAAAATTGGAGAAGTAATCAACCTTATCAAAAGGGTTAATAAAAAAATGACTAACCCATAACTTGCCACTTTGCTTCGTATAAAATCCCATACAGGTAATAGAAAATGGCGGTTTATATATTTTACAAAAGAAAAAGGCCCACTGCCATAAGTAACAATCTGGTGCATGTTGTTATTATACTTATCCAGAATAGTATAGTCATTAGGGCCATAATATAACTGCATTGGCACTAATCCATTAGAAGGTACATTTAGCCTGCAATTTGCTGTGGCCTGAGTTATTATTTTTAAAGAATCGGGTGGGGTAAACCAATTTAATTCGGCAGTCTGAAATTTATTTTTGGCCAATAAAGTAGACACAAAAAACTGTGGGTTAACCGCTAACCAGTCAACTGGCTTTTCAAATTTTTCATTGCCTCCGTTACCTAATGATACAAAATCATATTTACCATTGTATAAATAACAAAAATGTGTTTGTAATTTTTCGTATTTAATATCCTTTTCAACCTGCGGAGCCTCTGTTTGCCATAAAAAATTCATGGTATTTTGAGTTACAAGTTTATCCGCCCCATTCATCATAATATTAAAGTCCAGCATATAATCATCATTCTTTAAAATATACAGATGATTTATTAAATCTTTACCTGAAGAATCTTTAATACTATAATTTAAAGATTGACTTTTATCAGCATTTAGTTTCTTTTCACCGGCAACAAAAAACAAATCAGCTGTTTTGGCTGTTCCACTTCCTGTATTAATATCATAAGAAATTTTATTAAATTTCCCCGTCATCAACAAAACAGGTTTGCCATCATGAGTTTTAAATTTCTTTAACTCAACAGATTTAGGTTGCGCTCCTTTATTGGTAAAAGTTATTTTTAAAACTTCATTTTCTAAAACAGTTAATTCTTCAGTATTTGATTCAGCCTGTTTAAAACCCAGTACCTGTGTTTTTTTATTTAGTAAAGAGTCCGTTAATAAAGAGTCCTTTTTAGCAACTGCAATATCTACTTTTGGTTTAAGTGCTGCTATTGAATCAGCTTCATGCTGCCGTTGTACCTGCAATGCCTGGCTGCTTTTGCTGTTAATATAGAACATGCCAATTAACAAAGCCCCAATTAATACAAAACCAATAACCGTGTTCCTGTCCATTCCCATTTTAATATAATTTTAAGAGCGCAAAGGTACTGAATCTTATGAGTTAAGAATCTTTAGTTATTTTGCAATCGGGGTAAAAAAATGCCC
>JAYUTC010000375.1:0-20328 GCA_043755395.1 Ferruginibacter sp.
TTAATCTGTATTTTTGTCTTATAAAACAATAGCTCTTTATCATTTTTTTAGTCCTCTTCAGCAGGAATTTTTTAGGATCTTTTTGAAATCGTTTTTAAGAGGGTCAATTTGAAATGGCGGAAGGGGGTCAGTTTAGCCGGAATTTACAGTAAGCAGTCACCATGGATTGTAATAAATTTTCCTTTACCAATAACTGTTTCAGCAATTCCAGCTGATTATTACATCTGATTAAATTATGCCCTTCATATTTTGCACCATAATAACTATCATTGTTTATATAATCAGTTAAAAAACGGATTGCCTGCATGTAAATCATAAATTTTCCGGCATAAACAAAATGATTTTTTTCTTCTTCACTCAGTTCGTTTTTCATTTCAGTTAAATAACCATCCACAATGGCCCGAAAATATTCATCGCGGATATGAATTTTTGAAAAATCTTTTTCTTCCTCACTTACTGGGGAAAGGTAAGTGCGGATCATATCACCCACATCGCTGATAAAGTAGCCGGGCATTACAGTATCCAGATCAATTACACAAAGCCCTTTACCATTTTTATCAAATAAAACATTGCTGATTTTGGTATCGTGATGTGTAACTCTTTTTTTAAAATTTTTATTCAATTTTATTTGATTGTAAGTGTCGACGATTTCTTTTTGCTCTTTTATAAATTTGATCGTTGACTTGCATTCATCAATACGGTCTTTATTTCCTTCTTTCAATGCTATTTCAAAGTGGTCATATCGCAACGTGAGGTTATGGAAATCGGGAAGGGTTATATGCAGAAGATTGATATCAAATAAAGAAAGTAACCGGGTAAATTTTCCAAATTGCCTGGCCCCTTCAAAAGCAATAAGTGGATTGTCTATGGTATCGAAAGTTACAGAACCCTTTACAAATTCGAACATTCTGAAATGCCCATTTTCAGGTATAAAAACCATTTCTTCGTTTTGTAAAGTGGATATAGGATTAACAAAAAGATAGTCTGGAAAATGGGCCTTAAAAAATTCTTTCAGATTATGAAGATTTTCAGCAATCATTGCAGGGGAGGTAAATACAGTATCATTTATTTTTTGAAATATAAATTTTTCTCCCCGGTATTTTATTAACCAGGTATGATTGATTAAGCCGTTTCCAAAAGATTTAAATTCACATTCCTTTTCTGAAAGTCCATACAGCTCTACTATAGTTTTAAGCATAAAGCGGAAAAATTAAAATTTAATTTATTATCAAACATAATAAACCCAATTCATTAATCTTTAAGCAAACGTTTGTGTAATTTAATTTTAAGGGATTAAACTTTTGTGTGTATGGCCAGTTGCGGCTCTAAAATTATTTTATAGAAAGTAACATTTTCATTTTCTGTTTTGTCTTTAGCTAATAGATCCAGCATTATTTCCATAGATTTCTGACCCTGTTGGTAGGAGAACTGTTCTACTGAAGCTAAAGGAGGATAGGCGGAATAATTACTAATTGGTAAATTGGCATAGCTTACAAAGCTGATATCTTTATTTATTTTGAGTTTTAATTTTTTTGCAGCTTGCACTGCATCCAATAAAACATAATCGTTAAAAGCAATTATAGCTGTAGGTTTATTTTTAAGTGATAATAATTTTTCTGTTGCTTTATAAATACTTTCTGTTTTAAGGTCACAGGAAATAATTAAGTAAGGGTCATATTTCAGTCTTGCTTTTGATAAGCCATTTCTATAGCCCTCTACCCTTTCTTTACTTGCCAGTAAATTCATTGGCCCGTTAATCATTCCAATGGTCTTATGTCCCAGCTTTCTTAAAAAAGTAAAAGCTTGTGTTGTACCCGATGCCATATTGCAGGCTACGTAATGTATGTTTTGCATATTGGGAATGCAGTCAAAAAATACGATAGGTATATCATATTTTTTCAAAATTTCAAAATGCTCATAGTTTACTGTGTTCTTTGCAATAGATACAATTAATCCATCTACACGATGGCTCTTCATTGTTTCAACCAGTTGTTTTTCCCTTTCTTCCTCATCGTGTGATTGCCCCATCAAAACTGTGTAATTATTTTTAGTGGCACAATCTTCAATACCACTAATAGCAGAGGAAAAAAATGCTTCTGATAGTTCAGGTAATATAACTCCAATTGTAAATGTTTTGCGTTGCTGAAAAAAAATAGCTGTTTGATTAGGTTCATAATTTAATTCTTTAGCTAATTGCTGAACTTGTGTTTTAGTTCTTAGTCCAATACTTTTATGATCATGTAATGCACGGGAAACGGTAGAAGGAGAAATATTCAATTGCCGGGCAATCTCTTTGATGGTTATAATCTTACTATCCATTTGTGCAATTTAACCCGTTAAATGAGAAAAACGAAAAAATAACGCAAACGTTTGCATGGCCTAAACAAACGGTTGCGTAACCCATTACTAAAATGGGGATGTTCAAAAACTAAATTATTTATTTTATCTTGGATTACACATTTAAAACAACTGCATATGAAACTGATCAAAATTCTTATTTTGTTCTTATCTGTCTTTATAAGCACAACCTGCTTTTCACAAACTAAAATTTCCGGAACAGTATTATCTGAAAATAATACGCCACTTGATAAGGCCACCGTAACTTTAAAGGGTACTAATGAGAATACCACTACCAATGAAAGTGGACGCTTTACTTTAAATGGAACTGGGAAAAAAGCTATTTTAGTTATTAGTTTTGTAGGTTATGAAACAGAAACTATTACTTTAGCAGCTAATCAAACAGAAGTAATTGTTAAGTTAAAATTGTTAATGCAACAATTAACAGATGTTGTGGTTGTTGGTTATGGTACGCAAAAGAAAAAAGACCTTACTGGTTCAGTAAGTTCAGTTAATAGCGAGCATATGAATTTGGGAGGTAGCACATCTAATATAGCACAAGCCATTCAGGGCCGTGCAGCAGGTGTCAGGGTACAGCAATCAGATTTTTCTCCTGGAGGAACTATTGCAATAACAATTCGGGGAGGCAATTCAATTAATACCACCAATGAGCCATTGTATGTTGTGGATGGATTTATAAGCGATAATGGTAAGTTTATTAACCCCAATGATATAGAAGATATTCAAATACTGAAAGATGCTTCAGCTGCAGCAATTTATGGTGCAAGAGGTGGAAATGGAGTGGTACTAATCACTACAAAAAAAGGGAAGGCAGGCAAAATGCAGATAGAAGCTGATGCATCAAATGGGCAGCAGTATGTAACCTATAAGCCAGAATTACTAAGTGGTCCGCAATATGTATCTATTCAAAATGCAATAGCTGCAGAAAATAATAAGCCACCTGTTTTTCCAGCAAGTTTTCCTGTGACAAATACTAATTGGTGGAATGCAACCACTCAACAGGCATCTGTATTAAACAGAACAATTAGTCTTAGTGGTAATGATAAAACATCCAAACTTTATTTGTCGGGTAATTATTTTAAGCAAAATGGTGTTTTAAAAAATACCAATATGGAAAGATATTCTGTAAGAATGGGTGCCGAGAAAAAATTTACTGATAAAGTAAAAGTAGGTGCAAATTTTTACGGATCAAGCAGCAGTTTTCATTTGCAACGATATGTTGCCGATATAACGGCACCCTTGTATTCCATTTTTGTGGCAGCACCAGCCATACCTATTTACAATGCTGATGGTTCTTATTACAGGTATCTTGGAAGAGATAATACACTTGCATCCTTAATTGAACCTACTAATTTAGCAACAAGCAGATTAATCAATGGAAATATTTTTGCAGATTATGAAGTACTAAAAAATCTTACTTATCATTTTAGTGCCGGTGCCGAGTTTACTCAACGAACAGCAGGGCAATATACTCCCAGAACTTTAACAGCAGGTGCAGCAAATGGAGGCATAGCTCAGGAACAAATGAATACCAGTTTCAGATGGCTGGTAGAACAATACTTAACTTATAAATATACAACAGGAGTGCATGCGTTTACAGCATTATTAGGTACATCTAATCAAAAAGATGTTTTTGAGGGGCTTGGTGCCGGAAGCAGTAATTTTTCTTCTGATGTATTTTTATTTTATAATCTATTTGCAGGTGCCAATCCTACTGTACAAGGCTCAGCTGTACCAAACAGCAGCAGAACAGACACAAAACTTTCCTCTTATTATGGAAGATTAAATTATTCGTATAATGATAAAGTTTTAGCCACTTTCACTTTAAGAGATGATGCTTCATCAAGATTTGGTCCAAATAAAAGGCATGCAGTTTTTCCTTCAGGTGCCTTGGCATGGAAATTAACTAATGTGCCAATTGTAGAAAACTTAAATACTTTTTCTAACTTAAAACTCAGGGCCAGTTATGGTATTACTGGGAATGACCGTATAGGGGATTATGCATTTTTGAGCAGATTTTCTCCCTATGGTACTTCAATTGGTAATACCTTTGTTTCCGGAATAGAGCCGGCATCTTTATCTAATAATAATTTAAAATGGGAAAGTACTGCACAAACGGATGTAGGATTGGATTTAGGATTTTTACATGGGAAAATAAATGTTACAATAGATTATTACAATAAAAAAACAACAGACTTGCTTTTGGCTATTCCTGTAGGACAATGGTGGGGTTTTGCCAGCCAGATAGTAAATGCAGGTTCAATTGAAAATAAAGGAATTGAGTTTTCTGTTATTTCTGAAAATTTTAAGTACAAAGGATTTTCCTGGAATACAGCATTTAATATTGCCTACAACAAACAAAAAACTTTGGCATTGGCAAACAGTATTAAAATAATCAGTACTAATACGGCTAATCCAAGTGGAGTAGTTTCTGGCCGGGAATTTACAAGAATAGAACCGGGTAAGGAATTGGGAGTTATTTATGGATATCAGTATATTGGGGTACTTAAAACTGGAGAAGTATATGCGCCACAAGCTACTTCAAAACCTGGAGATCCTAAATATGCGGATCTAAACGGGGATGGTAAAATAACTCCTGATGACAGAACCTATCTGGGAAATACAAACCCAAGATATACTGCTGGTTTTGGCAATGATTTTAGTTACAAGGGTTTCGATTTAAATGTATTTTTTCAAGGCTCATTTGGTTATTCTCTTTATAATATGAACCGGTTAGTATTAGAATCAACAACAAGTACGGACGCTTTAAACCGTTGGGTGGCCAATAAGAATGAGAATACCGATATTCCCAGGGAAGGATATTTTGTAAGCACTTTTGGAAGTTATGTAAACTCAAGATTTGTTGAAAAGGCATCCTACATAAGGTTGAAATCAGTTTCATTAAGTTATAATGTACCGGTTAATTTAATTAAGCAAATTAAATTTATAGATGGGTTAAGAATATATGCTTCAGGCCAAAACCTGGCAACTTTTACAAAATATACCGGTACAGATCCTGAGGTAAGTACACATTCAGGCAATGTTGCAGGAGGAATAGATTTTAATGCTTTTCCTGCCTTTAAAACTTTTGAATTCGGTCTTAAACTAACTATTCACTAATTGGATGATTTAAACAACTCTTCAATTATTAATAACTAATAAATTTTAATAAAGATGAAAAAATTAAAAATATTATTTCTGTTAATTCCTGTTTTACTGCAGTATTCTTGTAATAAAACTTTAGACCCACAAGTATACAGCAGCCTTACCAATGCCAATGCATTTCAAACTAAATCTGATGCAGTTGCAGCGGTAAATGCAGTATATGCCAGGTTAAAGGGACCTGCTGTTGGAGATAACTTTGACTATTGGACGGTAAGGCATTTTGCCTTAACAGATCTTACAACGGATCTTGGCCATTGCAGTTATGGTGGCGATCCTGGGCAATTATCCTTAGCACTTTGGAATTCTTCTAATGGATTATTAGCAGAAGACTGGCGCCAAATATATAAGTTGATAGCAAATGCTAATAATGCAATTTATAATTTATCACCAATGAAAGGGATTACTGATATTGAAAAAACACAATTCCTTTCTGAAATAAAATTTTTAAGGGCAGTGGCTTATTTGGATTTAACCGATGCATGGGGACCTGTAATATTAGCAACAGAAAACGATATTGCCAGCCCAAATTACACCAGTCAGCCTAAACCAACATCTGTAGATGATATTGATGCTTTATTAATAAAGGATTTAACTGCTGCCGCTGCTGCTTTACCGGTAAATTACCAGGGCAATACCATTTACAATAGTAATGATGTTGGGCGTGCCACAAAAGGAGCTGCTCTTACTTTATTGGGTAAATTATATTTACGCAGAAATGACTGGCAAAAGGCAGCAGATGCAATGAAGCAGGTAATGGATCTCAACGTTTATACACTTTACCCATCTTACCTGAGTTTATTTACCGAAGCAAATAAATGGTGCAGCGAAAATATCTTTTCTGTACTTAGTGATGCTAACTTAAATGGAACAGAATTATTAAATCACTTTGGCCCTCAAAATCACAAAGTAGTATTAGACAGATGGCAGTATTATTCAGTAACATGGGACTTTTGGAATACCTATAATAATGTCGATGACAGGAAAAGATGTTACTATCCTGCATTTACAGGAGTTGATAATTTAGCTTATAAGCAACCCCCTTCAATCGGTGCCATTCCACCAGCAGGGGTATTTTATATGGAAGATGTGGCAACAAAAAAATATGCTGATTCAACTGGTTCTACCACTTATTATGACGGGCATAGTGTAGATATCTTGCGTTACGCAGATGTACTATTGAGCAGAGCCGAAGCATTGAATGAAGTTAATGGCCCGACACAGGAAAGTATTGACTTAATTAACCAGGTTAAAAACAGGTCGCATGCAATACCTTTAACATTGGCAGGTTTTAACAAAGCCACATTACGGGATGCTATATTACAGGAGCGTGGATGGGAGTTTTTTTATGAGGGAAAACGCCGGGCAGATTTAATAAGAATGGGTAAATATGACGTTATTGTAAACGCATATTTAAGCCGGATAGGACAGCCTGCAAATATTGTTATGCCTAAAAATAAGTACTTTCCTTATCCGCAGGGTCAGGTTAATCTTAATCCGAATTTAGATAATTCTGGCAGATAAAATAAAACATAGTTAAACTTTTTTAATCAGGAATAAGATACCGCTTTTCAAATATCCTATTCCTGATTTTTTTATTTTAAACACAAAAATCATTTATTAGAATGTGGAAGTTTTTATCTAGAAGCCTGAGTTTAATTTTCTTTATAGTAGTTTATAACAGTTGTATAGATAAAACCGGCAACATTATAAAAGAAATAAAAATTGGCACCCATAACAATAACGAACTTAAAATTCAGATCGACGTAGTTACAAATGCTGATGTCAAAGTGATAGTGGAGTATTGGGAGGATAGTATTGGGAGTAAAGAAAAAATATCATCAGTCATTTCAAAAACAGGGTTATCGCATTCCATTATTTTATGCAATATCATTCCTGAAACCAATTATTCCTTTCAGATGGTTACTATAAAAGGTACAGATAGTATTAGAAGCAAAACCTATACTTTTACTTCAAGAAAACTTCCCGAATGGCTGCAGGAACAATTTAAATACAGTTGTACAAATCTGGAATTATTACCTTCAGATTTTAAGAATGGTTTTTTACTCATGAATAAAAGAGAAACCCCCGGCATAGCCTATATTGTAGATTATAAAGGTCGGCTTAGGTGGTACCATACTGTGGATGGAACGGGTTATAAAGTGGTTCATTTTACAAAAGACACTACCATTATTGGCATACTTGGAAAAAACGATGAGCCTACCAGTTATGGCAGCGAAATACTGGAAGTGAATTTATCAGGAGATACTATACTTTATCTGAAAAAGGGGCATGGAGAGCTGAAGTATTCTATTCATCATGAAATTTTAAAGAAAAATAGAAATGAAATAGTAACACTTTTTGTAGACCAAAAAATTATTGATCTTAGAGGTGTTGGTGGAGTGAAAAAAGATACAATAAATGGAGATGGTATATTGATTATTGATAATACTGGTAAGAAACTTTGGAAATGGAGTGTTTTTGATGTGATGGATCCTTTAAAAGATCTACAGTTGTTAAAAACAAAAAAAGATTGGATGCATGCTAACAGCTTGAACTACGATAAAGACAGTAACTTTATTATTTCATTTTACAATAATGGGCAAATCTGGAAATTAGACGCTAAGTCGGGTAAAGTAATATGGAAGTATGGTAAAGGAGGTACAATAGCAATGCCTGCAGAATGTAATTTTTCACAAGCTCATGCAGTACATATCAATCCATTTGGAAGCATGATGTTTTTTGATAATGGAGTAGAGAAAAAACAGTCAGAAGTTTTTGCTGTAAAACTGGATGAAGCCAAACAAACAGCTACAATAGATTTGCATATAAAATTACCAGTTGAAATTTATAATGAAAGAATGGGCAGTGCTTATATAATCGGAGATTCAACAGTGCTATGTTGTTGTTCAAAAAAACACATCACTGTTTTGTCAAATAGAAAAGGAGGTTTGCTGTGGACACTGGAATCTGCCATTCCTCCATATAGAGTTGAGTTTTTAAAACAGGAAATGCTTGCTCCATTTTTGTATTCCAGAAATAAAAATTAATAATATATAAATCAACAATGACAAAGAGTTATCAGTTTACTATTTACTTTTTTATGCTTTTAATTGTCTTGCTAATATTGTTTTCTTGTAATGGAAATAGTGGCGACAAAGTAAATGATCCTACATCAACTACAAAGGATACGGATGCTATTATTAGTGTAGATACTTTACAAATACCTAATGATAAATTTGGTGTTGCAGTACGATATGGCAGAGAGCTAATGTTGAGAACTGCGTTTTACATAGGCCCTGATGGTATCAATGGAAAATACCTGGGTAATAAAATGAACTGTACCAATTGCCATCAGGAGGCAGGAACAAAATTGTATTCATTCAACCTTATCGCCTCTCACGATAATTATCCGCAATATCGGCCAAGAGAAGGGAAAGTTTTAACGCTTGCAGAAAGGGTAAACAACTGCGTTATGCGGCCGCATAGTGGTAAACCTTTGCCACTCGACAGTAAAGAAATGGTGGCATTACTTGCTTATTTTAAATGGATAAATAAATTTGCACCCAGGGCTGAAAAATTTAAAGGTGAAAAAAATCTGGAAATCAAATTCCCAGATTCTGCAGCGAGTTCAACTAGAGGAAGTATTTTGTATAACCAGCATTGTTTAAGGTGTCATGGTGCTAATGGCGATGGCGTGATGGGGGCAGATAATATTACCTATCAATATCCACCGCTATGGGGGCCATACGGTTATCAGCCCGGCTCAAGTATGCATCGTATTATAAAACAGGCACAATGGCTTAAGGGCAATATGCCTCAGGATAAAGCTACCTGGGATAAACCATTTTTAAGTGATGATGAAGTGTTGGATATTGCAGCATTTATTAATGATGATAAAATTCATATGAGGCCAGGTGTAAAAACTTTTGATTATCCCATTGCAGGAGAGAAAGCTATTGATTACGGTATCGGACCTTTTGTAGATAGTTTTACAGAAATGCAGCATAAGTACGGGCCTTATCAACCAATTATCAGTTATTGGAAAAAAAATAATTTAAAGCCGGTGTATTAATTTATTTTAATTGATACTTTAAATAAAATCAAGCAACTTATTATGTCTCATAAAAATTATTTGGCTATTTATGCCTGCATTCTTTTTTTTGCTCTTTGCCTCGTAAGTAATTTCTCTTTTGCACAGCATTTAAACTATACCAACGGAAAAGATAATTGGAACGCCGATTCATTGGGGAATCATCGTGCAGTGGTACTATTTACCGGCAAGGGAAATATTGCCAAAGCAATTATTGCATGGCGAAGAAGAGATAGTAATCCGGAACAAAAAAGAATTATTGTGCAGGATGCAAAAACGGGTGAAAAAGTATGGAATGTAAAACCGGTGGATATTAACAGAGAATCCGGTACTGTTTTTTTTGAGCCTGTTTCCGGCTCAGGCACTTATTACATTTACTACATGCCTACAATTTATGAAGGCATGAATACTTATTACCCGAAGGGAGTTTATAGAAAACCAGAAAATACCGCCAACGCTTCATGGGCAAACAGTATATCTTCAAATCCGCCTTCAACAGCAAATTGTGTGGTAAAGGAAATTCAAAGCATTAACGCTTTCAATAGTTTTTACCCAATGGAAATAATTGCAACTGCTACTGAAACAAAAAACCTTATTGGAAAAAATAAGGGTAAATCATTTTTAGTTTTTCCTGAAAGCAGAACCAATTCTATAAGAATGAGAAATGACCTGCCGCAACGCTGGATAGAAAAGGGCCTGCAAAATTCTTTTGCTGATGTGGCTTTGAGAGGGGAGTACCTGGCTTTTCAATTAGGTATTTATGCTCTGGAGGATTTACAGAATGTAACAGTAAGTTTCTCGGACCTTAATAATAAAACTGGTAAAATAATTTCAACAAAAAATATAAGCTGTATTAATACGGATGGGGTAAAATATGATGGGTCAGTTTTTACTAATACAGTTGATGTTGGAAAAGGGAAAGTGCAGGCCATGTGGTGTGGTATTGATGTGCCACAATCTGTAGTGCCTGGCATTTATACCGGTAAGGCTGTAGTGCATTCTGGAACTGCAGCAAAAGAAATTTTGTTGCAGATTAAAATTGGAGAAGGTATTACCAGCAATGGTGGCATTGATCAACCGGAAAACATGACCAGGTTAAAATGGTTGAATTCAACATTGGCACAGGAAAATACTGTTATTGCTCCATATACGGCATTGGAAGTAAACGATACGGTAATTTCATTTTTGGGAAGAAAATTATTCTTAAATAAAGATGGTTTTCCGGCACAGGTTCAAACATTCTTTACACCCGAAATGACTGGTATTGGTTCAAAACCAAATGATATTTTTACAGAACCGATACATTTTCATTTTTATGATGCAGATGGAAAGCAGCCATTGCAATGGAAAACGGATGGTATAAAGTATGTAAAGAAAGAGGCGGGTACTGTTGCGTGGCAGAGTACTAATTTATCTTCGTCATTACAGATGGATGTAAATGCTGCTCTGGAGTTTGACGGATTTTTATCCTATACTGTAAAGTTTACTGCATTGGAAGAGGTAAACTTTAGTGAAATAAATTTTCATTTACCCATACAGCCCTCATCTGCTAAATATATGATGGGGCTTGGTTTAAAAGGGGGCACCCGGCCAGATTCGTTGCAATGGAAATGGGATGTAGCACACAAAAATCAGGATGGCTCCTGGATAGGAAATGTAAATTCAGGGTTGCAATTTTCTTTACGTGATGAAAAATACAGCAGGCCATTAAATACCAATTTCTATTTGCAGAAACCATTATTGCTGCCTGCATCCTGGGGTAATGATAATAAGGGAGGAATTGATATTTTTCAAAAAGGAAAATCCATTTTGGTGAATGCTTACAGTGGCAGCCGCAAAATGAAAAAGGGCGAAATATTGTATTATAATTTCAATTTGTTGATTACACCGTTTCATCCCATCAATACCACATTTCAGTGGGATAGTAAATTTTACCACCGGTATAAAGAAATAGATACTATTCGCCAAACGGGCGCTACCATCGTCAATATTCATCATGCCACTCCAATAAACCCATACATCAATTATCCTTTTATTGAGTTTAAAAAAATGAAGGACTATATTGATGCGGCCCACCAGAAAAATTTGAAAGTAAAAATATATAACACAATACGTGAGTTAAGTAACAAGGCTTATGAAATACATGCATTGCGCAGCCTAGGGCATGAAATATTTTCTGCAGGAAAAGGAGCTGGCTTTAGCTGGTTGCAGGAGCACCTGGGCGATGATTATATAGCTGCATGGTTTGTGCCAGAATTAAAAGATGCGGCTATAGTTAACAGTGGTATGAACCGCTGGCACAATTATTATGTGGAAGGAATGAACTGGCTTACCAAAAATGTGGGCATTGATGGTGTTTATCTTGATGACGTTGCATTTGACAGGATAACTATGAAACGTATTAAAAGAGTGCTTACCCAGGACGGGCATCCTGGAATCCTTGATTTACACAGTGCCAATCAATACAATAAAAGCGATGGCTTTAATAACAGTGCCAATTTATACATGGAACATTTCCCTTACCTCAATAAATTATGGTTCGGCGAATATTTTGATTACGAAAAAAACAAACCCGATTTTTTCTTAACTGAAGTAAGTGGAATTCCTTTTGGTTTAATGGGCGAAATGTTACAGGATGGAGGCAATGCATGGCGTGGAATGATTTATGGTATGACGAACCGAATGCCCTGGAGTGAAAATGCAGATCCCAGGCCAATCTGGAAAGTATGGGATGAATTTGGAATAAAAGAATCTGAAATGATAGGTTACTGGAGTGAAAATTGTCCGGTAAAAACTAACAATGAAAATGTGCTTGCTACTGTTTATAAAAAGGATGGAAGTGTATTGATATCTATTGCAAGTTGGGCTGAAGGAGATGTAAATGTAAAATTGAATATTGACTGGAATAAATTAGGTATCGATCCGGCAAATGCTTTAATTACTACACCTGAAATAAAAAATTTTCAACCATATCAATCCTTTGGGGTAAACGATGAAATTCCAGTTGCAAAAAACAAGGGTTGGTTGTTGTTGGTGAAGAAAAAGTAACGGGTAGTAAAAAATGACGCAATCGATTGTTTTGATTTATCAAACGTTTGCGTAAAATATTCGAGGTTTCAAAAAACACCTTGCTGTATTTGATGTGCATCAAACCAATATCTTTAGATTATTGCAAAGCAACAATATCACGTAACTATTAACTTGCCAAAATTTATGCAAAGGAAAAAATCGATCTTTTTTGTAATTCTTTTCAGTTCTCTGTTCACTTTAATAAATGGGCAGACAATAACAAAGAGTAATATTTTAAGTAACCCGCAATCTCCTCAATTTGCCAGGCTGATAGCAGGGGAAAAACCTAATTATTTTGAAGTGATCAAGGCATTTGAATCATATGAAAAAGCTAATCCTGAAAAAGAGCATAAACAATTCAGGAAAAAAGGCAAAGGTTTGGAATTTGAGGAAGAGGAAAACACTGACCCATGGCGTTTTTATTTTAAACGCTGGCAATCAACTGTATCAAGTTTTGTAAAAGCTGATGGCACTATTAGTAGCGTACAGGATGCAGAAATTCAGAATTATATTAAAGAGCGTCAGGCAGCAATCTTAAAAAATATCAATACCCATGTTAATCCTACCAGCCCAAATGGCGTTAATTCTCTGGATTGGCGTTTAGTAGGTCCGGATATTATATCAAATAGTGCCGGCAACGACAAGGATTATAATTGCAATATGTATTGTGTAGACTTTAATTTAACAACACCAACTACAGGATATGCAGGCACGGAAACAGGCTTTATTTTTAAAACAACTGATTATGGAAATAACTGGGTTTTAACAGGAACAGGAATGGTTTTTGGCGGTGGTATACGGTCAATTGCAACTGATCCATCTAATGCAAATATTGTATATGCCTGCGGAGGGAACAGCATTTATAAAAGTATTAATGGTGGTACAACCTGGGGAGCTGTTTTTGCCATACCTGGAAATGTGCCTGCATGGAATATCAGGATCAATCCATTGAAGCCTCAAAGTTTATTAATTGGAGCTGAATCGGGTTTATATCAAAGTTATGATGGAGGGGCTACATTTAATTTACGTCTTTCGGGTAAAGTGAAAGGCTTACAGTATAAAGTAGGCGATACAACACAGGTTTTTGCTTTTTCAATGCAACCGGTAGCAACGGCCACTTTTCCAACAGGGAACAATAATGCAAATATTTATAAGAGCAATAATGGTGGTGTTACCTTTACAAATAAAACCTCCGGGGTTTACACCTACAATCTGGCCTACAAATATTCTTACCTTGCAACAGATTTAACTGTTTCGGCGGCAAATCCAAATAAATTATATGCCATACTGGGCGGCGATGCATTTGATAATACCAACACAAAAAAAATATCAGGCGAGATAGGCGTATTACAAAGTTCTGATGCCGGCGAAACATGGAGCTTTGCAAAAGGGCCATTAGTTGCACCTAACCTTTTAGTTTTTCCATGGCTAAGTGCAGAGTTTAGCACCAATCCTTATTGGCAGGGCGACTATAATACATGGATTGTTGCCAACCCTCTAAATGCATCTGAAGTAACCGTTGGCGGATTGTCAGGATATAAATCAACAAATGCCGGCGTAACATGGACAAATGTGCTTGGGTATAGCAGTACTTATGGTACACATCCGGATCATCAATGCTTTTTTGTTTCAGGTAATGATTTATGGATTTGTAATGATGGTGGTATACTTAAATCAACAAATTTTTTAGCAACTAGCCCAACTGTAAAATCAAAAGGCTTAACAGCAACAGAGTTGTGGGGATTTGGTGTTGGCTGGAACCAGGAAATATTTGCAGGAGGAAGGTACCACAATGGGAACCTCTCTCAAAATAATAAAACCTATCCTTCTGGTAAATTTTTACTTTTAGGAGGTGGTGAGGCTGCAACAGGCTATGTTTCACCCTTTGATGGATCTGTCCATTCATCAGATATAAATAGTTATCAATTACCAAATACATTACCGGGTACTCTAACCCAAATTTCAAAACCAACAAAATTCCCCAACGAATCCTATTATTCAGATTGGAGTAATATGCTTTGGCATCCAAATAAAGTAAAAACTTTCTTTTTGGGTAATGGAACTGGTTTTTGGAGAACAGACGATGATGGGGTTACGTTTAAAAATTTGAATACATTTTCTGGTAATGTTTTTGATTTTGATATTGCTTTATCCGACTCAAATTATATTTATGTAACCACCCAGGATAATAAAATATGGGTATCTGCAAACGGAGGCACTTCATTTTCGAATATAACCGGAATTGTTTCAGGAGGTAATTATTCTATAAGCGTTAACCCTGTAAAACCGCAGGAATGCTGGGTATTGGTAAGGTCAACAAGTCAGGTTTACAAAACTATTAATTCCGGTACCACATGGACGGCAGTTGGCGGCGGGAATTTAACAGGCAAAAATTGCAGGGAATTACTTGTGCAGGCTGATGCAACTGATGCAACCTGTTATGTGATGTGCCAAAATGGGGGAATTTACTACCAAAACAGTACAACTTCTGGTAATTGGACCGCATCCAATAATTTATTACCTGCTGCACATGGCATCAGGCGGATTTTGCCTTTTTATACACAAAATAAACTATACCTGGCAAGTAGCATTGGTGTTTGGGAACATGATTTTATTAATACTACAAAACCTCTGGCTAATTTTGCCAGTGATGTTCAAAAAGTAGAATGTGCAACGGATACGGTTACATTTTATAGTTATTCCATTGCAGATGAAACTTCAGGCGCAGCTACATATACCTGGAGTTTTCCGGGAGCTGCATCTGTAAATTTGTCGAACCCCAAACGGCCAAAAGTAACCTATAGCGCTCTTGGTCAATATAGTGCTTCGCTAACCGTTAGAGATGGTAATGGATTAGTATCCGCAACTAAAACACTAACAAATTTTATTAGTTTTCCGGTACTTAATTGCTGCGAAAATGCACCTGCAGGATGGACAAAGATTGACATTGGTACAGCTACACCAGCTTCTGAATTATGCTATAAACCTTCCACCGGAAATTATAAAATAACAAATCATGCTGCTGCTTTTGGTGGAACTTCTGATAATGTACCATTTATTTATAAGCCATTGGTTGGTAACGGACAAATTGTTGCCAGGGTAAAAGATGTTAGTTCAATATACAATTACACCGGTGGTATTATGTTACGAAGGTCATTGGCGGCGACAAGTTCTTTTGTGCATTTAAACTCATTGGATACAAGAGGCGTATTTGATTTATTTAGAAGTAGTGATGGAGCAAATACAGGCTACCATGCAGTTACAGCTTTTCCAATGCCGATGTGGTTAAAAATAACCAGGGTAGGAAATACCGTTACAACATACTATTCATCAAACAGCAATAACTGGACGGCTTATAAATCTTTTACAATTACTCTGGATAATACCGTGTATTTTGGATTAACTGCATCTGGTGTTGATTGCGTTACTAATATTGATAGCGTTACCGTAGGTACAATACCAATTCCTGTTTGCAATGGTGGCTCCGCTGCTGGGTGCCCGGCTTATGATACTATACCTGGCAAGGCGATAGATTTTCCATACTCCTGGCAACCGGTTCCGGTTAACATTACTGCACCTACAAATACATATACTGTAACAGGTTGGATAAAACCCAAGGGCTTAAATGCAGCACAGTCAGGAATCCTTGCATGGGATGAGGGATATTTCTTTCTCGGTCAGGCACCCGATGTTGCAGGGGTTAGTGATAATCAGTTAGAATTTGTATGGAATGATAATAGTGCCAATACAACCACTTGGGCAAGTGGCCTTTTTGTACCAGCAGATAAATGGTCTTTTGTAGCAATGGTTATCGAACCCAACCGGGCCAGTTTATATTTAAATGACAAAGTTGCTATAGATGCAACACCAAAAGCACTTTCAACTATTACCACCGCCATTTTAGGAAATTCAAATAATGGCTATGGGTACTTTCAAGGTCAAATGGATGAAATAACAGTATGGAAACGAGCCTTATCCACCAATGAAATTGATAGTATGCGCCATTTAGCAAAAGAAAAACTGGGGAACAGAACAGCTATGGGTTACGATCCAGCATTGGTAAGTTATTTTCAGTTTAACGATACATTATCACACAGTAGTTATAACCAAATTGACAGCACAATATTCAGCCTTGATAATGGACTTAAAAAAGTGACTTCTACGGCTCCAATTGGCGCAGGAACCAGTGCCAGAAACTTAATTAATGCAACAGGTACTTATAATTTTGGTACTACAGGGGTAACACTTGATTTCCCTGCAACAGGCACTTATCCAAACGGTAATGTATGGGTAAGTAAAATTAACCTATTGCCAGATGAATTTCCTGCTGCAACTATTTTACCAAAAGCATATTGGATTATAGATAATTACGGTACAAACAGCAGTTTTTCAGCAATGGCTTCTTTAAAAATAAATAATGCTTTGAATGTATCTCTTGGTGAAGCTGCTGCCCCTAATACTTTTAAATTGTATAAAAGGGGTGCTAATGATTTTGGAAATATTTGGGGGGCTTTAATCAATACAGCAAACACCGCAATAGCTGGTGCTCCAGGTAATTTAACTTTTGCGCCAGCAAATATCACTGGCTCAAATCAATTGTTTGTAAATGGTACCGGAGTTCCACCAGTACCTGTTAAATTACTAAGTTTTACCGGAGAAAAACAAAATTTTCATTCTCTTCTTAACTGGAAAGTAACATTTGAATTAAATTTTAATTACTATGAATTACAACATAGTACAGATGGGATTGCGTTTGATTATTTAAAAATAGTTGTAGCCAACAATTCTCTTAACTACAACTATATAGACAATTATCCCAAAACCGGTAAAAATTATTATCGCCTTAAAATGCTTGCAAATGATGGAAGTTTCACTTACTCCAATATTGTGGAACTTGAATTTGATGATAGTTATTTTATCAGGGTGAGTCCCAATCCGGTTAAGAAAAATCACACATTGGTGGTTAGTAATGAGGCTAAGGTAGAAGCAACCGTTAGCCTTTATTTAGCTGACGGTAAATTATACAAAACTTTTATAATTGCACCAACCAGTTTTATAACCCTAAGCAATTTGCCTGTGGGGCTAATTGTTTACTGGGCAACTAATAAATCAAATAAAAAAGTAACCGGAAAACTCATCGTTCAATAAAAAATACATTGCCTGTTAAAATAAGCCTGAGAGGCTATAAAAAATATTTATTGAATAACACTGCAAACCACTTCATAAAATTTTTATGGAGTGGTTTTAATATAAAATAATTATAAATGAAGAAGTCTTTGATTCTTAGTTTTATTTTTTTTACGGTTTTTGCAAATGCACAAAATAAAGCTGTGGCGTGGAAATCATTAGGTCCATTCAGTATTCATAAAACGGTTGGTTCGGTAGAAGCACCAGGTTTGGGTGTGATGAGAAGCCTTGATGTATCTGTAAAAAACCCAAACATGGTTTTAATGGGAGGTATGAGTAGCGGTATCTGGCGTACTACCGATAAAGGAAAAAACTGGAAAAATGTAACACTTGATTTGCCGGTTGAAAATATAAAAAAGATTCAAATTGCCGCATCCAATAACAATGTAGTGTATGCTGCTGCTACAGTGGGAATTTTAAAGTCGATAGATAACGGAGCTACATGGAAGTTTACCAACTTGAATATGCTGGAGCAATTAATTGCTAAAGGCGGGCCACGCTGGAGTGATGATAATACTTTGCTTTCCGTATCTCCCACTAATCCAAATGTGGTGATAGCATCCAATACTGATACTGTTTATAAAACTATCGATGGCGGTATTATCTGGAAACCGGTACTGGAGGGATTTAATACCCAGTTCATAGAATTTCATCCGGGCAAAGAAAAAATCATTTACATTGGGGGTGCTTATAAAAAGAATAGAAATTTATTTTTTATTTATCGGTCCACAGACGCCGGCAATAGTTTCGAAGAAATTACAGCAGGTATGCCGGATAAGAATAAACTGGTTCGCCTACACGATATTACTGCTGCAGTAACCCCGGCGGCACCAGATAATTTATATGTCACCATATTTGGTGAAGCAACTATTAAAACAACTGTTAAGCAGGAAGTAAAAAAACAGATGGCAGGTACGTTTATTGAAAGTACTGATGCAGGAAAAAGTTTTCACCTGGTGCCCCAGGCTAACAATTACCGTTATATTGATGAATACTATTCTCTGTTTCATCCCTACAGTTCGGATGAGGACAAAGCCAATTACGATTATGATATGAAGGATAGTTCATTCTGGTCGGCTTCATTTCAGCAGGTTGGCTGGGCCACTTCGTTTGCCATTTCACCCACTAACGCCAACATTATGGTAATGGCTGCATCCGGAAATATCCTGAGTAATAATGCAGGCAGAACATGGAATATATTACGCAAACAAGGCACTTACGGTATTCATGGCGATATACAATGTGCTAAAATAATAGGCGATGATATCTGGCTGGCCAATGATGGCGGACTGCAATATGTAAACAGGATAACAAGATTACATCATCGTGTAGAAGGATTCAGCGGGCAGGATTTGTGGGGCTTTAGTACTTCATTTAAATCGGATATCATGGCAGTAGGCGTTGATCATAGTGGCACCATGGTTTACAACGAAAAATTATACGGCAAAGATTGGTTTCATTATGGAGGCGGCGATGCAATGAGTGCAACGTTGAATCCCTTTGATGACCGGTATTTATATGCTACTCCCTATTCTCATTTCATAATTAAATTACCGGCAACATTAAAGGATGAACCCATCTCCAAAAAATCGCCTGTAAGTTTTGGTTATATACCCAATAGAAATATTGAATTTCATCCACAGCTTTTTTATACAAGTTATTCTATTGATGAAAACAGCGACCACTGGCGGATCATGCATTGTTCTGTAATAAGAACCGGTAATAATTTTAAGACTATCGACACATTAAAAAAATTTCCAGATTCAGTTTATATACGTCGTTTGCGTGTAAGTTTTTCTAATCCTGATTTTATATATGTATTGGCCGGAAAAGGAAGAAGAACCAACCCAAAGGAAGTATGGATGACAGGCGATGGGGGTAAAAACTGGACAAATATTACACCAGAAAATGAAACGGCTAAAAAGTATGGCTTCCCCGATATTGCCATCAACGATGAGGACCCACAAAAAATATACCTTGCTGTTGGCGGTTTTCAAAACGGAGTAAAAGTATTGGCATCAAATGATGCAGGTAAAAGTTGGGCAGATGACCACTCTGTGGATTTACCTAAAAATGAAATTCAAACCATGGCCTTTCAGAGGGGTACAAACGAAGGAGTTTATTTGGGATGTTACCCGGGCTTATTTTATAAAAGTAATAGCACCGGTACCTGGAAAACTGTAGGCACACAGATGCCCCATACTCCCATTAATTTTATTTATTTAAACTATGATAAAGAAAAAATAAGGTTAGGAACGTACCGTGGCGTATGGGAAAATGATCTGTACGAAACCACTGCACCCAAAGCCAATATTGCCCTGTCTAAAAACATTTTAAGTATAGAAGGAACGGATGCAGATGAAGAGGATCCCAACCAAATGAAAATATATTTTTATGATAATTCTGTAATAAAGGGTAAGGGAGCAAAATTTAACTGGCAATTTCCCGGAGCTATTCCT
>JAYUTC010000376.1:0-20319 GCA_043755395.1 Ferruginibacter sp.
CATTTTCATCAGCAATTACCTTTGCAAATGTTGGAGTACCAGTAACAAATGCACCGGTACCTAATGTAAGGTTACGTAAAAAAATTCTGCGATTGGATGGCATAAATGATAATATTTGGTGATAACAAAATTTGATTATTAAGATATGAAATTACATTATAAATATAATTATTAAATATCTACATACTGCAAACTTTTGGGATAGTTTTTAAACAGATTAAATGCTTCAAATCATTTACAGGCTCCCATTTCAGGATAATTAAAAAGGATTTAGTAGCGAATGTAAAATTGTTCTGATTAGGTTGCTAAAATCCTGTAAAATATCGAGTCAGGTTTACATTTGTTTATTATTGAAGCAAGCAGTATTATCTATAGAATTGATGAAGAATTTTATCAATTTTGCTATGCCATTTCAAGAAGTTAATTAATAAAAAATGTTATTTCCATTGACAATTTTTGTCTTCAGAAATAACATAGCGTATCGGGAAGCAGACTTGAACTGCCGACCTTCGGGTTATGAATCCGATGCTCTAACCAGCTGAGCTATCCCGACATCCGTTTTACGGGCTGCAAATATAGGCGTTTTAAGTAAAAGGGAAAAGGCTAACAGCTTAAAAGTTGTTTTATTAATGATTCAACTTATCGCTGCTATATGTATTGTTTAATATCCAGGCCCAAAATATCTGAATTCCTTTTATTGAAGAAATAAATAGAAATGATTAAAAAAATATAAGATGCCAGGAATTCATAAATTTCTGTTACTGTATGATAATAAGCATAATCACTCTTACCCTTTGGTAAAAATTCAAGAAATAAATGCCTGATACCAATTGAAATAATAAAAAAAATACCAATTGAAATTGGAGGAATAGGTAACATAAATGACCGTAACATTTTATTAATAAATGTTAAATGATAAGCGAGTATTGGTAAAAGAACGCCAAATAAAATGCAAAATATTTTAAACATGAAATTAATTTCCGTTATGCGAGCCCACCCCTTAGGCACTGTACCATCAAATTTTTCGCTATTAAATATTTCAATGTTATGAATATTAAACTCATTTTGCACGTTTAATTTTTTTAATCTTTCAGTTGTTTTGAAATTAAAAATCCGCTGCCCCCAACTGATTTCTTCACCTGCACCAAAAAATAATATCCCCGCCAATATGAGAAAAAAATATTTTTTCTTTTTGTACGATACTAAAAAGAAAACTGAGGCACTTAAAAAACAAATAAATGTCAGCCATTCAAAAAAATGATCCTCTTTTCCTAAATCCATTATAACCGCATCACTCAGAAAAAAATAAATTGAAAAACTTGCCAGAATTACCACAGAAATAGATATTATATACCACTTTAAGTATTTTATTTCATTTAAGTATTCCTGATACATAAAACATCGAATTATTTTGCTAAAAAATTACCTAAAAACAAAAATTATAAACCTACTGCTATATCTATAAATTAATAGATACAGGTAAATAAACGGATGGGAATCATAAATATTGTATAAATTAAATTCG
Source organism: Ferruginibacter sp. (assembly GCA_043755395.1). GTDB lineage: Bacteria > Bacteroidota > Bacteroidia > Chitinophagales > Chitinophagaceae > Ferruginibacter. The sequence goes on from JAYUTC010000376.1 coordinate 1,526, forward strand.
AACTATCCTTTTTTATTATATATTATTAATTTAGCTTTTTAAAAGTTGCTCCAATCTTTCGGTAACCTTATCTGCATTGGGTAACATTTCTTTTTCCAGGATAATATTCATTGGCACAGCGGGTAAATTTAATGCACCTAAAACCTCAACCGGGGCATCTAAACATTTAAAACAGGCCTTACTTATTCTGCCTGCCAGGGCTTCGGCAAAGGAATTATTTTGCTGCTCCTCTGTTACAATTAAACATTTACCATGTTTTTTTACAGTAGTAAAAATAAGTTCCTCATCCAAAGGAAATAAAGTTCTTAAATCAATAATCTCAACTTTTCCTGTAAAGTTTTTTGCTGCAGTTTTTGCCCAGTAAATCCCCATACCATAAGTAATTATACAACAACTGTCCCCTTCTTCCACAAAACTATTATACGCCTGTAAAACAACATTTGCTTTGCCCAGGGGAATAATATAATCTGCTGAAGGTTCAATAGTTTTTGCTTCATCTGTGCCAGGCACTTTACTCCAATACAATCCTTTATGCTCCAGTATTACAACAGGATTGGGATCAAGAAATGCTGCTTTCATTAAACCCTTCATATCGGCTGCATTTGATGGATAAACAATTTTAATTCCTTTAATTGACAGTAAAGTAGTTTCAATACTTCCGCTGTGGTAAGGGCCGCCCCCGCCGTAAGCGCCAATAGGCACACGTATTAAAGTTTGCACCGGAAATTTGCCACAACTTAAATAACAACTCTTACTTATTTCTGTTACCAATTGGTTTAATCCAGGATAGATATAATCGGCAAACTGTACTTCTACAATTGGTTTTAAACCCACAGCACTCATGCCAACAGTACTGCCAACGATATAGGCTTCCTGTATGGCGGTATTAAAAACCCGATGGTCGCCAAACTGTTCTGCTAATGTGGCTGCTTCTCTAAATACACCACCCAGCCTTCGTCCAACATCCTGCCCATACAATATTGCTTCAGGAAATTGTTCCATTATTTCCCTTATAGCAAACAAGCCGGCATCTACCATTAATATTTTTTCGTTACCTACAGGGGCTCGCTCTCCTTTTTCTTCAGTTACAGTTGTAGGCACAAAAACATAATCACCTACTGTGGTTGGGTTTGGCTCCGGTGCCGAAACAGCCCTTTGAAAATCGTTTGCAACAGTTTGAGCAGTTTCATTTTCTATTTCAATTAATACTTTTTCAGTTATCCCAAGTTCAACTAATTTTTTTCTAAGTTTAGGACCGGGGTCATCTGCATAATGTTTTGCCAGATCTTCCTCAGTTCTGTAAAACTCTTTTCTTACACCGCTTGTGTGGTGACCGAGTAAAGGCACTTTTGCATGTACCAAAAAAGGATGGCGTTCCTGCCGTACTTCATCCACCACATTTTTCATCACTTCATAACTTTGAAAAAAATCGCTTCCATCAATACTTATTCGGCTAATACCTTTAAAGCCTTTTACCATTTCGCTGGCATTGCAGGTTCTGGCTTCTGCAGCAGTTACACTTATGCCCCAATTATTATCCTGCACTAAATAAATGATAGGTAACTGATGTAATGCTGCAAATTGAAAAGCTTCACTTACTTCACCTTCAGTTACAGAAGCATCGCCTAATGAACAGATAACTATCGGTTGCCCGATATTAGTTTTTAGCTGTTCATTTTTAGCCATTCTCTCTAAATATTTTATACCCTGAGCAATTCCGGTGGTTGGTATTGCCTGCATACCTGTTGCACTACTTTGATGGATGATATTCGGTTTATCATTTCCACGATAGTTAGGATGAGCATAGTATTCTCTTCCACCGGTAAAAATATCACTGCCTTTTGCAAGTAATTGTAACATCAGATCATGTGGAGAAAACCCTAACCCCAGTAACATACTCTCATCACGGTAATAAGGGCTTACATAATCACAGGGCAATAATTGAAAGGCCGTTGCCAGTTGTATTGCCTCATGCCCCCGTGATGTAGAGTGAACGTATTTGCAAATTTGCCTGTTTACTTCATATGTTTCTGCCATTGCTTTGGCAATACACATTAAGCGGTAGGCATTTAATAATGTCTCTGTTGCAATCATTAATCAAATGTAAAATATTTTTTTTCGTTAACCACATGTTGTAAAGATTTACACAGATAAATAGTGCTAAAGGATATTGCGCATCTTAAAGTTTAGAAGGTTTTATAAATAATTTTTTACAAAAAAAATCGCAAATTAATTGCGATTTAAAAATTATTTTAAATAAAATTATTTTACTTCTACAGAAAGTAAACTTTCTTTTTCTAAAAATGCTTCTAATTCATCCCCTACAACACATTCACCTGCTCCTGCAGGTGTACCGGTAAATATCAGATCGCCAATATTTAAAGAAAAATAATTTGAGATATGTGCAATTAATGAATCGATACTGAAAAGCATATCGCCGGAATTTCCCTGCTGTACCAATTCTTTATTTTTATAAAAAGTGAAATTGATATTTTTTCTGTTTATTGCAGGAGTAACATCAACGAATTTTCCAACTGCTGCGGAGTTATCAAAAGCTTTTGCTTTTTCCCAGGGCAGTCCCTTCTTTTTTAATTCATTTTGAATATCACGGGCAGTAAAATCTATTCCAACAGTTATTCCGTTATAATAATTTGAAGCATGGCGTTCCTGAATATATTTACCATTTTTGCAAACGCGTAATACCAACTCACACTCGTAATTTAGTTCATTTGAAAATTCGGGGTAATAAAAAGGAGTATGGCTTTGCAGCAATGCACTTTTGGGTTTCATAAAAATAACCGGCTCATCTGGTATGTCGTTGCCAAGTTCTTTGGCATGGTCTGCATAATTGCGGCCTACACAAATTATCTTCATTTAATACTTTTTTTAAAGGGCTTGATTTCAGCAGCGAATATAGGCAAATAGCTTATAAAAAACAACAATATGTATATTTTGAAACTAATCTGTTACTTAAAGTTTGACAGAAAGATTATTAAAATTTGTCATTGTTTGCTCTATACCTGTTGCAATAAAATTTTCAATAATATCTATACATTTTTCTATTTTTTGTAATACAACCGGCTCTTCTGCCTTAAGCCATTTACCTAAAACAAAATCAGCCTGCATACCTTTTGGATAACTATTACCAATACCAAATCTTAGTTTGGGGTATTCGGTTGTGCCCAAAACATTCTGAATATCTTTTAACCCGTTATGTCCGCCTGCGCTTCCTCCTGGCCTCAGCCTTATTTTATCCAAAGGCAATGAAACATCATCAACAATTGTAAGTGTGTTTTCTATAAGTACTTTTTCTAAATTCATCCAGTAAAAAAATGGTTTCCCACTTAAATTCATAAACTGGGTAGGGCAAATACAAATAACCGGTTTCCCTTTAAATTTAACCTCAGCAACATAAGCCAGTTTTCCTGTCTTAAATATACCTCCATGCTTTTTTACAAAAGCATTTACCACATCAAAACCAATATTATGTCGGGTATTAGCATACTCAATGCCAATATTACCAAGTCCAACAATAAGATATTTTGACATGAGTTATAATTATGAAATTTTATGATTAAGTGATGAAAAATATGGTTTGCCCTTCAAATCCACTCTAAATAAGCGTATCAAATATTTGCTGCAGGTCTGCTTCGGTTCGTATTAAAACATCTCTTGCTTTGCTTCCCTGATTGGTACCAACTACTCCTGCGGCTTCTAACTGATCCATTAGACGGCCCGCCCTGTTATATCCCAATTTCATCCTCCGTTGTAATAAAGAAGTACTGCCTACCTGGCTGGCAACAATTAATCTTGCAGCATCTTCAAATAAAGAATCCCTGTCTGTTAAGTCGGCTCCTTTTGCTTCTAATTCTTTTTCATCAATATATTCCGGCAATAAAAATGCCTGAGGATACCCTCTTTGTTGGCCAATAAAATCAACAATTTTATCTACTTCCGGAGTATCAACAAAAGCACATTGTAAACGAACCAATTCACCATTGTAACTGATAAGCATATCCCCTTTACCAATCAACTGCTCGGCACCGCCGGCATCTAAAATAGTTCTGCTGTCAATTTTACTGCTAACTTTAAATGCAATACGTGCAGGAAAGTTTGCTTTTATTGTTCCTGTAATAATATTTACCGATGGCCTTTGTGTTGCAATTATTAAATGAATACCCACAGCCCTTGCCAACTGTGCTAAACGGGCAATAGGCAATTCAATTTCTTTACCGGCTGTCATTATTAAATCTGCAAATTCATCAACTACCAACACAATAAATGGCAAAAATTGATGCCCTTTTTCGGGGTTAAGTTTTCTGGCAACAAATTTTTCATTGTACTCTCTGATATTTCTGCAACCCGCTTCTTTAAGCAAATCATAACGGTTATCCATTTCGATACATAATGCATTTAAAGTATGTACCACTTTTTTAGTATCTGTTATTATAGCATCTTCCTCACCGGGTAATTTTGCCAAAAAGTGTTTTTCAATTGCTTTATAAATGCTTAGTTCCACCTTTTTAGGGTCAACTAAAACAAATTTTAACTGCGACGGATGTTTTTTATACAATAAAGAAACCAGAATAGCATTTATTCCAACTGACTTCCCCTGACCTGTAGCGCCCGCCATTAAAAGGTGTGGCATGCTTGTGAGGTCAACAATAAAATTTTCGTTATCGATTTTTTTACCAATTGCAATAGGTAAAGAGAAATTATTGTTCTGAAATTTTTCTGAACCAAGTAGTGTTTTCATACTTACTACTGTCTTTCGGGCATTTGGCACTTCTATACCAATAGTACCTTTTCCTGGAATTGGCGCTATGATGCGGATACCAAGAGCAGCAAGGCTTAGTGCAATATCATCTTCAAGATTTTTAATACGGGATATACGTACCCCGGCTGCAGGAATAATTTCGTACAAAGTAACTGTTGGCCCTACGGTTGCCGAAATTTTCTGTATATTAATATCATAATTTTTAAGTGTATTGATAATTTGATTTTTATTATTCTCCAGTTCATTAGCATCCTGAACAATTTTTTCGCTTCCATGGTTTTCTAACAGATCAAGCACCGGATATTTATAATCCCGTAAATCTAATATGGGATCATATGGTTTAACTATTGGTATTTTTAAACCGGCAGTTTCACGTTCATCGGATGTAATTTTTTCGGGAATTGTTTTTATTTCGAGTTCAAGAGGTTCAATATTTTTATCTTTTACTTTAGAGCTTAAAATATCAGGCTTAATTAATTCTTGATCAGATTGGAATGCTTTTTCTTTTGATTCATCATCCTGAAGTGCAGATTCTTTTTCTATTAAGCCAATTGCATGATTTGTCATTACATCATCCTGTTGAGCAATAACCAGAATATTCCCTTCGCCCTTTAATGAATTGATTTTTAAAGCTTGCGTTATATTTTCATCAACCGACCATTGTACAGGTTCAACAATTTCATCCTTACCTGCTTCTGTATTATTCGCCATATCCGGTGAAACAAAAGCTTTTTTAGTGGGTAGTGAAAATACAGGATTAAACCGCCAGATTATATAAGATAATACTGCCACAACCAAAACACCAATGGTGCCAATTTGACCAATGGTTTTATAAAGCCAATCCTTAATCATACTGCCAACAGAACCTCCCCATGGAAATGCCTGGCCATTAAAAATAACTGCTGCAGCCACACTTATAACTGGCAGGCCTATTATTAAATACTTAATATTTCGGGAAACAGAAAAAACTTTTTTTCCAAAAAATAAATTTACCCCTAAAACAAAAAAGAAGGTACAAATAAGATAACTGGCAATTCCAAAACCTTTACGAATAAATACTTCTGAAACAAATGCACCAAAAGTGCCTAAAAGGTTTTGAACTTTTATGTCGTTTGCCAGCAACATTTTGTAACTGAACTTATCCTGATCTTCGGCCCAGGTAAATAAATAAGAAGTAAACGCTACAAAAAGTAAAATTGAAATAAGCAATAAAACGCTTCCTGCTATCTTATGTGTACGTTCATCCTTTAAAAGTTGTTTTACTTCTACAGTTTCTTCTTTCTCCTGTTTTAACTGATCAGGACTATCTCCTTTTGATTTTACAGATTTAGATTTACTTGCCATTGACAACAAAGATAAAGAAAACCATTACTGCTTACACAATACAAACAGGTATATTAACTATATTTATATTAAAATAAATTGTAGGTTTGGCTATATCTAATTGCATGCTTAAGAAATATTCCTTTTCAGCCCTTTTTATTTTAATGCAATTTTTCGGCATTGCCCAAACAATTCCTGATAGCAATTATATTGATATTGCCAGTATCAGGGACTCGGCAATAGTAGTAAAAAAAACACTGCTTTTTTTTGACAGTAACAGCATAGCAACACCTGAAAACCTTTTAAATCAAAATTTTGTTCCCTTAACCCAATTTAAATACAAAAAACATATCCCTGCAAAACTGGTAGCTAAAACTGTATACTTACAAATAGCTTTATTTAACAGCAGCAATTTTTCTGATACTATTTTCTTTTTCCCTGGCAGTATGTTTGATAGAATTATTTTTTATGAAAAAACTACAGGCAATATATTAAGAGGACTGAAAAATGGCCCGAAAAATGGACTTTGCCAGATAATTATGGCCCCTGGAGAAAATAAAATTTTTATACTAACCCTTAATTTTTGCAGGCATGATTTAAATTATATATTACCCCAAATTATTCAAACCAGTTACCTTAAAATTTACAAATCTGTTTATCAAAGCAGAAACAAAAATTTAAGTAGTGCCGGTTTTTTGCTTAGTGGCATCCTTTTTATGATGATAATCTTTATTATTGTTAATTATTCATTAACCGATAAAAGAGAATTTATTTATTATTTATGTTACGCTTTTTTGATGTTTTTACTGGTATTCTTTTATGCTCTTTTGGATGTATTTGATGGCAGGTTTACCAGTTTTTTTAATGGTTACTTAGATTTATTGTTATTAGTTCTGGGGAACGTATTTTATTTTACATTTTCCCGCTATTTTCTTGATACAAAAACCCATTATAAAATACTTGACAAAATATTTAAATCCGGAGAACGGATTTTATTATTCTTTTTAGTTGCCTTTACAATTATTCATTTTTTTACTGCCTGGTATTTAACTGAAAGGGCTTTGGAAAATGTGATGAAAATTATTATTCTATCCACTGGTATAATTTTTATCAGTTTTGCATTTAAACAAAAACAGCGGTTATTAATATATCTGGCTACAGGTAGTGCAATTGCAATTCTTTTTTCAATTATCTCCTTAGCAATAATATTATTAAGAATTCCAACAAAAGGAATTTTTACAGCAGCATTATTTTATCATGATTTAGGCCTGGTATTTGCATTAGCTTTTTTTCTTTTAGGTTTAACCTATAAAAATAGAAAAGAGTTAATAGAGCGAATAAAAGACCAGGAAGCATTAAAATTAAGTGCAGAAAAAAAAGATTTTGAAACCCAAATTGCCATTATAAAAGCACAACAGGAAGAGCGAAACAGAATAAGTGCCGATATGCATGATGACCTTGGTGCAGGTATGACAACAATCAGATTATATAGTGAACTGGCCAAAAGCAAAATTGGCGATAACTCCATTCCTGAAATTGAAAAAATATCAGTTTCTGCCAACGAACTGCTGAATAAAATGAATGCAATTATTTGGAGTATGAGCAGCAGTAACGACTCCCTTGGTAATATGATTGCATATATAAGAAGCTACTCTCTGGAATATTTTGAAAATACAGGTATTACCTGCAATATTAACTTGCCAGAGGATTTACCCAATATCGCTGTAAGCGGTATAATAAGAAGAAACGTTTTTTTAGTGGTAAAAGAAGCTTTAAATAATATACTAAAACATGCTAAGGCCACCCAGGTAGATATTACACTTGAAAGGGTGCCTGATGGTCTCAAACTTTTTATAAAAGATAACGGTAACGGAATAGATTTTGAAAAACTACGGCAGTTTGGTAATGGTTTAAAAAATATGAAAAAAAGAATGGAAGATATAGGTATTAATTTTTCCATTGAAAACAATTCAGGTACATTAATTACACTGCACCGTGTTGTTACAACCTTTTAATTTTTTTTAATACACCCTGCAGCCAGCAAAACCCAGGCTGTTATAAAACATAAGCCTCCAAAAGGTGTAATTGCACCTATCCAGTTTATTGTATTTGGTGTAATACAACTTAAAATATATAATGAACCGGAAAATAAAATGATACCGGCAATAAAAAAATAACCAGCCCATTTCAAAATTATATTAGGAAATTCTTTATACAATAAACTACTGACAATTAAAGCAAACGCATGATAAAATTGATACCGTACAGCAGTTTCATATGTTTGTAAATTTTCAGCTGTAAGTCTTGTTTTTAAAAAATGTGCGCCAAATGCACCACACAAAACTGCTACAGCACAGCATAAAGCACCAATTACTATAAAATTTCTATTCATATTTATTTGTACTGTTTTTAACTATAGAATCAATGGTATTCAAAGTAATTTGAGTAACTGGTAAAATCATTTTTGCTTTCAAATAAAATTGTTCTCTTTCTATTAAAGTATTTTCAATAAAAATCAATAATTCTTCGGAAGAAAGATTTTTTATCAATGGCCTTTTTTTCTGCTCTAAAATTACTCTATTAAATATATCAGACGGGTTTGCCAAAAAATATACAGTTATTCCGTTTTCATTCATCCATTGCATATTGTTATTAAAACAAGGTGTGCCACCTCCGCAGGCAACAATACAATTTTCTTTTTGAACTGTTGCTTTTAATATATCGGTTTCCTTTTGTCGGAAATAGGGTTCACCATTTTGTATAAATATTTCTGCAACAGTTCTCTTTTCATCCTGTTCAATAAGCTCATCCAGGTCAAAAAATTGCATACCATTTTTTGCAGCCCATAACCTTCCCCAATATGTTTTGCCACTTCCCATAAATCCAATAAGAAATATTTTCATAAATTCTATATTGCCAGTATTAAACCAAGTGCACGAAATTACATGAATAAAAATTCTATGCTAATCACTTAAAAAGAATAATTTATAAAAGTATTGTTAGCACTTTTATGGCAGAAAGTTCTCCATTGAGTTGGATGCAGGTATTATTTCTTCTTTTTATAATCCCCCCTTTTCCAGGCTTTTATAAATTCGGACCATGCAAAAGGATTAAAAATATTTTGTGGTGCCAATTGGCCTGCATAATAAGCTTTGGTACCAGCCTGTCGTAAAAACTGGTTGCTGGCTTCTCTACCGTCGGAAGGTAAATTAGCAACTAAAATACGCCGGGTGGCAACATCGTTATTTTTACGGGCTATTGTAATATAATCGTCAGGTACCGGCGTATTAATAAAATCCCTTTCAAATTGTGCCCTTGTAGGGCGTGTTTTAATAATTGTTGCTGGAAGATAAACAGTATCGTTTACCATTAACTGTATAATACTCTGCAGATTTCCATCCAGATTTTTAGGAATTAAAACGGTTTTGGCTTTAAATCCGATGCTGCTAAATTCAATTTCATCCCCTTTTAATACAACAATACTAAAAACCCCTTTTTCGTTTGTAACCGTTCCACGGTTTTGACCCTTAACTACTACACTTACACTTTCAAGCCCTTTTAGGCTATCTGCAGTCATTACAATGCCATACAACTGAACAACGGAGTCTTTAAAAGATTCAAACTGTGCTATTGTTTGAATTGGTTTAATAAAACAAAAAATAAAAAATATAAGTAAAAATCTATGCATTTATTAAAGTTGATTTTGGTATGCTGTATCACAATTATTTGAAGGATACTTCAGCAATAAAGCTAAATAACAGTACCAAAGTTTACCCATCAAAAATAACAACATTCCTTAATTAATAAACAAAGTAAAGGCATGAGTGTTTAAATTTGCATCTCTATTGATTTTTTTAACAAATAATTGAACGATGACAAACGAAGACATACTGAAAGCTCTAAGCAATGTACAGGAACCTGACCTTGGTAAGGATTTAGTTACACTTAATATGGTAAAAGATGTAAATATTGATGGCAATAATGTTTCTTTTACAATTGTATTAACCACACCTGCATGCCCTATGAAAGATATGATGAGGATGGCAAGTGAAAATGCAGTGAAGCTATTAGTAAATAAAAATGCAGTGGTTACTGTAAACTTTACTGCCAACACCAGCAGTAACCGAAAAGATGCAAAAACTATTTTAACCGGAGTAAAAAATATTATTGCAGTGGTGAGTGGCAAAGGTGGTGTAGGAAAAAGTACGGTAAGTGCTAACCTTGCATTGGCCTTGGCTGCAGGTGGTGCAAAAGTTGGTTTGATGGATGCAGATATTTACGGCCCAAGCCAGCACATTATGTTTGGCATTCGTGGCGAAAGGCCATTAATGAAAGATGACGGAACTGGCAAAGGTTTAATTGTACCAATTGAAAAATTCGGCATTAAAATAATGAGCATTGGATTGCTTATTGATGAAAAGCAGGCGGTAGTTTGGCGAGGGCCAATGGTAAGCAGTGCAATTCGTCAGTTTGTAAGTGAAGTGGATTGGGGTGAATTGGATTATTTGGTAATAGATATGCCACCCGGAACTGGCGATATACATTTAACTGTTGTACAAACAGTACCAGTTACAGGAGTTATTGTTGTTACTACTCCGCAATTAGTGGCGCTGGCAGATGCTAAAAAAGGCGTGGCTATGTTTGGTCAGGCACAATTAAAAGTTCCTATTATAGGCTTGGTTGAAAATATGAGTTATTTTACCCCGGCAGAACTGCCTGAAAATAAATATTATATTTTTGGAAAAGATGGCGGTAAAAATTTAGCTGAAGAATTTGATATCTCTTTTCTTGGACAAATACCAATTGTACAGAGCATTCGTGAAGGTGGAGATATTGGCGTGCCGGTAATGGTAAGTGATGATGAAATAAGTAAAAAAGCCTTTGAAAATTTTACCGGCAATGCAGTCAGGGCAATTGCAAAGCGGAACGCAAATTTGGAACCAACGATTGTGCAAGAGATAGTCAATTAACCTCACCTAACTTCTTCTGAAGGAGTGGGAAATGGAGAAAATTGCTTTGTTATACAAGAAGGGTTATTTTATTGTTTCCGGCATTTGAAATTCTATTTAACTTCATATGCGTCGCACTCTTGTACTTTTGTAATGCTATTCAACCAAGCACTCCGCTTATATGAAATACTTTTCTATAGTTTTAGCATTGGGCATTTTCTTTGCATGCGCTTCTTCTAAAAAAAATAAAGCCATGAATAGCGGACTTCAAAAGTTTCCTTCAGGGGATTCAGGGACAGTGGTTTTTGATAAACAAGGGCACAGAGGCTGCCGTGGTTTAATGCCAGAAAATACTATTCCTGCAATGATATATGCATTAGGACTAGACATTACAACTTTAGAAATGGATGTGGTAATTACAAAAGATAAACAGGTGATTCTTTCACACGAGCCATTTTTTAATCATGAAATCACTACAAAAGCTGATGGTGGTTTTATAGCTGAAAAAGAAGAAAAGAATTTCAGCATTTATAAAATGACCTTTGCCGAAACCCAACTATTTGATGTTGGATTAAAACCTCACCCACGGTTTCTGCAGCAACAAAAAATGGCTGTACATAAACCACGATTGGCTGATGTATTTGATGCCGTAAAAACAGATATGATGACGAGGCGAAGACCATTTCCCTATTATAACATCGAAACTAAAACAATGCCTGCTACTGACAATATTTATCATCCTGCACCGGCTGAATTTGTTGAATTACTGATGAAAGTGATCAAAGAAAAACAATTAGAAGATCATGTAATTATACAATCATTTGATAACAGGACCTTAAAATATTTGCATCAACATTACCCAGCAATAAAAACTGCCCTGCTTATTGAAGATTATGACAAGCGAACCTTAAACGAACAAATTACAGCATTGGGATTTATACCCACCATTTACAGTCCGGCTTATGTTTTAGCTACAGAAGCAACCATAAAAAAATGCCATCAGCAAAATATTAAAATCATTCCATGGACGGTGAATGATAAAAAAGAGATAGCAAGATTAAATGTAATGGGCGTTGATGGGATAATAACAGATTATCCCAACTTGTTTAATGAATAGTAAAACCAGAAATATAGTTTTTATCTTTTTTGCTTTACTTGCTTTTGCGGCAATGCTTTATCATACTGTTGGAACTATACAACCTTTTGATGCTACGCCAGCCTGGAGGCACACGTTATTTATTGGCATATGCAGCATCAGTATTTATGGCTTATTAAAAAGACCCAAATGGTTTGTGTTGTTTTTTGGAATACTAACTATTCAACAATTATACAGCCATGGTTCGCATTTTGTAAAACTGATGCAAGAGGATAAAATTAATATTATAGACATTGCTGTAATTTTATTAACCCCATTGCTATTTATTTTACTCCTTATAGATAAAAAAATTAAACAATAATTCCCAGCCAATCTTTTGCATTTTTAAACAACAGTTTTTCATTTAACCCATTATCAAATCCCATTTCTGCAATTAATTTACCCGGATGATGTTCTCCCAGCGGAAAAGGATAATCAGAACCTAAGCAAATTTTATCTTCTCCCATTATATCAATAATATAATTCATTGCCTTTGCGTCATGTACCAAACTGTCAATCCAGAATTTATCAATATAGTCTTTTGGGTTTGTTTCATTATCAACAGCAACAAGGTCGGGACGAACTTTAAAACCATGTTCAATTCGTCCAACAGTTATTGGAAAACTACCTCCCCCATGCGCAAAAGCCACCCTTAATTTTGGAAACGCTTCTAATACTCCACCAAAAATCATTGAGCAAATTGCTCTGGATGTTTCTGCGGGCATGCCTACTAACCAGGGCAGCCAGTATTTTTGCATCTGTTGTTCTCCCATCATTTGCCATGGATGAATAAATAAGGCACAACCCAGTTCCTCTGCACGCTTATAGAAAGGAAAGAATTTTTTATCCGATAAATTATCTTCATTGATGTTGCTGCCAATTTCTAAGCCCGGCATTTTTAATTCGGTAACGCAACGTTCCATTTCTTTTATTGCCAGTTCTATATCTTGCAGGGGAACCGTACCAATTCCAATAAACCGCCGGGGATTCAATACAACAGTATCTGCAATATGATCATTAAAAAAACGGCTGGTTTCTAATCCATCCTTTGGTTTTGCCCAATAATTAAATAAAACAGGTATGGTAGAAAGCACTTGAATTGTTACATCGGTTTCATCCATTTCTTTCAGGCGCACCGTTGCATCAAAACAATTATCCTCTACTTCTCTAAATAGTTTGTCGCCCTTCATCATACAGGCTTTGCAACTGCGATGTTCCAAATGAATAAATTCGCCATAGCCAAATTTTTGTACCCAGTTGGGCATCTTATCCGGCATTATATGTGTATGTATGTCAATTTTCATATGGCCTCTCTCTCATTCTCTCTCCCAAAAAGAGAGAAGTCAGACATTTGTTTAATGATGAACATTTGTTTTTTACTTTTCAACTGTTAACCTTTTTTAACCGGGGGTGCCATTACAGCTCCGCATTTACTACAGGTTCTTTTATTTTCATCTTTATAAAAACCTTCCATTACCGGAGGCAGCTGACTAACAATATCAGTAATTACTTTGTACTCTTCATATATTTTATTACCACAGCTTTCGCAGTACCATAAAAAACCATCTTTTTCATCCTCCCGTACTTTTTCTATAACCAATCCTACAGTATTAGGGCCCCGTTGAGGAGAATGAGGTGTTTTAGGAGGCAATAAAAACATATCACCTTCATTAATAGGAATATCTTTTGGTACCCCATCGTCAATAATTTTAAGTACAATATTTCCTTCTACCTGATAATATAATTCTTCGCTTTCGTTATAATGATAATCTTTACGGGCATTGGGGCCGCCCACCACCATAACAATAAAATTTTCGGCATCTTTATATATACACTGATTACCAACCGGAGGCTTTAGTGAATCCCTGTTTACATCAATCCATTTTTTTAAGTTAAAAGGAGCAGTTACTGGCATGATAAAAATATTTAGAGTTGTAAGTTAATTATTTTTTTGTACCAATTACCTGTTCTATGTTCTGCTTCAATTGCAAAAATTATTTTGTTATTTAAAAACATTGGCAGGTGCAGGCTTGTGCAACACAATTTATATTAATCTTATTTATTTAAACTGTAAACTTCATACTTAAAATTCATAATTTAAGATTAATAACTAATATATTTACCTTTATAACTTATGAATCTTACCATACCATATCATTTAGAAAATTTTATCGGTGGAAATTTTATCGGCCCACTTAGCGGTAAATTTTTAGACAATATAAACCCGGCAACTGGTGAAGTAGTTGGCCAAATACCAAACAGCAATAAAAAGGATATTGATGTGGCTGTAAAAGCTGCACAAAAAGCTTTGAAAAACTGGAGTGAAACATCCAATGAAAAAAGATTTTTTATACTCAATAGAATTGCAGAATTAATTGATGAAAATTTGGAAGTACTTGCCCTGGCAGAAACCAATGATAATGGAAAACCAATATGGTTAAGTAAACAGGTTGACATTAAAAGGGCTTCAGAAAATTTTCGCTTTTTTGCTACGGCTATAATGCACTTTTCTTCTGAGAGTTTTTTTTCCAATGATAAAAGTATTGTAAATTATACATTGCGTCAACCAATTGGTATTGTAGGTTGTATTTCTCCATGGAATCTGCCTTTGTATCTATTTACCTGGAAGATAGCACCAGCTTTGGCAGCAGGAAATTGTGTTATTGCCAAGCCAAGTGAAGTAACCCCGGTTACTGCATTTTTATTGGGAAAAATTTGTAAAGAAGCCGGTTTACCAGATGGTGTTTTAAACATTATTCATGGTGATGGCTCCAATTGCGGCGAAGCGATTGTAAAACATCCGGATATAAAAGCCATTTCTTTTACAGGCAGCACGAGAGCGGGAGAAAAAATTGCATCAATTGCTGCTCCTATGCTTAAAAAGCTGTCGTTGGAATTGGGTGGCAAAAATCCAAACATAATTTTTTCCGATTGTAATTGGGAAAAAATGATGAATGAAACAATCCGTTCCTCATTTAGTAATCAGGGACAAATTTGTTTATGTGGCAGCAGAATTTTAATAGAGAAAAATATTTATGAAAAATTTAAAACTGAATTTGTAGAAAGAACAAGACAATTAACAGTTGGTGACCCTTTGGGTGAATCATCCAATCAAGGAGCCATTGTTAGCAAAGTTCATTTTGAAAAAATTGTTACGTGTATTGAAACTGCTAAACAGGAAGGTGGGAAAATATTATGTGGTGGTAATGTCATTAAATTAAAAGGCAGATGTGCCAATGGATATTTTATTGAACCCACTATAATTGAAAATCTTGGCCCTGCATGTAAAACTAATCAGGAAGAAATTTTTGGACCTGTTGTAACCCTTCAATATTTTGAAACCGATGAAGATGCTTTACAATTAGCAAATGCCTCCAGTTATGGTTTAGCTGCCACAATTTGGTCACAGGATATTAGCAAAGCCAATCGGGTTGCTGCTAATGTACAATGCGGAATAGTTTGGGTGAACTGCTGGTTGGTGAGAGATTTACGAACTCCTTTTGGAGGAATGAAAAATAGTGGAATTGGAAGAGAAGGAGGCTGGGATGCATTAAAGTTTTTTACTGAACAAAAAAATATTTGTACTCAATTTTAAATATGTCAAAAGTAAATACTGATAAAGCAGCAAAACCTTTAGGGGCTTATCCTCATGCCAGAAAAGTTGGCAACTTATTATTCCTATCCGGCATTGGCAGCAGAAATGCTATCACTAATTCTATTCCAGGATTGGAATTAGATTCAGATGGGAATATATATAAATATGATTTTGAAGCAGAATGCCACCAGGTATTTGCAAATGTAAAAGCCGTTTTGGAAGCAAGCGGAAGCAGTTGGAATAAAATAGTTGATATAACAGTTTTTTTAACCAATATGAAAAAAGATTTCCCTGTTTACAATAAAATTTACAGTGAATATTTTATTGATACACAGGCCTGCAGAACTACGGTAGAAGTAAAAAGTTTACCAACGCCAATTGCCATTGAATTAAAAGTAATTGCAACACAATAAAATTATTTTATTTATTGTGTTTGCTGATATTTTTTACAAAGCATTTAACCAATTATCAAACAGAAAAATATGAAGTTTGAAAATACAATAGAATTTGCCGGTCTACTTGATAAACATGATACATTAAATCATTTTCGGGAACAATTTTATATCCCTCTCATTAATGGAAAAGAGTCTATTTACTTCACAGGCAATTCTCTGGGCCTGCAACCAAAAACAACGCAGGACTATGTAGTAAATGAGCTTGAAGATTGGGCTAATTTTGGTGTGGAGGGTCATTTTCATGCAACCAATCCATGGATGAGCTATCATGAAATTTTTCCAAATCAGTTATCCAAAATAGTTGGCGCATTGCCTGAGGAAATAGTGGTAATGAATCAACTTACAGTGAACCTGCATTTATTGATGACCTCTTTTTATCGGCCAACAAAAGAACGGTATAAAATTATATGTGAAGCAAAAGCATTTCCCTCTGATCAATATGCATTGGAATCGCAGGTTTTAATTAATGGTTTTAATCCTGCTACTTCAATAATAGAAGTTCATCCCAAACAAGGCGAACATATCATACATACTGACGATATTCTTTCAACAATTAAACAACATGGTGACACTACAGCCCTGGTATTGTTTGGTGGGGTTAATTATTATACAGGCCAGGTATTTGATATGCCTGCAATTTGCAAAGCTGCTCACGATGTTGGTGCATATTGTGGTTTTGATCTGGCACATGCTGCCGGCAATATTGACTTGCATTTGCACAACTGGAATATTGATTTCGCATGTTGGTGCAGTTACAAATATTTAAATAGCGGCCCTGGTGGAGTTGCAGGTGCATTTATTCACCAAAAGCATATAACTGATTTATCTTTACCAAGACTGGCAGGTTGGTGGGGCTATGAAAAAGCCACCCGTTTTAAAATGGAAAAGGGCTTTAAGCCAATTGCAACAGCAGAAGGCTGGCAACTCAGCAATGCACCTGTATTAAGTATGGCTGCTCATAAAGCATCGCTGGATATTTTTGAAGAGGCTGGAATTGAAAGCATTATTGCAAAGGGAAAGCAGCTGAGTAATTATTTACTATTTGTTATTGATGAAATAAATTTAACTTTTAAAAATAAAGTGATTGAAATTATTACACCAAGAAGTGAAAAAGAAAAAGGTTGCCAGGTTAGTTTACTAATGTTACAAAAAGGAAAAGAGGTATTTGAAGGATTAAAACAAAACGGAGTACTTGCAGACTGGAGAGAGCCAAATGTAATTAGAGTTGCACCGGTGGCATTATATAATACATTTACTGAGATATTTACATTTGGACAAATTGTAAAAGAAATTTTAACTAAAGGATAATGGATAAGAAAGATACAGTTATTATTGGTGCAGGATTAGTTGGCACTTTACTATCCATTTATTTATCCAAACGAGGTTACAAGGTAAAAATTTATGAACGCCGTGCTGATATGCGTAAAGAGAATTTAATAGCTGGCCGTTCTATCAACCTGGCATTAAGTGACCGTGGCATTAAAGCGCTTGAAGAAGTGGGTTTAATGGATGAAATCAGAAAGATCTGCATTCCTATGCATGGCCGTTTTATGCACAACGCAGATGGCAGCACTGCTTATCAGGCTTATGGAAAAGAAGGACAGTACATTAATTCAGTATCAAGAAGTGAATTAAATTGCAAATTAATGGACCTGGCGGAGCAAAACGGGGTACAGATAATGTTCAATGAAAAATGTAACAGTATTGAATGGACAACAAATAAAATAGAATTTGAAAATATCGCCACCAAACAACAATCAACAATAAACGGCCAGTTGATTTTTGGCAGTGATGGTGCTTTTTCTGCCGCCAGGCTAACACATCAATTGCAACATGACCTGTTCCAGTATCAACAGTATTATATAAACTTTGGTTATAAAGAATTAACAATTCCTGCTGGAGAAAATGGTAGTTTTTTACTGGAGAAAAATGCATTGCATATTTGGCCCCGCGGTAATTACATGATGATTGCCCTACCAAACATTGATGGAAGTTTTACCTGTACAATGTTCTTTCCTTTTGATGGAGAGGTTTCATTTGCAGCATTGAATAGCAAGGAAAAAGTTAGATCTTTTTTTGAAAAAACTTTTACAGATGCAGCTCCGTTAATACCAACGCTTGAAGAAGATTTTTTTAATAACCCAACTTCATCATTAGTAACTGTAAAATGTTTTCCCTGGATAAGAAATGACAAATTTGCCTTGATTGGTGATGCTGCCCATGCTATTGTTCCCTTCTTTGGACAAGGCATGAACTGTGGTTTTGAAGATTGCTCCGTGTTAAACAGTTTAATTGAAAAGCATAATGATAACTGGTCGGAAATTTTACCGGAATATCAAAGTTTAAGAAAACCAGATGGTGATGCAATTGCTGACCTGGCGTTAAATAATTTTATTGAGATGAGGGATAAAGTTGCTGATCCCCAATTTTTATTGCAGAAAAAAATTGAAGCTGCTTTCAGTAAAAAGTATCCGGATAAATGGATTCCCTTATACAGCCTGGTTACATTCAGTCCAGAAATAAGGTCATGAATGTGATAGAGCGTGGAATTGTGGCGAGC
>JAYUTC010000377.1:0-7600 GCA_043755395.1 Ferruginibacter sp.
ATGAGCATCCTGAATTTCATAAATGGCGTTTTACCGGCGAGTGGTTTGTGCCTATAGGAAGGGCAAGGGGTGCTGAAAAAAACAAGCAGTTTATTTTAAAAGTGGCTGCTAAATATGGCTTTATTGGCAGGTATACTCCTAATTTGGAAATTTCACCATTTGAACGGTTTCAGTTAGGAGATGCAGGATTGAGTAACAACTATGCCTTGTTGGGATATGATATTGTTGCACATAGAGGTTACCCGATATACTCATCATCAAACCCAAAAATTAATCCTGATGGGGGTGGTACACCAAGTGAATATTTTACCATATTTAATAAATACACCATGGAATTACGTTATCCGTTTAGTACAAGTGCCAGCAGCACAATTTACGGATTGGCATTTTTTGAAGCAGCTAACGGGTGGTACGATTTTAAAAGCTATAATCCCTTTAAATTACGCCGTTCTGCAGGTATTGGAATGCGGTTCTTTTTACCAATGTTTGGTTTACTTGGATTTGATTATGGCATAGGCTTTGACAGATACACTCAATCAGGCGGTTTAAAGGGTGCGGCTAAATTTACTTTTATGTTGGGCCAGGAACCTGAATAGTAATTAATTTGTTTATTATAAAAAATAGAGAGATGAAAAAAATATTGATAGTTATACCTTGCTTTTTGCTTTTTGCTTTTACAGTTGTTGCGCAACGCTATGCAGTTATTGATTCCAAGTATATTCTGGAAAAATTGACAGACTATAAGGATGCACAAAAAAAACTGGATCAGTTCAGCGAGCAATGGCAGCAGGAAATTGATCAAAAGCAGGCATTAGTTGATAAAATGATTAAAGAATATGATGCAGAACAAGTAATGCTAAGTGATGAATTAAAAAAGAAAAGGGAGGACGAATTATATAATAAAGAAAAGGAATTGAGGGATTTACAAAAAAAACGCTTTGGTTTTGAAGGAGATTTATTTAAAAAAAGGCAGGAGTTGATAAAACCCATTCAGGATAAGGTTTATAATGCTGTTCAAAAATTAGCTGTGGATAAACAATATGATTTTATTTTGGATAAAAGTGAAGGAATTACAGTTATCTTTGCCGACCCAAAATTGGATAAGAGTGAGGATGTATTGAGGAATCTTGGTGTTAAATAATGTGTTAATACTTAGCTGTTGTGCAGCTAAAACCATAAAAAAACAAACTAATTAAAAAAGTAAACAGTAAAAAAACAATGAAAAAATTAATCGTAGCAGGTGTAATGGCATTAGGATTTTTAGGATCCTCAGCACAAACAAAAATTGGTTATGTTAATAGCGAAGAAGTAATGGCAGCTATGACCGAATACAAAGAAGCCAATAAAGAAATGCAGGAATATCAGGAATCACTTAATAAGCAGTATGAAGATTTAGATAAAGAAGCTTCGGATAAAAGTGCTCAATTTATAAAAGATTCTGCTACATTATCTGCAAGTCTTAAAGAAATTAAGAGGGAAGAGATAATTAAATTGTATCAAAGGATTCAAAATTATCAGACAGAAGCACAGGAAAAATCAAAGCAGACGGCTCAGTTAAAATTTGCACCCATTCAGCAAAAAGCTATGGATGCAATTAAAGCAGCAGCAAAAAGAAATGGTTACACTTATATATTTGAATCCAATACTTTATTAGTTATGCCTCCTGGCGATGATATATTATCATTAGTGAAAAAGGAATTGGGTATTGTTGATGCACCGGCAAAGCTTGTTACACCTCCTGCAAAACAGATTCCGGTAAAAACAGGTAATTAATTTACAAACAATATTTACTAAAAGCCATTCCGTTAACGGAATGGCTTTTGTATTTTTGATAAATGGAACAAGGGCCTATTGGAGTATTTGACAGTGGTTACGGTGGATTAACTGTTTTGAAGGAAATAGTAGAACAGCTGCCCCATTACGATTATTTATATTTAGGCGATAATGCCCGTGCACCTTATGGTCCCCGTAGTTTTGAAACGGTTTATCAATATACTTTAGAGTGTGTTCAGTGGTTTTTCAGCCAGGGATGCCCACTGGTAATTTTAGCGTGTAATACTGCTTCGGCAAAAGCATTGCGTACTATTCAACAAAAGGATTTGACAAAAATGGGTTCTGAAAAAAGGGTTTTGGGAGTTATCAGGCCCACTGCAGAAATTATTGGTAATTTTTCAAAAACCAAATGTGTTGGTATTTTAGGTACAAATGGCACAATTCAGTCTAACTCATATCCATTGGAAATTGCAAAATTTTATCCCGAAATAAAGGTTTATCAGGAGGCCTGTCCAATGTGGGTTCCATTAATTGAAAACAACGAATACCTAGCAGAAGGTGCAGATTATTTTGTTAAAAAGGATATTGCCAGACTACTGTCACATTCGATGCATATTGATACTGTATTGCTGGCTTGTACACATTATCCATTGTTGATCAATAAGATAAATCAATTTATTCCAAATGGTATAAATGTAATATCTCAAGGGAAAATTGTTGCCGATAGCCTGAGTCAATATTTAAGCCTGCATGCTGCTATTGATGGAAAATGTAGCCAAAATAAGCATATTTCATTTTTTACAACAGATTCAACAGAAGATTTTGATATTCATGCTGCTAATTTTTATGGAATGCCTGTTAAATCAACTCATTTAGCATTATAATGTAAAAAAACTTTCAATTTTCAGCCTTTAACTTTCAACATTTTCCCTTACTTTTGCCGTCCTTTCACAATCAACAGGGATGGTGCCCTGATGGATGTTTTAGAAAAATTATTTTGTAAAAGGAAAAACTTAAAACAATGCCAGGTAAAAAAAGAACGTATCAGCCCCATAAACGCCGTAGAAAAACGGTACATGGATTTCGTAAACGTATGGAAAGTGTAAATGGACGTAAAGTTTTAGCAAGCCGCAGAAAGAAAGGACGCCATAAACTAACCGTTTCAAGCGAACATGGTGATAAAAAATAAAATGCCCATAAATTCCCCAAAAGGGACTTAAAAAATATCAGTCCTGCTTTTCAGCAGGACTTTTTAATTTTGATGCATTGGAAAATAAACTACGATATACTTTAGGGGAAAAAGAAAAGCTTAAAAGCCGAAAAACTATTGAACACTTATTTAATGAAGGCAAATCATTTTCATTATTTCCATTTAGAGTAATTTATATTTTTAAGGAAAATGAAACGCTTTCAGGCAATCCCCAAATTTCTTCTGTAAAAAGCCCACTGAAAACTGCTTTCAGTGTAGGAAAAAAATACTTTAAAAAAGCTACTGATAGAAACCGTATTAAACGATTAATAAAAGAGGCATGGCGTTTGCAAAAAAATGTTTTAACAGATAAGATGAACTCTGTCAGAAAGACTTCGAGTATATTTATTATTTATACCGGGAATGAATTGCCTGAATATGATAAAATATTTGAAAAAACAGGAGCAGTAATTAACCGGCTTATAAAAATTTGCAATGAAGCAATTGTTACAAATATTTAGTTTTCCGTTTATAGTTTTAATAAAATTATATCAATGGATAATTTCTCCATGGCTGGGCAATAAATGCCGCTTTACACCTACCTGCTCTCATTATGGAATAGAAGCGTTAAAAAAACATGGACCAGTAAAAGGAATGTGGCTTACTATTAAGCGTATTTCAAAATGTCATCCCTGGGGTGGCTACGGGTATGATCCTGTACCTTAGTTACACTATTGATTTCTTTTTACTTTCTTCTTATAAAAACCCAGATAAGCATTGTAATTGCAACTGCTCCTGCTAAGGCAAATAAAACTATTTTTAAATAATGATGTTGTTTTTCAGTATTTGCTTCAGCAATTAAATATTTATCAGTAATGCTGTCTGTATTTACTGTGTTTAAAATTTTGTTGGCATTGGAAAGTTCCAGTTTTGTGTAATAAATAGAATCTTGTTTTACGGCATTTAGTATAATAACATAATTAGGGGAATAATAGTTATAAAAAGGGATAGTGTCAGATGATTTATGGGTTATATTATTTATACCCCAAAATAAATAACTGTAGGGAGCGCCACTGCTGGAAGCCAAAATAAAAGAACTGTCTGCTGCAACTTTATATATTTTGTCTTCACTTTCTATTTTCCAATAAAAAGTATAGCCGTTAATCTTTTTAATATTCTGAAAACTTAGTTTGCTTTCATGCATTTTTGCTTTTCCGGGGGTATCTGCAAAAAGATTAGCAGTTAATAATATAACCAGGAATAATGCTATAAATATTTTGTGCATCATTTGTTTTTTTATACAAGTTATACCAAAACTAAAAAAGCTGCAACTAATAGTTACAGCTTTTTTTAAAATATTTATTGTTAATTTATGCTGCTTCAAATCGCTCTGTTACTTTACTCCAATTTACAACATTCCAAAATGCAGCTAAATAATCGGCCCGGCGGTTTTGATATTTTAAATAATAAGCATGCTCCCAAACATCGCATCCCAAAAGTGGTGTGCATTTACAATCTGCAATTTCCATTAAAGGGTTATCCTGGTTAGGGGTAGAGCAAATGATTAGGGTTCCATCTTTTAAACCCAGCCATGCCCAGCCACTTCCAAATCTTGTCATGCCTGCTGCAGCAAATTTTTCTTTAAAGGCATCAAAGCTTCCAAAAGCAGCAATGATTGCTTCGGCTATTTTTCCTGAAGGAGTTCCACCAGCATTTGGAGCCAGGCTTTCCCAAAAAAAGCTATGGTTCCAGTGGCCGCCACCATTATTACGTACAGCTGGCGAAATAGTGCCAGCATGTTTCACTAAATCTTCAAGGCTTTTATTTTCATGTTCTGTACCGGCAATGGCCTTGTTTACATTGTCAACATAAGCCTGATGATGTTTGCCATGATGAATTTGCATGGTAGTAGTGTCAATATAAGGCTCTAATGCTTCATGCGCATAAGGCAGAGCCGGTAATGTAAATGCCATAGTGTTTAATTTTATGATACTGTTATGAAATATTGAATACAAATTTACGTTATTGGTTTCCTATTCAATTATAAAATGAAAGAAATTGTAATATTACTGGTTACGTTTTTGGGAATTTGTAAAGGGTTTGCGCAAAAACCTTCGGATTCCAACGGTATAAATACTTTTAAAATTTCTACAACTACAGTTCGAAATTCAGTTTCAGATTCTTTAAAGGAAAACGCTACTGTTAATTTATTTCCCAATCCGGCAAAAAATAAAACAGAACTGGAAATAAAGGGTTTTGAATCAGGAAATGTTCAATTGCAAATCATTAATGTAAACGGAAAGCTAGTAAGAAACGACTCCCGAATTTTATTTAGTTGTAATGAAAATATTGTTGTAATGTTTTCATTGCCACAAGGCGTTTACTTTATAGTACTAAAGCAAAAAGATAAGGTAATTAAGAAAAAAATGATAGTTCAGTAGTCTATCTTCTGGCTTTAAAAAATTCTTTCATCAGGCTGGCACATTCTTTCTTTAATATATCTCCCAACAACTTAGTTTTTGGATGAAAAGGGTTTTTATCACCGGTACATTTTCGGTAGCTGTTTTTATCATCATCGGCACCAAAAACAATTTTTCCAATTTTACTCCAGTATAATGCACCGCTGCACATAAGGCAGGGCTCAAGAGTTACATATAAAGTAGCTTCGGGTAAATATTTACTTCCTAAAAAGTTAAAAGCAGTGGTAAGGGCAAGAATTTCTGCATGTGCGGTACTGTCATTCAACAATTCCACCTGGTTGTGGGCACGTGCAATAATTTTATCGTTAATTACAACAATTGCACCTACTGGTACTTCACCGGCATCAAAAGCTTTTTGTGCTTCTTTAATAGCCTGTTGCATGTATTGATCATCAGTCATACCGTTCAATTTATTACCTTGCTGCAAATTTAGTTGTAATGGCAAACATAACTCAACTTTCTGCAATGCGTCACTTTTATGAAAGTGGAGCTACTAAAACATATGCTTACCGTAAAGAACAGTTACATAAATTAAGAACAGCTTTATTAAAATATGAAGAAGCGTTTCATACAGCTTTATACAGCGATTTAAAAAAAAGCCCTGAAGAATGCTGGGTAACGGAAACCGGATTTTTATTAAGTGAAATTAATGCTACCCTCAAAAATTTTAAGGGTTGGATGGCTGCTGATTTAGTGCCTACTAATTTACTTAATATGCCCTCCAAAAGTTTTGTAATGAAGGAACCGCTGGGTGTAGTATTAATTATAGGGCCATGGAATTATCCTTTACAATTGTTGTTAACGCCAATGGTTGGTGCAATAGCCGCAGGCAATTGTTGTGTATTAAAAGCATCAGAATTTGCTCCTGCAACCGCTGCAGTAATGAAGAAGTTGATCGCAGAAACTTTTTCTCCTGAATATATATTGTTTACCGAAGGCGATGGCGCTACTGTAATACCCGAGATGATGAACAACTTTAGTTTTGACCATGTGTTTTATACCGGCAGTACCGCAGTAGGAAAAATAATTTATAAAATGGCTGCTGAAAGATTGGTGCCTGTTACTTTAGAATTGGGGGGCAAAAGCCCCTGCATTGTAGAAAGCGATGCTAACATTAAAGTTGCTGCTAAAAGAATTACCATGACTAAGTTTAGCAATGCCGGGCAAATGTGTGTGGCACCCGATTATGTGCTGGTGCATGAAAGTAAAAAAGAAGAATTAGTTGCTGCATTAAAAATAAACATACATAAATTTTTTGGCGATAAACCCGAAGAGAGCTATAACTACAGCAAGATAATTAACGAAAGACAATTTAACAGGCTGATAAATTATTTACCGCTTGGTAATATTTTGTATGGGGGCAGAACAGATAAGGACAAACTTTTTATTGAGCCAACTGTTATAGATAGGGTTAATTTAGAATCAGCAATAATGAAGGATGAAATATTTGGCCCCATACTTCCCATTATTTCTTTTAGTACAAAGGATCAGGCTTTAAAAATAATTGAACAAAATAAAAACCCTTTGGCATTTTATATTTTTACCTCCAGCAATGCAAAAGAAAAAGACTGGCTAAGCAGTGTTGCATTTGGCGGAGGTTGTGTTAATAATGCCAGCTGGCATTTAACCAATCATCATTTACCCTTTGGCGGCAGGGGATTCAGCGGCACAGGCAGTTACCATGGAAAAAATTCTTTTGATACATTCAGCCATAAAAAAGCAGTAATGAAAACGCCTACGTGGTTTGATCCTTCATTAAAGTATCCGCCGTTTAAGGGGAAGTTGAAATTGTTTAAATGGGTAATAAAATAATTGTATGAATAAACTTATAAAAATTATTATTGTTATCATTTTACTGGTTGGCTGTTTTGCCATATATGTCGAAATAACAAATAAAAATTCAAAGAATATGACTTACCGCCAAAAAGTATTAAAAGCAGTTTACCCGGCCTTTATGTGGTTTACAAAACTTACCGGAACCAATGCTAAGGAATTAACCGGCAGCAAAGAACCACCCGTTTCTTTTTACAATCAAAAAGGAGTTTTAACTAATGGCGATTCACTCGACTTTGCCAGCCTGAAAGGAAAAAAAGTATTATTAGTAAATACCGCCAGTGATTGCGGTTACACCAATCAATATGATGATCTGCAAAAATTA
>JAYUTC010000378.1:0-7584 GCA_043755395.1 Ferruginibacter sp.
AGATAAAAATAAACTACGGCTTACTATTGGGGAAGATAAATTGATTTGGAATTCGGCACCGGAAGAAGGAGACCTCGATCGTCCGATGGAGACACCGAAAGATTTTGACAACAACTCAGTATATGGATTATACCTGCAGGGAAAAAATTACATCAGCTATAAGGATTATACAAAAGCTGAAGAAAAACTACAAGCCTGTTTAGCAAAAGATCCCAATTATTCTCCGGCATTATGTGATATGGCTGGTTTGCAAATCAGGCAGTTTAAATATGCCGAAGCATTGGCTAATGCCAACAGGGCTTTATCCATCAATACTTACCACCCTGCTGCTAATTATTATTATGCATTGGCGAATTTAAATTTGGGTAATATCACCAATGCCAAAGATGGTTTTGATATTGCGGCTTCGGGGGTTGAATACCGAACTGCTTCCTGTACCGAATTGGCAAAAATATATTTTCTTAATAAAGAAGAAAATAAAGCTATCGAGTATGCCCAAAAAAGTTTGCTGAACAATCAATACAATATAGAAAGTTTACAATTGATGGCTGTAATTTACAGGCTGCAAAAGAATGCAAATAATACCACAGTAATTTTAAATAAAATAAATGCTATCGATCCATTGAATCATTTTGTTCGCTTCGAAAAATATTATTGGGATGGGCAGGAGCAATCGAAAACAATATTCAAATCAGATATTCAAAGTGAATTACCACAGCAAACCTTTCTGGAACTGGCCATTTGGTATTACCGTTTAAATTGTAAAGAAGAAGCAATTAAAGTGTTGTCTCTGGCAGAGCCCAATGCAGAAATTATTTACTGGAATGCATTCCTGCAAAATAAGCCGGTTGATGTAAGCAATGTAAAAACAGTAACTGATTTTCCATTTCGTGCCGAAACTGCCGAAGTGCTGGGATCTTTAATTGAAACCAACAATCAATGGCTGTTGAAATATCATCTTGCCTTAATTGAGTGGAACAGAAATAATATTACTAAGGCAAAGGAATTATTTATCGCATGCGGTAATCTTCCTGCTGATCCTAATTTTTATGCTGTAAGGGCAGCCTTGCTGAACGACAATGCTACATCAGTTGTATCTGATCTTCAGCAGGCCATCAAACTGGATCCACAACAATGGCGCTATTCAAAATTACTAACCGAATATTTTATTGTTCAAAAAGATTACGATAAAGCATTAGACCTTGCGGAATCATTTTATAAAACTCACCCGGCCAATTATATCATTGGGATGCTTTATGCCAAAACTTTATTACTTAATAAAAAATATGCGGTTGCTGATGCTTTTCTATCTAAACTAAACATACTTCCTTTTGAGGGTGCAACAATAGGCAGGCAGTTATATCATGAAGCAAAGTTAATGCAGGCCATAGCTGAAATGAAAAAGAAGCAGTATAAAAAAGCATTGCAATTTATTGACGGCGCTAAACTATGGCCCACCAATTTAGGTGTAGGTAAACCCTACCAGGATAATATTGACGAAAGGCTGGAAGACTGGTTGAGTTATACCTGTTACAGTAATTTAAATAAAGCAGCATCAGCTGATCAATCACTAAAAAAAATAATTGCCTTTACTCCAAAAGTAGATAATACGGTAATGAATTTTTTACCAGCCAACCAATTAATTTCGGCATTTGCAATACAAAAAACTGCTTCTGCAGAAAAAGCAACAGCATGGTTGCAGCAACAGGCTAAATTATACCCCGCCAATAAAATTATTCAATGGACCATGCAAACATTTACCAAACAACAGGGTATTAATTTAACTGAAGATGAGAAAGACGGCGAAGTAAGAATAATAGAACTGCTTAACAATTAAAAACGAACAATGAAAAATTTACAATTAACACTTTTATCATTTGCTTTTTTTGGACAACTATATTCACAGGCTATAAATGATAAGATTTATCCTTCCAATACTGAGGTAGTTACTCCCATACACAAAAGCAGTTTTAATAATGGAAATGAATGCACTGAACGAAAGCAAGGCGGTAATCCGCAAACGATAAATGGCTACCAGGTATTCAATGGATCGATGGATGGCAACCGGCAGGTAGATCCACAGATAGCTGTAGGAGGGGGCTATGTTTTACATGGCACCAATTCCGGCTTAATTATTTATACCAAAAAAGGTGAATTTGTACAAGGTGTTTCACAGAAATGTTTTAATGATGGCATCGACCCTAAAATGTTTTTTGATATACACAACAAAGTATTTGTTTTTGATTTATGGTGGTATTATGATAAACCTAAAACAAAGCCGGTTAATATCAGTGTGTCTGAAACAAGCAATCCAACCGGTGCATGGAATATTTATGCTGTTTCAAGAACAGCAGAAGTAGATGGGGGAGGAATTGGCTACAGTAAAAAATGGATTGGCTACTCTTACCCGGGAGGGGCAGAAAATACTTTTATTATGCGAATGGCTGATGCAAAGGCCGGCAAGCCGGCAACTATCTACCATTTTAAGGGAAGTTTAGGGCATCCTGTTTTTATGCAGGATGCTATTGATGATTTGTATTTTTTTGATATTGAAAATGATCAGTTTATTATTCGTAAGGTATCAGAAGATACTGATGGCAAACCATATTGTGAAGTGGTAAGTGTTAAGCCACATCATTTAAAATATATAGATTATCCTCCTCAATCTCCTCAAAAAGGAACGGAACAAAAAGTTTCCAGTGGCGATCGCAATCCAAAAAATTTGGTTTTTCAAAATGGTAGTATCTGGTTTTCGCAGGCTGTAAATTGTGAAGGCCGTTCGGCGGTGCAATGGCACCAGGTAAATGCGGCTAATGGCGAAATTATACAAACAGGGTTAATAAAAAGTGATACCAGCAATTATATACAAACCACCATTGCAGTTAATAAAAAAAATGATGTGTTGATAGGTTTTCAGGAAGTAAATAGTCATTCATTTATCAGCCCCCGTTTTGCATACCGGAAAACAAAAGATGCTTTAGGAACGGTAAGGCAAATGATTAGTGTTGGCGAGGGAGAGGGGGCTACTGATGGTGCATCCTGGGGAGATTACAGCGGCAGTATTATTGATGGCGATAACCTGCTTGATTTATGGACCATACAAAGCAGGGCCAATGCAAAAGGGAAAGGGGAAACGGTTATTGTAAAAGTGCCTTTTAAAAAGAAGTAAAAAAAACAATACCCGTATAATCTGATGAAGCAATTGAATATTGAAAAATTAAAAAGAGTCAATGCAAAAACTCCAATTAATGAATTAACTTTTTTATTGGATAATGTAAACAGAAATGTATTGAAAGAGGTTCCCTGGGGGCATTACAATTATTGTCCTGCTGTTGAATTCTCAATAGCTTATGCCCCCGATTTTATTTTTTTAAAGTATTATGTAACTGAAAAATCAATCAGGGCAGTAAATAATACCATTAACAGTGCTGTTTGGGAAGATAGTTGTGTAGAGTTTTTTATAAGCTTTGATAATGAAAAAGCTTACTATAATCTTGAATTCAATTGTATTGGTACTGCCCGTGTTGGATACGGCGAATCAAAGAACAACCGTGAATTATTACCTGTACAAATAGTCAGTCAAATTAAATACCATTCAGTAATCAGTAACAATCTTCCCACAGATGATACACATTGGGAATTAACACTTTCCATCCCCAAAAATTTATTTTGCTTTAATCAAGTAGAGACATTTAAAGGTAAAGAATGCAGGGCTAACTTTTATAAGTGCGGCGATAATTTACCCATCCCACATTTCATTACATGGTCAGGAATAAAATCAGTAACGCCAGATTTTCATTTGCCGGAGTTTTTTGGTTCATTACATTTTATTTAAGGAATAAATAAACATTGGGTTATGCAGAATATTTTTTCCTTAAAAATATAGCGCAAACGATTGTTTAAATAGGCGCCTATAATATCCCGTATTTTTATAACATATTCTTCGCTCACAAAAAAAACTTGTATGGAATTTTTAAAAGAGCTTTATTCAAATGAACTTCACTAAAAGTAGTCCGTCAATATTTGCACCATTTAACAGAAAAAATATTCTCTTGTTATTTTCCATTACACTATTTACAAATCTGTCTGGCTTTGCACAAAAAAATTCAATCACTGGAATCATCCGTGATACAGCGGAAAATAAAAATCTTCACTATTCTATTGCAGCATTAATAAGTCAATCCGATTCTGTACTCTATACATCTGTTAGAACTGACGAATCAGGGATGTTTACTATTGAAAAAATTCCTCCGGGCAAATATACTCTTATGGTTTCTTACCCACGTATGGCCGACTATCTGCAGAAACTAACTATAACCGATACATCAAAAATTAACCTGGGTAAAATAGATATAGTTAACAAGGCTGTTTTATTAGAAGAGATTATTGTAAAGTCGGGTTTTGCAATACGCATGAGAGGCGATACATTAGAATATACTGCAGATAGTTTTGCCGTGAAGGAAGGTGCTAATGTTGCAGAATTGCTTAAACGGTTGCCGGGCATTTATGTGGATAGAGATGGAAAGATAACAGCCCAGGGTAAAGAAGTAAAGAAAGTTTTAGTAGATGGGGATGAATTTTTTTCTGAGGATCCGGGTTTAGTAACACAATTTTTAAATGCAAATGCGGTTGATAAAGTACAGGTATTTGATAAAAAAAGTGAACAGGCAGAATTTACTGGTATAGATGATTGGGCAGGAACAAAGACAATTAATCTTACACTAAAGAAGAATAAAAAAAACGGCAGCTTTGGAAAACTGGCAGCAGGCAGCAGTGGCGAAAAATATTATAATAACGAAGCAATGGCAGCTTTGTTTAATAAGGCAAAAAAAGTATCGGTTTTTGGGATAGCTTCTAAAACTGGAAAGGAAGGAATTACTACCGCTGAACTGAGTAAATATGTTGGCCAGGACTATGAAAGAATTGATGATGGCACAAGTAACATTATTAGTATGGAAAACAACACTGAATATGAAAGTGAAAAATACAATGGTAGTGGGCTGCCTGCAGTGCTAAATGGAGGTGCACATTATTCTAATAAGTGGAAAGAAGGTAAACAAAAACTTTATACTAACTATAGGATTAAGCAAATTAATGCTGAAGGTTGGTCTAATAACCATAGCACCACATTATTGCCCGATGGAACTGGGTTTATTACTCAATCCGACAATAAGGAAAGCAGTAGCAGTTTTATGCAAAAAGCAAGTGGTAATTTTACTACATCGCTTGATTCATTTTCTACAATTAAGGTATCGGTTAATGGTAACATATCCAGTAATACATCAAATACCAGCAGAGAGTCATCTTCTAAAAATGAATTTTTTTTTTTAGTAAATAATAGCAGTAATGCCATAAAAAGATTATTTACTGGTAATGTATTTGGCAGCAATATCAGATATGCCAGAAAATTTAGAAAAGCAGCAAGAACTTTATCGTTTCTGGCTCAGCAGGATTTTAGCGAAGCAAATAATGATAACTACAATTACGCAAACAATAACTATTTTGATGCGGCAAACGGTAATTTTAAAAAAGCTGATACACTCGATCATCTTCAAAAAAATTACAAGTTAAACAATGTGTTTGCAGCAAAATTAGCTGTATCAGAAAGACTTTCAAAAGAGTTAAGTCTCACTTTAGAATATGGATGGAAAAAATCTGTATCGGAAATCAATTTTTGTACTTTCAAAAATGATAATGGAAAATATTCTTCCCTGATAGATACATTGAGTAATAATTATAAGTTTATATTAAATACCAATATTGTTGGCTCATCTTTAAATTGGAGCATAAAAAAAATAAATATTGCTATTGGTACAAAAATATATTTTACGGGGTTTAATCAGGTAAATAAAAATTTAAAGATAGAAAGCGGCAGAAATTTTATAAACCTGGCTCCTAATTTTAATATACAATTCATGCCAAAGCAGAATTCCTCTTTTTCTTTAAATTACTTTGGGCAAACATTTCAGCCATCAGCAGAGCAATTACAACCACTGTATAAAAGTAGTAATCCATTATTTGTACAAATTGGTAACCCCAATTTATTGCCGGGATTTAATCATTCAGCTTCAGTTAATTACTCCAAGTACAACTCTTCCAGGCAAAGTAGCTTTAGTGCTGCTTATTCCATAAATTATTTAGAAAATAATATTTCATCAAAGACAACCACAGATGCACAAAACAAAACAACTGCACAATCCATAAACCTGAATAGTGTACCAGTTTTTTATGGATCCCTTTACTATAGCAAACAGTATACAAAAATACATTTGTATCCATCTGTATCACTTTCATTTGGCAGTAATGGTTATAATTCCATTTTAAATAATGCAATAATAAAAAATGAAAGCATTTATGGGTCTGCTGCTATTACACTTTCTTACAATGTAGAAAATAAGTTACAGGTAAGTTACAGCGGCTACTTAAATTTTAGTAAAGCCAAATCTAATATTTCAACTAATAAAGCTCCTTCTACACTATCTCATTCGCATACTACTACAGTAACCAAATACCTGCCTAAAAAATTTGAATTGGTTTCTGATTGTGCTTTTAATTTTCAACCGGCAAATAGCACTTTTAATACAAGTTTTAATACTATCGGATGGAATGCTTCCCTTACGAAGAAATTATTGAAAAATGATAAAGGCTTTATTAAGTTTACTGCACATGATATTTTAAATACAAATACGGGCTATAGAAGAAGTATATATGGCTTTAATGTTAGCGAAACTGATCGTTCCACTATAAAAAGATATTTTTTATTAACTATTGGCTGGAATTTTTCTAAAAGTCTAAATTAAAATAATGAAACAGTTTTTTTTATGCAACATATTACTATTTACTACTATTACTATTTCCTTTGCTCAGGATTTTATTACCCGTGGCAAAATTGAGTTTGAAGTTAAGAGAAATACTAAACATATGTTGGGCTCATCAAACAATGGAGATAATCCATTTCAAAGCGTCTTGCCAGAATTTGATATTTCCTATTACGATCTTCTTTTTTCCTGGAACCAGTCAATTTATCAACCAGGCCGTAAGGGAGCTGTTGCTTCCATGTATGTTAGTGAAGAATCTGTTTATATGGATTTAAATACACAGTAAAGTATACAGAAATACAATCTAATGGATGATTATTTTGTATTTGCTGATAGTATTAGAAAAGTAAAATGGAAAATAGGAAATGAAACCCGTAAGATAGCTGGTTGGGAATGCCGGAAAGCTATTGGAATAATTGATGATAGTTTTTA
This sequence comes from Ferruginibacter sp., assembly GCA_043755395.1. Taxonomy (GTDB): domain Bacteria; phylum Bacteroidota; class Bacteroidia; order Chitinophagales; family Chitinophagaceae; genus Ferruginibacter. Next base: position 7,251 of record JAYUTC010000378.1, read on the forward strand.
TGTAGTAGCATTTTATTGCCCCGAAATAGTTAGCCAGGGAGGCCCGGAATTGTTTTCTGGTTTACCCGGTATGATATTGGGCCTCGCCATTCCAAGGATTTACACAACATGGTTTGCTACGAAAATTGAAATTGCAAATATTGATGAAACGAAAATAAAAGCTCCGGTAGTTGCTAAAAAGAAACAGTATAGTAAAAAGGAATTGGCAGAAATAATATTAAAAAAATATAAAGATAATGGGTGGTGGAGCAATGAAACTGTAGAAGATGTTATACATATCCTGACCAGCTATACATTGGATTAATAAAATAATCTGCAAATGCAATTTGTCGCT
>JAYUTC010000379.1:0-20210 GCA_043755395.1 Ferruginibacter sp.
GCATCATACCATCAAAAAAGTTATTCAACCTATATGTGAATAACCCACCCTTAAAAACTGAAAATAAAAAAAAGGCTGCCTACTTATGAGACAGCCTCTAACAAATTACAAATTATATTTTTACCTTACTGCCCCCATTTTAGCTTCAATACTTAATGTGGCATGTGGTACAGCACGTAAACGGGCTTTATCAATAAGTTTTCCAGTTACACGGCAAATACCGTACGTCTTATTTTCAATCCGCATTATTGCTTTTTCAAGATGATCAATAAATGTGATTTGGCGGCTGGCCATTTGGCTTAACTGCTCTCTTTCCATACTCATGCTGCCGTCTTCCATTGTCATATAACGGGCATCATCATTATCGCCACCCATTTCATCCTTGCGGGTAATTAAACCTTGTAAATAAGTTAATTCTTTTTTAGCTGATTCCATTTTACGTTGAATAAGCTCTCTAAATTCATTTAAATCTGTATCATTATAACGAACAAGCGGAGCTCCGGGGTCATTTTTAAGCTGATCCAAAACAGATTTTGTGAAATCTGGCTGATATTTTCTGGAAGTTTTTGTATTTATTTTTGGTAATACTACAGGTTTTGGTGCCGCTACTTTAATATCTTTTGCCTTTAATAAAGCCGATGATTTTACAGGCGGGGCTGGTGCTGCTTTTACAGGGGTCGGTTTCTTCACTTCAATTTTTTTAGTCATAGGTTTTTGTACAGGTTTTTTTAAAACTGCCGGTTTTTTTACTGCTGTTTTTATTATTTTATTTTTGGGCTTGCCTGCAGTATGGGCAGTTTTTTTTGCAGGACTTACTTTTTTAGCCACGGGTTTTGACACTATTTTTTTTGCTTTAGCCACAGGTTTAACTGCCTTTTTAGGTGCAGGCTTTACTGTTTTTTTAGGTGCTGGTTTTGCAGCTTTTTTTACCAGGACTGGCTTTTTTGAGCCTGATTTAACCGATTTAGTAGCCCCGCCTTTTGAACGGACAGGCTTTTTTACTGCTGGTTTTGCAGTTTTCTTTTTAGTTGCCATGTTATGCTCCTTTTTTTATAACGTTCACATTTACAATGGATTCGTTAATTTCTATAGCGTTACCATCGTTTATTTGAGGCAAAAACTCTAGAGAATCTGCCAAAATTTCGCCGCAAATATAAGTTTTATATTCAGTAAATGATGCTTGAAGCCCCTCATTTGCAGATACTTTCACAATAATTCTGTCCGAAAGATTAAAGCCACTTTCTTTACGAATAGTTTGTATGCGGTTTACAAGCTCACGTGCCTCACCTTCTTTTTTTAAACTATCAGTTATTGTAATATCCAGGGCAACCGTTAATGAACCTTTGTTGGCTACTTCAAAGCCTGGAATTTCGTCGGTTGAAACTTCAAGGTCTTCTGCATTAATATATATAGGTAATTCTCCTTTTAATTCATAATCATTATTAATTAGGTAGTTGTTTTCCAGTACTTTATCAATGATTGCATTATCAAATTTTGCTATTTCATCTGCAGCCCATTTCATTTTAGCCCCCAATTTTTTACCAAGGCTTTTAAAATTGGCTTTTGCTTTTCTGCGGATAAAATCGTTATCAGCAGCCAGCATTTCAATTTCTTTTACATTTGTTTCAGCTTTTATAATTTCTTCTACCAATTTAATTCTTTCAACCATCTCTTTATCAATTGCAGGAATAGTTACTTTTTGAAGTGGCTGACGAACTTTTATATTTACTTTTTTACGCAACGATAAGATTAAGGAAGAGGTATCCTGTGCCAGTTGCATTCTTTTTTCTAATTCTGTATTAATTACTTCTTGTTTTGCTTTAGGGAAAAATACATGATGAACCGATTCGAATTTGGAACGGGCACTAACTTCATTTAAATTTATAAATAACCAGTCGGCAAAAAATGGTGCTATTGGAGCAATCAACAATGATAAAGATTCTAAACATTCATACAGTGTTTGATACGCACAAATTTTATTCTGTTCATATTCGCCTTTCCAAAAACGGCGACGGCATAAACGTACATACCAGTTACTTAAATGTGCATCAACAAAATCTTCAATGGCCCGGCCCGCCTGAGTAGGTTCATAATCATCCATACTTTGCTGTACAGTTTTTATCAGTGTATTTAAAGATGATAAAATCCATTGGTCAATTTCGGGTCTTTCATTTATTGGGATATAATTTTCCTTAAATGCAAAGCCATCTACATTTGCATACAATGCAAAAAACTGGTAGGTATTATAAAGTGTACCAAAAAATTTTCGCTGTACCTCTTTTATTCCTTCTGTATCAAATTTTAAATTATCCCAGGGGCTTGCATTAGTTATTAAATACCATCTGGTAGCATCGGCACCAAATTTATTTAGTGTTTCAAATGGATCTACCACATTGCCCAATCGCTTGCTCATCTTATTTCCATTCTTATCCAGCACAAAACCATTACTAACTACTGTTTTGTAAGCAACACTATCAAACAATAATACACTCAGGGCATGTAAAGTATAAAACCATCCTCTTGTCTGATCCACACCTTCGGCAATAAAATCTGCAGGGAATGATTTTTGAAATGCTTCCTTATTTTCGAAAGGAAAATGATGCTGTGCATAAGGCATAGCGCCGCTGTCGAACCAAACATCAATTAAATCGGGTACACGTTTCATGGGATTGCCGGTTACAGATACCAGTACAATATCATCAACATAAGGTTTATGTAAATCCAAAATGCCTTCGTGTAAATAATGTTTGTTTGTTTCTCCACCCAAAACTTCAGCGGCTCTCCTTATTTCTGCATTTAATTCTTCAATACTTCCTATACATTTTTCTTCGTCGCCATCTTCAGTCTTCCATATTGGTAAAGGGGTACCCCAAAAACGGCTGCGACTCAGGTTCCAGTCCACCATATTTTCCAGCCAGTTGCCAAAACGCCCCGTACCGGTGGCAGCAGGTTTCCAGTTAATGGTTTTATTGAGTTCTACCATTCTTTCTTTGGCTGCAGTTGTTTTTATAAACCATGCATCCAGCGGATAATAAATAATTGGTTTATCAGTACGCCAGCAGTGAGGGTAATTGTGTTCGTATTTTTCTACTTTAAAAGCCCTGTTTTCTAATTTTAGTTTTACAGCTATGTCAATATTTACATCCACATAATCTTTTTCATCTTTATAATCTTTTACATAACGGCGGCTGAATTCGCCCACACCATCAACAAACTTTCCCTGTTTATCAACCAGGGTTAATATTCCTAAATTATTTTTCTTACCAACACGGTAATCATCCGCACCAAAGGCCGGGGCAGTGTGTACAATGCCGGTACCATCTTCAGTAGTAACAAAATCACCAAGAATGACACGGAATGGTTTTGCACCGGGAGTTAATTCCTCTATTTTTTCTAAGCTGTTTGCATCGGATGGTAGAAGTTGTTCATATTCACTGCCTTCCAAATTCTTCCCTTTAAATGCTTCAGTGATCTTCCACGGAATCAATTTTATTTCTGGAGAATAGTTTTCAAAATCACCATTTTCTCCTTCAGATTTAAAATATTTCTCTACAAGATTTTTTGCAAGAACAACATTTATCGGAAGATGAGTGTAAGGATTAAATGTTTTTACTAAAACATAATCAATATTTGGGCCTGCAGTTAAACCAAGGTTTGAAGGTAATGTCCAGGGAGTGGTTGTCCAGGCCATCAGATAAATATCGCCATCAACATTTTTAATTTTTAATTTTTCATTTTTTATTGCTTTAAACATCACCGTTGCACTCGTATCCTTCACATCCTTATAAGTTCCCGGCTGGTTCAATTCATGGCTACTTAAACCTGTGCCAGCAGCAGGTGAATAAGGTTGTATGCTCACACTTTCATACAAATAGCCTTTTTTATACAGCTCACTAAGACACCACCACAATGTTTCAATGTAATTATTTTCAAAAGTTACATATGGATTTTTTAAATCAACCCAATAACCCATTTTTTGAGTAATATCATCCCATTTATCTTTAAACCGCATTACAACTTCCCGGCATTTTTTATTATAATCCTCAACACTTATTTTTTTACCAATATCTTCTTTGGTAATTCCCAATTCTTTTTCTACGCCTAACTCAATGGGCAAGCCATGGGTATCCCAACCACCTTTACGGTCTACTTGAAATCCCTGCATAGTTTTATAACGGCAAACCAAATCTTTCAAAGTCCGGCTTATTACATGGTGAATGCCAGGCATACCATTGGCACTAGGCGGCCCCTCGTAAAAAACAAACGGGGTACTTCCTTCCCTTAATGAAACACTTTTTTCAAAAGCATGGGCTGCATTCCATTTTGCCAGAATTTCCTCACTTATTGAGGGTAAATTAAGTTGCTGATATTCTTTGTACCTGGTACTCATAATAATTGCTGAAAACTGAATTTAAATTAAGTTGGCAAAGGTAGTAAAAACAGGCTTTGTGCCAGATACAATATTCTTAAGGCTTTTATAACTAATTCTTGTACCAATAAGCAGGGTAAAACCCCTTTGTATAATTCAGTTTTACATACTAAGGACAAATACCTGAAGGAATAAATTTTTTACAGATTTCTTTAGTAAAATTTCGTGAAACTCTTGCTGGTATTCACTTTTACAGGTAGTTATCCACAATATTAGCCATTGGCATAATATTGGTAATTAGGTATTTGAAGCCTTTTTGCGCCAGATTGATTTTTAAAAAACTGATTGCAAATCACTAAAATAATTAAATAGTATTTTTCCAATTTCATTGAAATAAAATAATTTAAACACAACCTGTTTAAAATTTTTGCTGGTTTAGGGTTTTATTAGGGTAAAGACGGGAGTATTCCTACTCCCGTCACATTTTAAAGATATTTAAATCAGTATAATAAGGTTCCGTTTTTTAAAATCCATGTCCCGGAAATTCAGTTTAATATCTAAAAGACCAAATTAAATTTTTATCCCTGAAAAAACGAGTCCACAGTTTGTGCTTGTAAAATTCGTACATTAAAAAGCATCCCTTAATTTTGGGATGCTTTTTTTATTTTGACAATAAGCTAATTTAAAAATTCTTGCCGGCGTTTGCCTGGTAGGTATACCGAAAACGATAAATTAACCTAACTGGTACCGGGCCGGTAAATGCTTCGTAATCCACTGCCAGTAATTCCATTTTTACATAATAATTATCAGCAGTTCTGAATATAAAAGTTTGTCCGGATTTAGGAGCAAAAGTACGGGTTACAGGATTATAATTATACCAGCTGCCATCTTTAATGGCTTTTTGTGATGCGGTGGTATCATAGGCATAACCAGTATTGGGCGCACTGGTTACAGTGTTGTAAATATTATTTTGTAAAATAGCGCCTGCATTACCCGGGCCATAGGCATTACTGTTTAAAATAAATGTGGTAAACCTTAAGCCAAAATCCCATTTGGTGCTTGCACTATCGCTATTTGCAACTATGGCATTGTTTTTAAAACTAAAAAATGTAAAAGTACCCGATGAGCCGAAATTTACTTTAACCGAATCTGTTTTTTCGATTATTGTTACCGGATCAGGCGCCGGATCTTTACTGCAGGAACTGGTTATTAAAAATAAAGCGGAACATAAAATTGCAATTGTTAAAATGGATGTTTTCATTTTCTGTTATTTATTATTGTAAGTAAATATTTGTTTAAGATTAATAGTGCAGTTAATAAAAAAAGTTCTTCCAAAAAGGTTGGGAAGTTTATCTTTATCGCGATGGTTTAAAATATTGTCACTTCCTGTTTGTAATTCCAATCCGCATTTAAAAGATTTTGTTATTGATGCATTTAATAGGGTATAGCCCTTTACGTATTCCCTGCTGTCGTCTAAAACAGCATTGCCATTTATATCGCTAAATCCAAAACGGCCACGATAAACTGCCCTAATACTTGAAGAGAAGTTATTTTTTTTATTACTGTACGCTAATTGAAGATTAGCGGTATGTTTACTTCGGTTAAATAAGCCACCGTAATCCTTTTTACTGACATAAGTGCTAACAAAAGTTACCGGGTCTCTTTTTACCAGTTGCTGATCCTGAATCTTTTTTATTACGTCTTTATCCTTTGCATCTAAATACTGGTAGCCAGTACTAATGCTGAATTGTTTATTTAAATGATGATTTATATTCACATCAAAACCACGTGTAAAAACTTTATTAATATTTTGATAACTAAAAATGGATTGATTGTTTACTTTGGTAAAAGGAAGATTATACCGGTCAATTAAATTAGTGATATCATTCCGAAAGCCATTGGCAGTTATTTGTGTTGTATTAGGAAATGTAAATCGAACTCCAATATTGGTACCCACAGATTTTTCGGAAAGTAAAGTATTATTACCGATGTAGGGAATGATATTAATAGAAGAATCAATTAATCCCTTCTGTTTTAATTGCTGCAGGCCATTTGACAATTCATTTGCTCCCAATAAAGTATAACCTACCAGGGAGTTGGAAAAATTTAAAAATTGTTGCCGGAAATCCGGTGCTTTAAAGCCAGTACCAATTGAAGCATTAATAGTAAGCTTATTAAATAATTTATAAGCTATGGCCAATTTTGGATTTAACTGTAACTTATACAAAGTATGTTTATCAGCCCTTGCGCCTGCAGTAATATTCAGCCTGTTATTCAACAACCATTCTTTTTGAGTAAAGAAATAAAAAGCATTAAAATTGTGTTTAGCCGAATAACGGTTTGCATCGATAGTTTCGTAATTATATCCGGCACCTGCAATTAGTTTTTGGTTTATTTTTTCGCCAACTTCAACCTGCACTTCGGGTTTTAGTAAAAACTGCTTTAAAAATGAATTATCAAAAAGCTGTTTATTGGTTTGTAGAAAAACTTCAGCATTATTTTGATAACCGGTAATATAAATCCTTGTAGCTAATTTTATCTTTTTAGATAATGTACTTAATAATTGATTATTTATACTCCAGTCTGTTTCTTTGCTCGTACCATCAACTGCATCAGGTTGTGTACCTGTATACACCAGGTAATTATTGAATTGTTTTTGTGTAAATAGCCTGGCAGAGGTTTGCAATTGAGTATGTTTATTTATATCATAAAACATTTTAGCTGCTAATGAATAATTATAATAGGGGTCGGATGTTTTACCGTAAATATTCTTATCTAAATCGTAGCCATTGCTGCTATACCTGTTTGCAAATAATTGAAATGCAGTTTTATTTTTTTTAATAAAAGAATTTGCAGTAAAACCCCAGGTATCATTGGTGGAATGGTGCAACTGTAATCCTGCAGTTGTATTTTTTGGCTTTTCTGTAATAATATTTATTACACCGGCCAAGGCATCGCTGCCGTATAAACTGGTTGCCGGGCCTTTTACAATTTCTATTTGCTGAATATTACCTACGGCAATTCTGCCAAGGTTTAAAATACCGGCATTTCTGCCTGTAAGTGGCTCCCCATCTAGCAAGATTAAAGTATAAGCCGGATCTAAACCCTGTAATTGAATGCCGCTGCCAAAGGGATTTGGATAACCCTGAAGCGCCTGCCCCAATGGATTATCAGCCAAAACCAAGCCCGTTTGCTGTTGCAGAATGTCTATCAGTTTTTGAGAACCGGTTTGTTGTATAAATTTTTTATTAATAACCTGTATGGGAACCGGAATATCGCCGATACTCTTTTGGGTACGTGTTGCAGTAACAACCACTTCTTCAATGGTCCTTATTTTATTAAACCCGGTATCCGTAACAGCATTTTGTGTAAAAGAATTATTTACGAATCCAAAAAATGAAATAAGCAAGATGAAAAAACCAATATTTTTTTTAGCTGTTGTCATTGTTGAATGCAAAGATTGTTCAGTGCATCATTAGAATTATCATGAAATTGTCATGTTGTTAAATACCTGCTTGATATCATATTGTTTTACCAAAAAATGACAGAATAAATGATCTAAATCATAAAGCTGTTGATGTTATTCAACAGCTTTATGAAAAAATGTTTTCAGAAAATAGCTTTAAAATTTTGCAGCAACCGAAATGAAAAATGTTCTGCCATCTGCAGGTAACGCACCTGGGCCGGGATAACCACCTGCACGGCGGGTGAAATATTTTTGGTCGCCCAGGTTATTAACACCGCCTTTTATGTTCAGCCTGGCTGAGTACTTATAAACTGCAGTTAAATCCATAACGGAGTAAGCAGGAACCAATCCGTTTTGTGCATTGGATGTTGGGGTAAAAGTATTATTGGCATCGGCATACGACTCATCTACATAGCTCAACTGGCCGGTTAATGAAATAGTTTTGTAGGTAACTGTAATACCGGTTCGTAAAATATTTTCGGGAGCATTTTCAACCTTTTTATTTTTAAGATTGGTTTCTACCAGTTGGTTACTGCTGTTTTTGGTAATCACTTTCAGGTTGCCATACCGGGCATGTGTATAGCTGTAACTCACAAATGCACTCACATCTGCCTTATTTATTTTATTGCTGAAAGCTTTAACCGGGCTGAATTCTATTAATCCTTCAAATCCTTTACTGCTACTGTTACCTACATTGGTACGGTAATTATAAAAGCTGCCATCTGTTCTTTGCTGCACAATTACGCCAATGCGGTTATTATATTGCAGGTAGTAAATACCAGCATCAAAAAACAGGTAGTTTTTTATTTTACCGCGGTAACCAAGGTCTGCATTATAACCTCTTGCATCTTTCAGATCCTGGTCAATTACATCGGTTGTTGGTGGCGCAGTAAGATCTGCAAATTGCACCGGCCTGTATGCTTGAGTAATATTTGCATAAATTTCTGTTACTTTACCCGTATGATATTCTGCACCAACTCCTGCCAATACAAAGCCTCTTGATTTTTTTTGATCCTGTAAAATGATTTCGGCTCCTGCATTTGTAAATCCGTTTCTGCCGCCTGCATTTCCCGTTATGTATTCATAACGAATGCCCGGTATAATTAAAAAGTTTTTTGTAACACGGAAAATATTTTCTGCAAACGCTGCCACATTGGTTGTTTTAAAATCAATATCCCTGTTCCATATCCCATCTGATAAAGTCATGTCATAATCTGAACCGTTTGTTCCTTTGCCATCAGATGCGTAACGATAGGTAGTGCCTTTATACAGGCGCAGGCCAGCCGATAATGTTTGTTTTACATTAAATAAATTATAGTCAGTTATTAAACGGGCTTCCAAACCTGCATTACGGTATTTATCGGCATTTACATTTCTTGGGTTAAATTGATTGGTAGCTTTGTTGATGGTATCAGCAATTGTAATTCCTCCCGTTGGAAAATATCCCACACTGTTTCTGTCGCCGGCAATACCAAATAATTTTACATTCAGCCTGGCATGTTCATTAAATTGGTAATTGGCAATGATGGCGGCGGTGGTCCAGGTAATATCAAACCAGTTGCGGCTGCGGTAACTTTGTTTTAAATCCAGTTTAAGTTGGGCATCTGTTAATCCGCCAGGTTGCTGGCTGCGGATATGAGAAACCATCAGCTCGGCAGATAAAGTGAACTTTTTATTGATTTTGTAAGCGAAGGTTCCAAACCCTGAGTTGGTAAAATAGCTGCTATTCTTCCTATATCCATCTGCATTACGGTGATCGAAGAATCCGTAGTAATGTATTTTTTCTGTTTTACCACCAACGGCATTATAGCTGTTGAACAAGCCATTGCTTCCTATGGTTTGCTGTGTTTCAAATTCAAATTTTTTATTGATCTCGCTGCCATTACGTAAAATATAGTTTACCAATCCGCCAAACTGCGGGCCATATTGCAATGCCCCCTGGCCCCTTACAATTTCAATACGTTGTACTGCTTGTAATTGCGGATTATAGTAAGCCTCAGGATATCCGAATGGATCGGCCGAAATATCATACCCATTTTGCCTGACATTAAATTCCCAGCTACGGTTGGGGCTGAGGCCTCTTGCAGCCATACCAATCTGTATACCACTGCCATCACTTTCCCAGATGTGCATGCCGGGCACTTTGGCAATAACCTGGCGCATTGTGTTAGTTACCACATTGCCTTTTACATTATCCAAAACAATCAATGCATTTTTTTTACCGGCATATATTGATGTACCTACAATTTCAGGCAATTGCTGAATATCGCTTTTGCTGTAACGGCCTACTACGGTTACATCAGGTAAGTATTTATGAAAGGTTTCGTTGCTGTCTTTTTTAATATTTATTTTATTCTGTGCATGTATAGTTAAAACCCAACCCAGTATTAAAATTGAAATATTGATTCTTTTAGCCATTATTATTTTTTAGATTGCAAAAATGGAATCATAAAAAAATAAATGGATACTTAATCTGGAAAAGTTTTTACGGAAAGAGGAAAACTAACGTAATAATAATGCGCAGGGCTTAATACCGGTATGTTTTTTAAATGCAGTGCTAAAGTGAGAGATAGAGGAGTAACCTAATAAAGAAGATACTTCCGTAACGCTTAGGCCTTTTTCTAACAACAAATATTTTGCATGTTCCATCCTTTGTGTTTGATAAAAATCAAAAATGGTGGTGCCAAATAATTCTTTAAATCCTTTTTTAAGATAGCATTCGTTTATGGCTACCTTACGGCTTAACGCTTTAATGGTTAAAGGCTCACCAATATGTTGTAATAATATTGCTCTTGCATTAATTATCTTTTCCCTGTCGGCTTCATTATCCAAAAACTTACAACTGAATTTTTCTTCCTGATCTCCCATCATGCAATCCATACTGTATAAAAGCAGGATTTGTGTTTGAGCATTTAGAAAAATATTCTCAAGGCTTTCTGTATAAGTATGGTTCAGTAAAGCTTCAATAGCCATCCTTGTTTTACCGCACAATGGAAGGGTTTTGGAAAAAGAAGTTTTATGATTAAAGGAAAGCACATCATCCGAAAGAGTAGTATTTTTTTTTCCACTTGTAAATTGTTTTAGATAGGATGGGGTAAAGCTAAAACTTAAAACGTCCACACTATCTACTTTTTCCAGGCAGGTTTTAGATGAATTGAATTTACAAAAATCACATTCTGTTTTTTTCTCACGGCAATAAACATTACCACTTACACAAAATTTTAGTTGTAAATAATCTCCGGCAGAATTATTTTTTTCAGTGTGATAATTGAACATACCAATATCATCAATATTCCATTGGGCTTGTTTTGCATATCTTTTTATAGAATATTGTACACTTCCGGGAATTTGCTTTTCCCTGTTAAGTAAAAGCTGCATTTGATCCTGCATCAGCGGTTGTTTGTATGCGATCTCTAATATGTCGGCGTGTTCATTCATTTATATAGTTGCAAAGATACAACATCCAAAATTCATCAGGAAAAACCGGTAAAACCAGCCTTAAATATTCCGCTTTTCGGTAAATAGAATTTTGTGGAAAAAATATCCATAAGTAAACCATTTTTATAGCCGTATACATCCTCTAAAACCCCTTATTTTCCTTATATTTGCAGATAATCGATTTTGAAAAAAAATAAAGACAGGTTAACTGATTTATGAGTACAGAAACAATAGAAAAAACCGCAGCGCAAAAAGCCAGTTACAGTGCCGATAGTATCCAGGTTTTAGAAGGTTTGGAAGCTGTTCGCAAACGTCCTGCTATGTACATAGGTGATATTGGTGTAAAGGGTTTGCATCATCTGGTTTATGAAGTTGTAGATAATTCAATTGATGAGGCATTGGCTGGTCATTGTAAAAACATTGTTGTAACAATTAACGAGGATAATTCTATCACAGTTGAAGATGATGGCCGAGGTATTCCTACGGGTTTACATACCAAAGAAAACAGAAGTGCTCTTGAAGTGGTAATGACGGTTTTGCATGCAGGCGGCAAGTTTGATAAAGATTCTTATAAAGTATCAGGAGGTTTGCATGGAGTAGGTGTAAGTTGTGTAAATGCACTAAGTGCTAAATTAATTGTTACAGTTTACAGAGATGGTAAAATATTTGATCAGGAATATGCCACTGGCATTCCACAATATAAAGTAAGAGAAATTGGCAGTTCCGAAAAACATGGTACTACAGTTCAGTTTTGGCCCGACCTAACCATTTTTACATCAGGTATTTACAATAGAGAAATTTTAGAAGGACGATTAAGAGAGTTATCTTTTTTAAACAGAAAAATAACCATAATCATTAACGATTTAAGAGAAAAGGAAGAAGATGGCAGTACATATACCAAAACATTTTATAGTGAAGGTGGTATTGTAGAGTTTGTTGAAATGATTGATAAAAATGCCAATCGTTTATCATTAATACCAAGAGTAATCTATTGTGATGGTTTTGATACAAGTAGCAATGTAGTGGTAGAAGTAGCAATGGTGTATAACGCAGGTTACCAGGAGCATATTTTTAGTTATGTAAATAACATTAACACTATTGAAGGCGGTACGCATGTTGCAGGTTTCCGCCGCAGTATTACAAGGGTTTTTAAAAGTTATGGCGAAAAACAAAACATGTTTGAAAAAGCCAAAGTGGTAATTGAAGGAGATGATTTCAGAGAAGGACTGTCAGCTATTATTTCTGTAAAAGTTCCGGAGCCACAATTTGAAGGCCAAACAAAAACCAAATTAGGGAATAGTGAAGTAATGGGTGTAGTAGATTCTACGTTAAGCAGGGTTTTGGAGGCTTACTTAGAAGAAAATCCAAAAGAAGCAAAAACAATTATTCAAAAAGTAATACTTGCAGCACAGGCAAGGGCAGCAGCACGAAGGGCAAGAGAAATGGTGCAGCGTAAAAGTGTTTTAACAGGGGGTGGCTTACCTGGTAAATTAGCTGACTGTTCTGATAAAGACCCGGGCAAATGCGAATTGTTTTTAGTGGAAGGAGATTCGGCTGGTGGCACTGCTAAACAGGGTAGAGACAGAAGCTACCAGGCTATTTTACCATTGCGTGGTAAGATATTGAATGTAGAAAAAGCAATGGAACATAAAATTTATGATAATGAAGAGATAAGAAATATGTTTACTGCATTAGGAGTTAAAATCGGAACGCCTGAAGACCCCAAAGCTTTAGACATTTCAAAACTACGTTATCATAAACTTATTATAATGACGGATGCTGATGTGGACGGAAGCCATATAGCAACTTTGATTCTTACTTTTATTTTCCGCTATATGAAAGAATTAGTGGAACAAGGCAATGTTTATATAGCTCAACCACCATTATATTTGGTTAAAAAAGGAAAAGAACAGGAATATGCCTGGACTGACGAAGAACGCAAAGGGTTAATACAATTATTTGGACAGGGAAAAGATGAAAGTGTGAATACCCAACGTTATAAAGGTTTGGGAGAAATGAATGCTGAACAATTATGGGAAACAACAATGAATCCAGCCACAAGAACCCTTAAGCAAGTGACAATTGAAAGCGCAGTTGAAGCAGACAGAGTATTTAGTATGTTGATGGGCGATGAAGTGCCACCACGAAGAGAGTTTATTGAAACACACGCCAAATATGCTAAAATTGATGTATAAACTGCAAAAATGAGGTAGTCGGAAGGAAAAGTTATTAAGATTTTTAATCACATAAATTGTGAATTTAATGGGAACTTCAGGTTCCCATTTTTAATTGCTTAATTGTTATGGCCAAATAATTAAAAATTTTACTCAAATACTTAAAAGTCAGACTGCAAAAGCACTTCCGATTATCAAACTACACCTGTTATATAGTGGTGAGTAGCTGGTAGTTTAGTTAAAATTAGGCTTAAAAGCCTATTATAAGGTAATCTTAAAAAAGGCGTTAATGTGGAAAATCCCTCTTTTCAATAGTGGTTGGTTTGGGTACATCCGCTATTTTCTGTAGCTTGTAGCCCGAAGCTTACTACTTCATTCATTATTACTAACTATAAATTTTACAAAATGTCAAACATGTTAACAGCTTATTGCATGAAAACCAAAGAGAAAAACGTTCCCATGCAGGATGCAAATATTACAAAAACTTCCCGTGGGGGTTATATGGCACAGGGCCACGATGGGAAAGGCAATAAAATGACTACTATGCTTAGTGAAGCAACAGCATTAAAAGCAGTGGCAGATGGAGTAGCTAAAAAAGGCTGGTAAGTTGTAAATATTTCTTATAAAGCTATCTGCCAAACGGCTGGTAGCTTTTTTTTATGCCTCTATAAGATTTAATAAATTATTTATATAATGCGATATTTACCGGAATGAGACAGATTATAAGTGTAATTATTTTAGTAATCATTGGTCATAGCCTTTATGCACAATATACCGTAAATGGAAATGCCTCACAAATTGCCTGTAATCAGTATAGGCTAACACTCGCAGTAAATACGCAAAGTGGATCAGTATGGAATAATAATAAGATAAACCTTACACAATCTTTTGATTTTAAATTTGATGTTAATTTAGGCAGCAACGATGCAGGTGCAGATGGAATTGTTTTTGTGTTACAACCAATCAGTACCAGTGTTGGTTCAAGTGGAGGAGGATTGGGTTACCAGGGAATTTCACCTGCTGTAGGTGTTACAATTGATACCTGGCAAAATACAAACGATAATGATCCCACCTACGATCATATAGCTATTCAACTAAATGGTGATTTAAACCATAATTCTATTAATAATATTGCCGGACCTGTTACAGCAATAAATGGCAACAATAATATTGAAGATGGTATCTGGCATTCACTTCGTATTCAATGGGATGCCCTGTCAAAAACATTTTCTGCTTATGTAGATGGCAGTTTAAGAGTTAGTGTTATAAAAGATTTTGTAGCAGATGTTTTTTCAGGTGATCCATTAGTGTTTTGGGGTTTTACAGGTAGTACCGGAGGAGCAAATAATGAACAAAGTTTTAGAACAGCTTTAAACCCTGCATTTAATTTTAGTGCCACTCAAAAAAGATGCATTAATGAACCTATTACTTTTTATGACAGCACCATTTCTTTTACCAATGTAATAAAAATGTATTGGGATTTTGGGGATGGCAGCGCAATTGATTCGGTAAACATTAACCCTACTCACAGGTATGGTTTTGGCGGAGATTATATTGTGAACCAACGGGTAATAGGTGCAGATGGATGCGAAGCCACCAATACACAAACAGTAAGAATTGGTACTATACCCAATATTTCTATAACAACTTCTTCATTTCATTGTGCTGGATTTGTTGACGGGTTTAATGGTATAGCAACAGTGGCAGTAGGCACTATTGATCCCAATGGCTGGCTTTGGAATTTAGGTAATGGGCAAACTTCTACTTTGCAAAATCCAACAACCATATACAATACATCCGGCAACAAGAATGTTACATACTCTGTAAAAACTATCGAAGGCTGTTCATCGGGTACATTTAACACTATAATTTATGTGAAGTCAAGTGCAACTGCCGATTTTACATTTACCGATTCAGTTTGTTTAAGGCAGCCCACTAATTTTTTTGGAGCAGTTAGTTCAATAGGCGGAGACCCGGTTACAGATTGGTACTGGAATATTGATGGCAATTTAACTTTTCAAAATGTGCTTAATCCTTCATATACATTCTCTACACCAGGGTTACACAGTGTGTTATTTGCTGCGTTTGCAGGGGGGCAAGGAAATTGTGCCGGCATTAAAGTAAAAACAGTTTATGTTGCAGATAAACCCTCTGCAAAATTTGGCATAAGTGTACCGCCATATTGTGCAGGACTGCCCATTCAGTTTAGCGATTCTTCAAATATCACAACAGGTAATATTACGAAATGGTCGTGGCTGTATAAAAACACAGAATGGAGTGTGCAACAAAATGCAAGTAAAATATTTACAGCCGGTAATCAAACAGCAGGGCTTGTTGCCACAAGCGCCATGGGTTGTAAAAGCGACACGGTATATAAAACATTTTATGTAAACCCTGTGCCCAGTGTGGTTATGAATTTTAAAGATGCCTGCAAAAATACTTCAGTCAATTTTTCAGCCACAGATATTTCAGGTGCAGTAACCCAATGGAAATGGTTTTTTGGAGATGGTGGTATTGCCACTTCACAAAATACACAGCATACATATAACACGAATGGCAATTATAAAGTGAAACTGTTTGCTACTGCTGCTACTGGTTGTTATGCTGATTCGCTCCAAAAAGATATTATCATTTACGGCACCAATGCTTTTGCAGGTAACGATACTATTGCAGCAGCAGGCCAGCCGGTACAGTTAAATGCTACAGGTGGTTTAAGTTATATGTGGAGCCCTGCATTCGATTTAAATAATCCAAACATTGCCAATCCGCTTACAATACTTAATACTACCCAAACATTTACAGTAAAAGCATTTACACCCGAGGGTTGTGAAAGTTTTGATGATGTAACAGTGAAAATTTACAAAGGCCCTGATATTTATTTGCCCAATGCATTTACACCAAACGGCGATACAAAGAATGATATTTTTAAAGGCACACCTGTTGGCATAAAGCAATTTTACTTTCTTAAAATATTTAATCGTTGGGGGCAGCAGGTATTTTATACCACAGATTACAATAAGGGATGGGATGGCTTATGGCAAGGGCAAAAACAAAATAGCGGGGTGTATGTTGTAATGGCCAATGGTATTGATTTTAAGGGAAATGTTATAGATAAAAAGGGAACAGTTATGCTGATAAGATAAAAAAATATGCCAAAATATTTGGGTACTTAGAATTTCTATGTATATTTACTCTCTAATACATAGAATTACTATGCCTGAGTTTTCAAAAGACCTTATTGCTGCTACTTCAATTCCTTTGCTGCTTTCTATTTTAGCAGAAGGAGAATCTTACGGTTACCAATTAATTAAGGCTATAAAAGAACGAAGTGGCGGCAATCTTGAATTTGCCGAAGGAACTTTATACCCTGTTTTAAAAAAATTAGAAGAAAAGAAATTTATCAGCGCTACATGGAAGACGGCAGACAATGACCGCCAAAGAAAATACTACCGTATAACCGCTACTGGCAAAAAACAATTGCAAACCGAAAAAGCCAACTGGCAATTTATCAACAATATATTTGAACAGTTATGGAAACCTCAAGTCAATTTCAGCTGGAATTAGCCATAGATGGTTATTTGCAGCAATTACAATCCAAAGGCAATTATACGCAGGATGATATCCTGGAATTAAAAAGCCATCTGCAGGAAAATACAGATGAATTAGCAAAAAAACAATTAAGCGAGGAAGAAGCATTTATTATTGCTAAAAAGAGATTAGGGAAGGAAGAAGAATTGAATAATGAATATAAAAAAGTAAATGGAACTTTATTTTATAACAGGGATTTATTTGTTATCGTTTTAAGCATTTGTACATACCTTCTGTTTTCATATTTGTATACAATTACTACAAATGGGTTACAATATTTAGCAATCTCCGGAGGTAAAAATATTTACTTATTAGGAGTGATTAACTATGTTTTGCAAATTACCATAGTGGGTGGTTTTATTTATTTGGTTTTTAACAATAAAAAATATTTGAATAAAATAGGTAAACTTTTTTCCATATCTGCTGCAAATTTTTCAGCTATATTAATAGTACTAATGGTTACATTATATTTTATAGATTTTAATTTTCAAAGGGAGGCAGGCAGGCATTTATCTGCAGATGAAACCAGAGAGCGTTATTTTCAATTCACTATTAATTCAGAAGTGAGTAGTTTAATAAGAATTTTATTAGGTAGCACAGTTTTGGTAGCCATCCTTGCTGCATTTGTGACCAGTTATAAAAAGGTAAAATTCTTAGATAATATTATCAATAACTCTGGGTATATAGCACTGTTTTGTCTAGGTTTTTTTTGGGATGCTATTGCAGCATCTGCCAGAATGCTCAATGGTATATTTCATAATAACCAGTTATTTTCCTCTGTTGGTTTTGGTATTATATGGTTTACAGGCATGTTAATTTTTAATTTCTATTTAAAGAAAAATATTATTACAAGAAACTTTGTATTCATTTCATTTGGTTTTATAATGGAATTATCTGCAGGTATGTGGCTGAATCCTGGTCTGAGAAATAGTTTACCGGTATCAGTTTATTTTATAGCATTAATAGTTGGAGGTATTTTTGGTTTTTTAACAGCACAATATTTTAAAAGAAAATCAAAGTTAGTGTCGCAGTAATTAAAAATAATTGACTCACTCTTCCACAAAATCTAAATCTTTTCCAAAACTTTCTTCAGTAAAATATAATGCCGTAATTGAAATAGCCATAACCACAATGCCTATTAACCAGGCACCTTTTAAATAACCGGTGTATTCTCTCAAAAATGTAAAAATTAATAGCAGCAAGGGCGTAAAACCTCTTACAAAATTAGTGATGGATGTAGCTGCAGATGCCCTTAAGTTGGTACCAAACTGCTCGGCACTGGCAATAATATATAAAACTGAAATGCCTGAACCAAAACCTAAACCGGAACATATAAAATAAAACCATGCAGGTGAACTGTTATGTTGTGTAAAAAAAAGTATAATGAAAATGATAAAGATTGTATAAAAAATATACAGTGCTTTTTTTCTGCTTTTTAATTTATGACTTATTAATCCAGCCGCAACATCTCCAAAACCCAAACCTATGTACTGAAATAAAATAGCGTTGCCTGGAGTAACGCCAGTAATGCCCATCTGCCTGGCAAATTCATCAGCAAAAAAAACAAGTATACCAATGCAGTACCAAACCGGCATGCCAATAAGCATACCTTTTGCATAACGGTAAAAGCGTTTTTTGTTATTAAAAAACTGCAGGTAATTACCCCTTTGCGCCTTCGATTTTTCTAAAGTAGAAAACATGGAACTCTCCGAAACGGATACTCTTAATGCAAGCAACACTAAACCAATACCGCCACCAATAAAATAAAGCGTTCGCCAATCAGTTATAACTTTTGAAAGTAGTGCGGCACTAATACCTCCAAGCACACCGCAGGTGGCAATGATAGTTCCAGCCAGGCCACGTTTTTCTTTCGGTAAAATTTCTGAGGTTAAAGTAATTCCAGCACCTAATTCTCCGGCAAGCCCAACACCTGCTATAAAACGGATAACAATATACCAGTTAATATTCTGCACAAAACCATTGGCAATATTAGCTATAGAGTATAATAATATTGAACCGAATAAAACTTTTAACCTCCCAAATTTATCACCAATAATCCCCCATACAATACCCCCGATTACCATGCCTATTAATTGTATACTAATAGTCAATTCGCCTTTTGATAAAACTTCTGCAGGGGATAAACCTAAATCAGCAAAGCTGCTTTTACGCACCACGCCAAACAAAAGCAAATCAAAAATGTCAACAAAAAAACCAAGGGCAGCAACAATTACAGGTAGCGATAAAAGTCCATATTGTTTTTTGGTCATGCAGATAAATTAATGCAAGAAGCGTAATAACAAATTTAAGGAGAAATACTTTGCATCATTCTTTTTAAAAACTCATATAAGTCAGTCATGGTTATTACATTTTCTACAATCAGTATCCCGTTTTTACCCACCTGCTTAAGTTTGGCTTTATTGGTACCCCTTTGCAAGAACTGTAAAATGCCATTAAAAGTTGTGCTGGTAAAATACGGACTGTCAGGATTACTTACGAAGAAACATTTTAATGTTTCATTTTTTAAAAACATTTTTTCAAAACCAAGTTCCACAGCTAATTTTCTACAGCGTACCGTAGTAAACAAATCTTCTACTTGTGGTGGTATTGGTCCAAAACGGTCTGTCATTTCTTTATAAAAATCTAATAAGTCTTTTTCATTTTCACAATTATCTAATCTTGAATACAATGAAAGTCTTTCTGTAATGCTCTCTACATAATTATCCGGGATCAAAATTTCTAAATCAGTATCAATACTGCAATCGATAACAAAATCATCCTGCTGCTGAATTTCTGCTGCATATAATTCTTTGAATTTTGTGCGTTTTAATTCTCTTATTGCTTCATCTAAAATTTTCTGATACATTTCAAAACCGATCTCAGCCATAAAGCCACTCTGCTCACCTCCCAACATATTACCTGCACCACGAATATCTAAATCGCGCATGGCTATTTGAAAACCAGAACCCAAGTCACTGAACTGTTCCAGTGTTTGTAATCTTTTGCGAGAATCGGTGGGCAATGTACTCATTGGTGGTCCCAATAAATAACAAAATGCTTTTCGATTACTTCTTCCTACCCTACCACGCAATTGGTGCAAATCGCTCAACCCAAACTGATGGGCATTATTGATGATGATGGTATTTACATTGGGAATATCTACGCCGCTTTCAAC
>JAYUTC010000380.1:0-20120 GCA_043755395.1 Ferruginibacter sp.
GTAATAAAGAAAGCCTTACCGGAAAATACTTATCAGGTGTTTTACATATTGAGCCACCAAAAATTATCCGTAAATGGAACCGCTCAATAAAAGTAGAAGGCGCCCGGCAAAATAATCTGCAAAATATTACGGTGGAGTTTCCTTTAAATGTTTTGTGTGTGGTAAGCGGTGTTAGCGGCAGTGGTAAAACTACATTGGTAAAACAAATTCTTTATCCTGCATTAC
Organism: Ferruginibacter sp.; assembly: GCA_043755395.1. Taxonomy (GTDB): domain Bacteria; phylum Bacteroidota; class Bacteroidia; order Chitinophagales; family Chitinophagaceae; genus Ferruginibacter. The sequence continues at coordinate 226 of JAYUTC010000380.1, forward strand.
AAAAATTAAAAGGAGAGTTTATTGATAAAGCAGGATTATATAAAATAATTAGTGGAGATGTGGATGCTGTATCACAAATAGAAATGGTAGATCAAAACCCAATAGGTAAATCATCACGCAGTAATCCGGTAACTTATATAAAAGCTTATGATGAGATAAGGGATTTATACAGCCGGCAACCATTAAGTAAAATGAGGGGCTTTCAACCCAAACATTTTTCTTTTAATGTAGATGGGGGCAGGTGCGATGCCTGCAAAGGCGAAGGGGAACAAACCATTGAAATGCAGTTTTTGGCAGATGTACATTTAACCTGCGATGTATGTGCCGGCAAACGTTTTAAAGAAGAGGTGCTGGAAGTACTGTACAATTACAAAAGCATTTACGATGTATTGGATATGAGTGTGGATGATGCGATTGACTTTTTTGCTGATGAGCCTGCTGTTGCAAATAAAATAAAACCTTTAAGCAGTGTAGGCCTGGGGTATGTAAAACTGGGCCAGTCGTCCGATACCTTAAGTGGTGGCGAGGCACAAAGGGTAAAGCTGGCTTCTTTTTTGGGTAAGGGCAGGGCACAGGGCAGTATACTGTTTATTTTTGATGAGCCTACCACCGGCCTTCACTTTAGTGATATTAAAAAACTATTGGCATCATTTAATGCATTAATTGAGCAGGGGCATTCCATAATTGTAATTGAGCATAATACCGATGTAATTAAAAGTGCCGATTGGGTAATAGACCTTGGCCCCGGGGCGGGAGATGAAGGGGGCGGGCTGGTATTTGCCGGTAAACCGGCCGGTTTAAAAAACTGTGCTAAAAGCCAGACTGCAAAATATTGTTAATCAATTATTTAGATAATTTTTGTAAAAAAAAGTAAAAAAAAGTTTAAAAAAATGTTGTAAAATTAAATTTTATTCTCTACTTTTACATTTGAAAGTAATTACCCTAATTATTTACTCTCTGCCTTTCTTAAGTAACCCATCCCAGGAAATACACAGATTTTATTGACAATTTTGTGCAATTTATTATTTTTATCACTATTTTTGCCGTTCAAAAAAATAGGATGAGTAATTGTTAATAAACATCCTTTCCAATCCACGCTAAAGCCATATCATCCATCCATGCTGTTTTAAACCACCAGCGTAATTAATTTATTTATTTAATAATACTGGCAGTTCTCTTTTTAAGTTAAATATTAAAAATTGTTCTGCATAATTTCTTCCAATACTAAAAGAACCTAACCGTCCATTCCCTTTGCTGTAAACCAAAGCTTATCAATCTTATTAATTTAAAATTTAAAAATGGACAACATGAAAAAATTATTACCCTTTATTGCTATGCTAATATGCTCAGCAATTGGATTTGCACAAACCGGTGGCCTTATTATTAATGACAACTTTACTGCGGCAGCCGATGGAAATTTAACTCTTGCTAATGGTGGATGGAATAATCCCTCTGCCTCAAATTTTGTACAAGTGGGAAGTACACCAGCATCTGTTTTAAAATATACCGGTTATACCAGTGGTACAAAGTATATTACTACAGTTAATGCCGGTGGATCTGACGATCCTTATAAAATATTTCTTGGCACTCCAACAATTGGTACTGCAAACTCAACTGTTTATTATTCTTTTGTAGTAAGAGTGGGTGCAATTGGAAATACTGTTACAGCAACAAATGGCGGTGGTGCAACCAGGGCAATTATATCATTAGGATTTGGTGCTAGTCCAACTACTGGGCATTTTTTTATTGGTAACAATGGTACTAATTTAAAATTTGGTATTAGCAAAGGAGCCACCAGTGGCACTACAACATTTGCCACAGCTAATTATAATTTTGCTACTGTATATTTAGTGGTTATTCGTTATGATTATGTTACAGGTGGTGGTACTAATGATAATATGTACATGTGGGTTAACCCTAGTCTTGCAAGCGAACCCTCTAGCCCATATGCAGCATCAATTTTAGCTGCAGCTGCAGAAACAGATGGTGGATCGGCCACACAATTTCATATAACTCAAACTTCAAACAGTGCAACTGCATTTTTCGATGGCTTTAAAGCGGCTTATGGAACAGGTGGTGCAAGTGCGGCTGTAAATTCAGCTTTTGCATGGACGCAATTAGCTCCAGTGGGTGCACCTTTACCAATAAAAGTGTATTACTTTAATGCGGCAAAAGGCAATGGCGTAAATACTTTAAACTGGAAGGCAGAGTGCAGCAGTACAGAAGCTACTTTTGAAATTGAGCGTTCTATTGATGGACGTAACTTTACAATGGTTAATTCTATAACTGCAACTCAGGCACGTTGTGCACAGCCATTTAGTTATGATGATAACAGCAGCATTTTATCAGCTACTACTGTTTTCTATCGCTTAAAAATTATTGATATCGATGGAAAAGTTTCCTATTCTTCAATAGTAAAATTAGGTGGTAAGCAAAATGATATGCAGTTAGTAGGTATTTTACCAAACCCTGTAAGCAATATTGCACAGTTAAATATTACCTCTGTTAAAAAAGATAATGTTGAGCTGGCTATTATTTCGCTGGAAGGAAAGGTAATGTACAGAAACACTGTTCAGTTACAACCGGGTTCAAGCAATATCAGCTTAGATGTATCGGGCCTTGCAAAAGGAACATACTTTGTAAGAGGTGTATTTGCTAATGGTCAATCAAATGCTATCAAATTTGTAAAGCAATAAAATAGCACATTAATCTATAAATTAAAAAGCGTCCTGTTTTTACGGGACGCTTTTTTTATTGGATAGTTTTTTATATTTTATACCAAACTAAATTTTATTTTAGGCCAATTTGTGCCGGCTGAAATTAATGGATAGCCTTTGTGGGTTGGCTTTTGGTACATACCGATTGCACTATCTTAAAAGATACTTCGGTATTATCTTAGTCTGTCGCTGTCTTTTATCAGTTTTTCATCTTTATTAATGGCCCTTGCAGCCATAAAAAATAAAATAACAACAAGGCTTTGTAAAAGCGCAAATAATGCATATGTGCCCTGTGTAAAAGTTAATACCTGCCGATAATATAAAAAAATAAGTAAGGCTTCTAATACTAAACCCAGTACACATAACCGCAATTGTAATTGCCTTTTTTTAAATAAAAAAATGATGAAAATTGCCAACATTCCAATAATTACAGTAGTTGCCATCAATAAAAAATTTTCGGTAGCTTTTAGTTCATAAGAGGCTACACCTTTTAAATTAGTGCCGCTGTAAAATGGGAATTTAAAAGATAAAAAAGTACAGGCTGCTGCCAGTAAAAGCCAAACTGATTGAATGCGTTGTATCATAAAAATAAGTTTAGAATGTTTAGAAAGTTTAGGAGTTTAGAAAGTTTAGGGGTTTAGAAGGCAGTTTCTAAACTTCTAAACCCCTAAACCTTTAAACTAATTCGGGGTATAAAGGAAACTGTTGCATAAAAGCTTTTACTTCATTGGCAATGGTTAATAATACGGCTTCATCATCCGCATTTATTAAAGCATTATCAATAAAGTTTACCACTGTTGCCATATGTTCTTCCTTCATTCCCCTTGTAGTTATAGCAGGTACACCAATACGGATGCCACTGGTTACAAAAGCACTTTTATCATCGTAAGGCACCATGTTTTTATTTACTGTAATATCAGCTTTTCCTAAAACCTGCTCTGCTTTTTTGCCGCTGATATTTTTATTTCTTAAATCTATCAGCATTAAATGATTTGATGTACCGCCACTAATAATTTGATATTCTTTTGCAGTAAATGCTTTTGCCATTGCCTGGGCGTTGGCAATAATTTGTTTGGCATATACTTTAAATTCATCGGTTAATATTTCGCCAAAGGCAATTGCTTTTGCAGCAATTACATGCTCCAATGGCCCGCCTTGTGTACCTGGGAAAACAGCCATATCAAGCAGGTTACTCATCATCCTCACATTACCTTTTACATCTTTTAAACCAAAGGGGTTTTCAAAATCTTTTTTCATTAAAATTACGCCACCACGCGGCCCACGCAATGTTTTGTGGGTGGTACTGGTTACAAAATGGCAATGCTCAAAAGGAGAGCTTAACAAACCTGCGGCAATTAATCCGGCAGGGTGTGCCATATCGCACCAAACAAAAGCCCCTGTTTCATCAGCAACTTTTCTAATTCTTGCATAATCAATATCACGGCTGTAAGCACTGGCACCGCAAATAATAACTTTTGGTTTTTCTGTACGGGCTTTTTCTTCCAGCATTTCATAATCAAATAAGCCGGTATCTTTTTTTACACCGTAAAAATGTGGCTGGTATAACTTACCCGAAAAATTTACCGGAGAGCCATGGGTTAAGTGTCCGCCCATACTTAAATCCAGTCCTAATATTTTATCGCCTGGTTGTAAAATGGCCAGTAATAAAGCGGCATTGGCCTGCGCACCGCTATGTGGTTGTACATTGGCATAATCACAATTAAAAATTTGTTTTAAGCGGTCAATTGCAAGTTGTTCTACCTGGTCTACAATTTCGCAGCCACCGTAATACCTGCGGCCCGGATATCCTTCGGCATATTTATTTGTTAATGAAGTGCCCATGGCCTCCATTACCTGCATACTGGTAAAATTTTCGGAAGCAATTAATTCAATTCCATTACGCTGTCTTTCCAATTCCTTATCAATAAGGTTAAAAATTACGGTATCTCTTTGCATTTATTTCATTATTTGGCGCAAAGATAAATGCAAGTTATTATGAAACCTAAAATGTGGCCCGTGTAAAAAATACACTGGCTTATAAAAAAATCATTAATTTCACATCCTTTAAAAAAAAGACGCTTATCAAACAGTAAAAGCATGAAGGCCATTATACCGGTTGCAGGCGCAGGCACTAAACTTCGTCCGCATACATACACACAACCCAAAGCGCTGATTCCCCTTGCCGGAAAAACTATTTTAAGTATTATAGTAGACCAGTTGCATGAAGCAGGAATAAATGATTTTGTTTTTATTATTGGATACCTGGGAGAAAAAATAGAGGACTATGTAAAAGAGAAATATCCCCAATTCAATTGCCATTTTGTTCATCAAAATGAGCGGCATGGTACGGGGCATGCTATTAATCTTACTAAAGATATTATTGGCAATGATGAAGTGTTGATTGTTTTAGGCGATACTATTGCAGAATATGATGTAAAAGAAATAATAAATGCTCCGCACTCTATGCTGGGCGTTAAAAAAGTAGATGATCCACGAAATTTTGGCGTTGCAGAAATAGATGAAGAAGGATTCATAAATCATGTGGTGGAAAAACCATCCATACCTAAAAGTAATATGGCGTTGGTGGGGGTATATAAAATTAAAGAATCAGAGTTTTTATTTTCCTGTATTCAAAAAATCATTACATCGGGTATTAAAAGTTACGATGAGTTTAATTTAACCGATGCATTGGAATGTATGATTCAAAATGGGGTAAAATTTCAGCCGTTTAAAGTGCAAAACTGGTTCGACTGCGGGAAAAAAGAAACATTGCTGGAATCCAATGCAACTTTACTTAAAAAATTTGGTGGCAATATAACTGAAAAGCATTCTTTTGAAAACACTATCATCATACCACCTGTAAGTATTGGCGAAGGGTGTGATATTAAAAATTCGGTAATAGGCCCCAATGTCGCTATTGGTGATTATTCTAAATTAAATCATACTATTATTAAAGATTCTATAATTGGCGCATACTCCAACCTTTTTGAAATAGTTTTAAATACTTCATTAATAGGTAACGATGCAGAGGTAAAAGGAGTATGCCGCAGCTTAAATATTGGTGATAATACTGCAATTGATCTTGGTGGTGGAACAAAAAATTAATGCAATTTTCCGGCCTTTCAAATTAAAAAATTCTTGGATTTATAAAATAAAATCTTTTACTTTGCGTTTCAAAGTACTTTCTATTTTGTTTTTCTGTCAGATAAGTAAATAATAATTTATAATGCAGAACAGGGTTACTCAGCTTTTTAATATTAATTATCCTGTTATTCAGGCGGGTATGATATGGGCTAGTGGCTGGCGCCTGGCAAGTGCGGTAAGCAATGCCGGTGGCCTGGGTTTAATAGGAAGTGGCAGTATGTATCCGGCAGTATTGCGGGAGCATATACAAAAATGCAGGGCAGCAACTGATCAACCCTTTGGTGTTAATGTACCCCTGCTTTATCCTGATATTGATAAACATATTCAAATAATTATTGAAGAAAAAGTGCCCATTGTATTTACCTCTGCGGGTAATCCTGAAACCTGGACAACAGTTTTAAAAGATAATGGAATTAAAGTAGTGCATGTGGTAAGCAGCAGCAAATTTGCCCTTAAGGCACAGGATGCAGGTTGCGATGCAGTGGTAGCTGAAGGCTTTGAAGCGGGTGGCCATAATGGAAGGGAAGAAACAACCACTATGGTATTAATACCTGCAGTTTGCGCAGCTGTAAACATACCTGTAATTGCAGCAGGTGGTATTGCAACTGGAAGGCAAATGTTAGCGGCTATGGTACTTGGTGCCGAAGCCGTTCAAATTGGAAGTCGGTTTGTGGCAAGCGGGGAAGCATCATCGCATATTAATTTTAAAGAAGCAGTTATACATTCTAATGAAGGTGATACCATGCTGGCATTAAAACAATTAACCCCGGTAAGGTTAATGAAAAATAATTTTTTTAATCAGGTACAGGAAGCCGAGAAAAAATGCGCCTCAGCAGAGGATTTAAAACAATTATTAGGAAAGGGCAGGGCAAAAAAAGGAATGTTTGAAGGAAATCTGGAGGAAGGAGAACTGGAAATAGGCCAGGTAAGTGCTGTTATAAAATCAATACAACCTGCTGCAGATATAGTTAAGGAGATTTGGAATGAATTTGAAAAAGCATTAAAGCAACCACTAAAATAAAATATTACCTTTGCCATCAAATTTTTTGAAAATTAACCCCCAACAAATGACAGTAAACTTAGATAAGATAAGTAGGTATATAAAAAAAGCATTTATATTATTTTCTGTATTTTTTATTTTTAATGTCAATAAAGCGCTGGCACAAATACCAACAAAAGACCCCAGTGGTGGGGATTTGCCAATTTTACCTACTCAGTTATCTCCCGGGCAGTTAAATGATATTTTAAAATCAAAAGATGGGGCTGGGGCAAAATCAATAGGAACTGATAAAAACAATGCACTAAAAAATAAAGTTGACAGAGACAGCCTTGTTAAAGAAGCTACGCCACAAAGTGCCAACATAACTGAAACTACTTATGGTATGGATTTATTCAGAGGTGGCACTGTGGCCTCACTTACCGATTTATCAACACCACCATTAGATTATCCCATTGGCGTTTACGATAAGATAATTGTTTCCATGTGGAATGGTGCCGAAGCTACATTTGATTATACTGTTGCAAGAGATGGTTCTATATTTCCTACAGGGCTAGGTAAAATTTATCTGCAGGGATTAACATTTGAGCAGGTACGTTCATTGGTAGTGCAACGTTTTAAATCCTTTGTTCCGGCTACAACTAATATTACTGTTTCCTTAGGTGAGCCCCGTACTGTATCTGTAAATGTTGCAGGTGAGATAAATAAACAGGGCCCGGTTACTGTATCGGCATTTACCAATGCATTTAATGTAATTGCTCTTGCGGGCGGGCCAACAGATATGGCTAATCTTAGAGAAATATTAATTAAACGTAATGGTAAGGTTATTGACGCACTTGATGTTTATAAATATCTTACTACCGGCGATTTTGGAAAACATATTTACCTTGAAAATAATGACTTTATAATTGTGCAAACGGTACAAAAAAAGGTTAAGGCAGAGGGTAAATTTAAAAGGCCCATGTATTATCAGTTAATGAAAGACGAAGGGATGAAGGACCTGTTAAAATACAGCGGTGGTTTACAAACTGATGCATTTTCCAGCGGTGTAAAAGTTTACCGAACAGAATTGGAGCAGCAAACAATAAAGGATGTTAATGCAACTGCTATTATAAACCCCACCAATGATGTGCGGCTTAAAAATGAAGATTTTGCCTTAAAGGATGGCGATATTGTTAAAGTAATTGCAGTTAATCCGGGATTGATAAATAAAGTAGAAATAAAAGGAGAAGTATCCTATCCGGGTCAGTATGAAATTAGAAAAGGAGATAAATTATTTGATGTAATTAACAGGGCAGGAGGTATTACCCGTAATACTTATTTACCAAGGGCCTATGTATTCCGGGGTGGTGGCGACAGTACAAAAATAAATTCAAACAGGCTGGAAGTTGATTTAAGTGATATCACTAAAAACGAAAATGTAGTTAGCCAATATAATGTTGAAATATTTGCAAATGATCAGATATTACTTTTTAACTCAAATAGTTTTTCCGACAGACAGTATGTAGAAATATTTGGTGAAGTAAGAAAAGCAGGCAGGGTAAACAAGTATGGTGGAATGACTTTACAGGATTTATTGTATTTATCTGGTGGGTTAAAACAATCAGCTGAATTTGGAAGAATTGAAATAGCCAGTATTCTGGATATTGATTCAGCTAAAAGATATCAACAACCAACCAGGGTAGTTTTAAAAGTAATAAAAGTATCACCAAGTTTAGATATTGACAGTGCTTCGGCAGGTATTATTTTAAAATCTTTTGATCAGGTATATGTAAGAAAAAATCCCACATTTGAATTACAGCAATTGGTTCAAATTAACGGATTAATAAAGTATCCGGGTCCCTATCCGCGGCTTGATAAGTACGAACGTATTTCATCTTATTTAGAAAGGGCAGGTGGTGTAAAAGAAAATGCAGATTTAGGTGGTGCCATATTGTACAGAAAGAAAACTCAATATTTCAGAGATAATGTAACCAGTAAAATTAATTCGCTTTCCGATTCACTTGGCGGCATTATTTTAGATTCGGTAAAAACAGAATTAAGTGAAGTTTCTCAGGAACCCGTAAGTATTGATTTGTATAATGCTTTAAAATTTAAAAATTCTAAACACGATATTATTTTACAGGAAGGGGATGTAATTTTTATACCGGAAATAAATCCATTTGTAAGTGTTAAAGGAACGGTACAGTCGCCATTAAAATTAACTTTTGATAAGGAGCATACCAACCTTTCGTATTATATAGATAAAGCTGGAGGATTTGGTATAAGGCCAATGCGAAGCCGTGTATATGTACAATATGCAAACGGAAAAAGTAGACGTACCACAAATATTTTATTTCTGCATTTTTATCCAAAAGTTGCAGAGGGTAGTACAGTAAATGTTCCGGCAAAGTCTAATGGCAGTGAGGTTGTTGAAATTTTTAAACAGGCTGCTTTATCATTAGTTACAATTACCGCAGGCGTTTTGGTTGCTAAAATTGTAGGAAACTTCTAATTGAATTAAACCATTAAATAGTCAGATGAACAATATTGAACTTATAAAACAGGTTATAAAGAGGTTACGAAAATTTAGTTGGGTAATTGGTATCATCGCCATTTTATTTGGAGGCTTATTTTATTTCATAGCCACGAAAAGTGTAGTAATTTATACATCAAAAGCAACGGTGTTTCCATTAAACAGCTCCAGCGATAATAATATTTCCAGTTCGGCAATAAGCAGTATTCTTGGTTTATCTGAGGCTCCAAGATCGTTTAGCGGAGAAGCTTCTATTAATATTGTAGAATTAGCTAACAGCAGACGAACAAGGGATGCTGTAGCTGCTACCAGTATACCTTCTTTAAAAAATAAAACAATTGCCGGGTTACTTTTAGAAGAGCATAATAAGCATACCGGGTTTATGCAAAATGAGCCAATTGAAATTAATAAATTGGATAGTATACTTAAAATAAATATTGCAAGCAGTATGTTAAAAGCTTCATTTAGCAGTAAAATAAATAAAAACGGTATTCTGGAATTATATTACAGTAACAGTAACAAGGATATTGTAAAGGCAGTGAGTTATATTTTTATTGAAAAAATCTCTGAATTTTATATTGATTTAAAGAAAAAGAAAGCACAAATTGATTATGAATTTGCAGTGCAAAAAGCCGACTCATTATTTAGAATTTTAGATGCTTTGGACAAACGAGCTGTTTTGCTTGATGAAACAACATACTTTACCAATGAAGAGCTTAAACGGTTTAATTTACCTAAAATTAATCTGGCCCAGGACAAATCAACAGTACAGTCTCAATATTATTATGCTGTAAATAACCGTGAAGGGGCAGCTTATAAATTGCAAAAAGAAACACCCATTATTGAGGCTTTGGATAAACCCGAGGGGCCTTACGACGAGGTAAGCAAATCTACAAAATTGTATGGAATAATTGGTTTTATGCTAGGTGTATTTCTTGGAATAATTTTAATAAGCTGGAAAATTATTAACAAATTTCTTGGCTTGGAATTAAACAAAGCAATAGAAAAAGCATCAAAACCAAAAGAACAAACAGCTGCAGTAAAAGTTTAGTATTTGGTTTTTATAATCACATAATTTTTTTTCTACAGCTTAAACGGCTGTATTGGAAAATATCAGATGATTTTCTCCAGTATCAGTTTTTTTAAATCTTTAACAGCAATTCTTTCCTGCAACATAGTATCTCTGTAGCGAATAGTAACGCTATTGTCTTCTTTAGTTTGATGATCTATTGTTACACAAAAAGGAGTGCCAATTGCGTCCATTCTTCTATATCGTTTACCAATAGCATCTTTTTCTTCGTAAAAGCACATAAAACTGCTTTTGCAATCGTTCATGATTTCTTTTGCTATTTCGGGTAAACCATCTTTTTTAAGTAAAGGAAGGATTGCCAGTTTTGTAGGGGCAATTTTAGCGGGTATACGTAACACTATGCGGCTGTCTTCGGTACCGTCTTCTTTAGTCCATTTTTCTTCGGCATATGCCAAACTCATAATGGTTAAAAATAATCTATCTAAACCCACTGAGGTTTCTACTACAAAAGGTGTATAGTTACCATAAGGTTTTCCATCTTCTTTTAAATCATTATCAAAATACTGTATTTTCTTTTTGCTGAAAGTTTGATGTTGCGTTAAATCAAAATCAGTACGGCTGTGTATGCCTTCCAATTCTTTCCAGCCAAAGGGAAATTCAAATTCAATATCCAAAGCTGCATCGGCATAATGTGCAAGTTTAACATGATCGTGATAACGTAATTTTTCTGCCGGTATTCCTAATCCTTCATGCCATTTTTTTCTTTCTGTTTTCCAAAAGTTATACCATTCCATTTGTGTACCAGGCCTTACAAAAAACTGCATCTCCATTTGCTCAAACTCCCTCATTCTGAAAATAAATTGCCTTGCAACAATTTCATTGCGAAAAGCTTTACCTGTTTGCGCAATACCAAAAGGTATTTTCATACGGCCGGTTTTTTGCACATTTAAAAAATTAACAAAAATACCCTGTGCCGTTTCCGGACGTAAGTAAATGGTTTCGCTTTCTTCGGCTATGCTGCCTATTTGTGTGCTGAACATGAGGTTGAATTCTCTTACTTCTGTCCAATTGCATGTTTTACTAATGGCGCATTTTATTTTATTGTCTTCAATCAGTTTTTTTATACCTGCATAATCATTTGTTGCAAGCAATGTATCCATTGCAGCTAATATATCCTTTGCCAATTGATCTTTGCCTGTTGCCAATTGCTCATCGGCGAATCCTTCAATTAAATGATCTACCCGGTATCTTTTATTACTGTCTTTATTATCAATCATCGGGTCGCTGAAATTATCAACATGCCCGCTTGCTTTCCATGTAGTTGGATGCATAAAAATAGCGGCATCAATGCCTACAATATTATCATGCAACTGGGTCATACTTTTCCACCAGTAATCACGGATGTTCTTTTTTAATTGGGCTCCGTTTTGGCCATAGTCGTAAACTGCCGCCAGTCCATCATATATCTCACTCGATTGAAAAATATATCCGTATTCTTTGCAATGTGCAATAAGGGCTGCAAAATTATTTGATTCGTTTGCCATATTATTTTAATACTAACTTTTTGCAAATATAAGGCATCGAATTGTTGTACTCTTATGCTGTATACCATTATTGAGTATTTTCAACAATATTTAAATAGACATTATTTCAATTTTTCATTTTCCTGATGTCTTTCTCTATCCCGTAAATTCTTTTTCTCAAAATTCTTTTGCAATGCTTCAGTTAAATCAACACCTGTTTGATTGGCAAGACAGATCAATACCCATAATACATCGGCCATTTCATCACTTAATGCTTTGCCTTTATCCGTCTCTTTAAAAGATTGTTCGCCATATTGGCGTACCATTAGCCTGGAAAGTTCGCCCACTTCTTCCATTAAAATTCCCAGGTTGGTTAACTCACTAAAATATTTTACACCAACGGTCTTTATCCATTGGTCTACTTGTTGCTGTGCTTCTTGTATAGTCATTGTTACACGAATTTGTTTGATAAATTATTTTTTAAAACACAACTCTTTTAGAATTAAATGATTTTTCGCCAAAGTTGGCAATAATGCCTATGTGTAATCCCGATGCCTTTAAGTAATTGATTGTTTGTGTAACAAAATTATTTACAATCATGTAAGTCGCTTTTACTTTAAAAATTATTGAATCATGAATAATAAAATCGGCATAATGTCGGTGGGGTAATATGATATTTTTATACTGAATCTTAAATTCATATTCAAGTGCGTCTTTGTAAACAATTTCTTTAAAACCCATCCCGGGTTCTCGATGTATTTCAATACATATCCCAACCAATTCATAGGATTCTTCTTTTAAAATAATATCCGACATATTATTTGTATTTTGATTCGTGTAATTCGTGAATAAAATTCGTGTAATAAATCTACTCCTTGTTCTTAGTATCAATCCAAATTGTAATCGGCCCGTCATTAAGTAATTCAACTTTCATATCTGCACCAAATTCTCCTGTAAAAATTTTCCTGCCAAAATCAGTCTCTAATTGTATTATCATTTTTTCATACAAGGGAATGGCAATATCTTGCTTACTTGCCCTTATATAACTGGGACGATTACCCTTTTTTGTAGCAGCATGTAATGTAAACTGGCTTATTAATAAAATATCGCCATCAATTTCTTTTACAGAAATATTGGGAACTTTTTTTTCATCATCAAAAATGCGGAGGTTAATAATTTTGTTGCTTAACCATTCAATGTCATCATAGGTATCAGTATTTTCAATTCCAATTAAAACAAGTAAGCCGTTTTTAATTGAAGCTGTATTTTTGCCATCGATAGTTACTTTGGCATGTGTTACTCTTTGAATTACCGCTCTCATAAAAAAATTAATGGCCTTAAAGATACGGCCTGCTATAAAACATTTGTATAAATATTGCCACAATCTCGGGTAAAGGCCAATTTGCTTTAAAAGTAATAAAACCCTCTAAAATCAACCCATTGAAATATTGTTGAGAAAAACAAGATTTTAAACAAACATTTTTATAAAAAGATGGGGAAAAGTGAGCAAATCCAGTACAGTATTGCATCTGTAAAATTATCCACCAAAATTGTCCACAAGTGTTAATATTTATAAGTTTGATTGTTCACCTGTAACAAATATTTTCGTTTGCTTAACAATTACTTAACCCACTTTCAAGCACTAGTTATATGTCAACAACAGAAAAGCCAATTATCCAGGCGCTGCAGTTTAGTCGCCAGTTTACCAAAGACGGAGTAAACCCATTCGATATGTTTGAATACGATTACCGTACTTCGGTAATAAAAAATCCAACTGGAGAAGTAGTATTTCAAATGGATAATGTGGAAGTGCCAAAACAGTGGAGCCAGATTGCAACAGATATTTTAGCCCAAAAATATTTTAGAAAAGCAGGTGTGCCACAAGCTGATGGAACTACCGGAAGAGAAACAACAGTTAAACAGGTTGCTCACCGCATGGCGCATTGCTGGCGTGTATGGGGCGAACGATATAATTATTTTGCAACTCCCAAAGACGCAGAAGTGTTTTATGATGAAATGGTATATTCAATATTAAATCAGGCCTGCGTACCTAATAGTCCACAATGGTTTAATACAGGTTTGCACGAAGTGTATGGCATTACCGGAAAACCGCAAGGACATTATTATGTTGATGCAGCAGACGGGCAATTAAAAAAATCAGCTAATGCTTATGAGCGTCCCCAACCGCATGCCTGTTTTATTTTAAGTGTAAAGGATGATTTGGTTAATGAAGGTGGTATTATGGATTTATGGGTACGTGAAGCAAGGATATTTAAATATGGAAGTGGTGTAGGTACTAACTTCAGCAGCATTCGAGGCGAAGGAGAAAAATTGAGCGGTGGCGGAACTTCAAGTGGCTTAATGAGTTTTCTAAAAATTGGAGACAGGGCAGCAGGTGCCATTAAAAGCGGTGGTACCACAAGAAGAGCAGCTAAAATGGTTTGCCTGGATTTAGACCACCCCGAAATTGTAGAGTTTGTTACCTGGAAAACAAAAGAAGAAGATAAAGTTGCTGCATTAATTGCTGCAGGTTATTCTAACGATTATGAAGGCGAAGCATACCGCACTGTAAGTGGGCAAAACAGCAATAACTCTGTTCGTATTCCAAACTCTTTCTTTAAAGTATTGGATGAAGATGGCGATTGGGAACTTAAGGGAAGAAGTGACGGACGTGTGATGAGAAAAGTAAAAGCAAAAGAATTATGGGAAAAAATTAATTATGCTGCATGGCGTTGTGCCGATCCCGGTACACAATATGATACTACAATTAATGAGTGGCATACCTGCCCCGAAGGTGGTCCCATAAGAGCATCTAACCCTTGCAGTGAATATATGTTCTTAGATAATACTGCCTGTAACTTGGCCAGTGTAAATCTTCGCAGGTTTTTTGAAGAATCAACCAATACTTTTGATGTTACAGGATTTGAACATACCTGCCGTTTATGGACAGTAGTGTTGGAAATTTCTGTTTTAATGGCACAGTTTCCCAGTAAGGAAGTAGCGCAATTAAGTTATGATTACAGAACACTGGGTTTAGGTTTTGCCAACCTGGGCAGTATGTTAATGGTAAGTGGTATAGCTTACGATAGTGAAGAAGCAAGAGGCATTGCCGGTGCAATTACAGCAATTATGACCGGTGTGGCATACTCAACATCAGCAGAGTTAGCAAGCTTTCTTGGAACCTTTGATAAGTACGAAGAAAATAAAACACATATGTTACGTGTAATGCGTAACCACCGTGCTGCTGCTTATGATGCTGCGGATGCATATGACGGTATTGAAATAAAACCTCAGGGAATTAATGCAAAATATTGTCCTGATTATTTATTAAAAGCTGCCACCAAAGCATGGGATGATGCAGTGCAGATGGGAGAGAAATACGGCTACCGTAATGCACAAACAACTGTTATTGCACCAACAGGTACTATTGGGTTGGTAATGGATTGTGATACCACCGGCGTAGAACCCGATTTTGCATTAGTTAAATTTAAAAAATTAAGCGGTGGAGGTTATTTCAAAATTATTAACCAAAGTGTGCCTGCCGCCTTGCGTAATTTAAAATACAGCGAAAATGAAATTGAAGAAATAGTAAACTATGCAAAAGGCCATGCATCCTTAAATAATTCACCTTTTATTAATGCAAAAACATTAATGGAAAAAGGTTTTACCACAGAGGATATTGAAAAGGTTAATAAAGTTTTAGGCGCAGCATTTGAAATTGGCTTTGTATTTAATGTTTTTACTTTGGGAGACGAGTGTTTGCAACGCCTGGGTTTTAAACCTGAGCAATACAATGATTTTGGCTGGAATTTATTGGAGGCTTTAGGATTTAGTGATGAGGAAATTGATGCTGCAAATATTTACATCTGCGGAACCATGACGGTAGAAGGGGCACCATATTTAAAAGACGAACATCTTTCTGTTTTTGATTGTGCCAATAAATGCGGACAAATAGGAGAGCGTTACATACATGCACATGGCCACATTCGTATGATGGGTGCAGCACAACCTTTTCTTAGCGGGGCAATTTCTAAAACTATCAATTTGCCAAACGAAGCAACACAGGAAGAAATTGCTGATGCATATCGTATGAGTTGGGAATTAGGATTAAAAGCCTGTGCATTATATCGTGATGGTTCTAAATTATCGCAGCCATTAAGCAATAAGAGTGATAAGAAAAAGAAACTGGATGAAACTATAAGCGAAGAAAATGCGGCATCATTAGCAGCAGATATTTCTACTATGGTGGATATGGGTAAATTAACCATTGACGATTTACTTGATGAGATGAACAAGAGAGTGCAAAGCAGTGCTGATACTTCATTAAAGCGCCAGCTTGCTATGATTGTGGAACGCAGGGCTTTACCTGCAAAACGCAGGGGCTTTACACAAAAAGCAAAAATTAACGGTCAGGCATTGTTTTTACGTACCGGAGAATATAACGATGGCACATTAGGAGAAATATTTATTGATATGGCAAAAGAGGGTGCTACTATGCGTAGTATGCTTAACTGTTTTGCAATTGCTATTTCTATCGGTTTGCAATATGGTGTGCCTTTAGAAGAATATGTAGAAAAGTATGTGTTCACCCGTTTTGAACCAAGTGGCATGGTGGATCATCCCAACATTAAAAGTGCCACGTCTATCATCGACTTTATGTTCCGTTCTTTAGCTTACGAATATTTAGGGCGTAACGACTTAGTTCATGTATTGGATACACCAGAAGTACAGAATTTGGGAAATGCAGAATGGGATGCCGCCACACCAACAATTGGTGAGCGTAAACCGGAATTGAGCGAAGTAAGGGTAATGGGCAGTGCTGCTCCTCAGCCGGTAAAAGCACAACACCGAACCGCACATGTAACTAAAGCATATAACCCAATGGATGCAGTTAACGCTGCTGCTAAAAGTATGCAAAGCGATGCGCCGGCATGTAACACCTGCGGCCACATTACTGTACGCAGCGGTACATGTTACAAATGTTTAAATTGTGGAAATAGTATGGGTTGCAGTTAAAGCTCTTATTTTCTTTAGGAGCAAAAACCCCAGGAGAACATAAACACATAAAAAAGCCATCAGTGTAAAACCTGGTGGTTTTTTATTCCGGGTAAATTTTCATACATGATCACTGTTAACCTATACTGTTTTTTTATTACCAAAAAGAAAAAATAATCCATCCTTTCAATGGGATATCGTTTATAATTTATCCGGTATCCAGTACCTATCTTTGCTTTATGACTTCGCAATATTTCATTTATAACAAACCAAAAGTAATTCAGGCACTGCGGTATCATTTTATTACACGCCGAGAAATAAAAATAATGATGATACTTATAAATATTTTTGCTATTATATCTGCTGCATTATTTTTCTTTAAAAAAGTATCTCCATTAGCTTTTCTGGTAAGTTCTGTATTATGGTTTGTATTGATGATTGTATTTTGGTTTTTACTCCCGCAAATGATTTATAAAAAAGCACCCACTTTTCAGGACAGGCTTCAGGTAATTTTAACTGCTGATGAATTTAGAATAGAAAATGAAAGAGGTGGAAGAAGCTGGCCCTGGAGCGATTTCAGTACATGGATGGAAAGTCCGAATTTTTTTCATTTATATTTTAACAGCCGTTCTTTTTTTATTGTGCCAAAAGATGCTTTTGAAGATGATGATATACATGAAGCAAGAAAAATATTCAAGGGAAAAATCTCTAAGTAACAAAAATGATTTAATATTTATAATATTCAATCAACCTTAAATTTGCAGACTACAACTTTTTCTCCATCACATGGTGAGGTACATTTACTTCAATAAACTCATTACCTTTTACTTTAAAATCAAATTTTTCGTAAAAACCAATTGCAGTATCACGGGCATGCATCGTTAATTTTTTGTATCCTTTATCCCTTGAAACTGTTTCTGCAAAACTCATTATACTGGCGCCAATCCCTTTACCCTGCAAATTATTTTGAACTGCCATTTGACGCAATTTTATGGTTGAGTTGTCAATTTTAGTAAGCAGGCAGCAAGCAAGCATCTTATCCTCCTCAAAAGCACCAATTAAAATATCATCTTTTTCCTTAGTCAATTCTTCATCAGTAAAACTAAGTCCAAGCGGTTTACGCAATATCTCCAGCCGTAAAGCTACCATTTGCTTGTATTCTTTAGAGCCGTGGTCTATCTGTTTTAAGGCCATAACAACTTTGTTTTAATAATTTACAGTGACTTTCTACCTTGAAGTAAATACAATATACAATTTTTTTTATAATTTTTATGTAGTACTAATTGTAGTAATAAAACATAATTTCAATTTTAAATTGTCGGGTTAATAATTAACTGAAATGTAAACCATTAACTATTTAATGATCAGGCATAGGTAAAGTTGTAGTGTGCAATTACCAGCCAGATAAAATGCTTAAAAACTTTTAAATCTAAATACAGGAAGATACTTGGTTAATATTGTACCAAAAGCCCGCATTTCAGTCTTTTTTTATATTTCTTTGTAATTATTGCAAAATGTATATTTTTGCAGCCAGATAAACTAAATTTTAAAATTATGTCAGACATTGCAACAAGGGTAAAGAAAATAATTGTTGACAAGTTAGGAGTTGACGAAGCTGAAGTTACTACTGAAGCTTCTTTTACTAATGATTTAGGTGCCGATAGCTTGGACACCGTTGAATTAATTATGGAGTTTGAAAAAGAATTCAATATTTCAATCCCTGATGAGCAGGCCGAAACCATCACTACAGTTGGTCAGGCAGTTGCTTACTTAGAAGAGCATGCTAAGTAATTTCATTAACTATCACAGGTAAACTTTATGGCTTTTAAACGTGTAGTTGTAACCGGATTAGGCGCTCTTACACCGTTAGGAAAAACTGTTGATGAATATTGGCAGGGTTTATCTAATGGCTTAAGCGGGTGCGATTTTATAAAACAGTTCGACTGCAGTAAATTTAAGACAAGGTTTGCCTGTGAAGTTAAAGACTTTGATCCCACTGCTTATTTAGAGCGAAAAGAAGCCCGTAAAATAGACCGGTATTGTCAGTTTGCACTAATTGCCAGTGACGAAGCGGTTAAAGATGCCGGCATTGACAAGGAAAATGTTAATGCAGACAGGGTAGGTGTAATATTTGCCAGCGGCATTGGCGGTTTAATTACTTTTCAGGAAGAGGTTATCAATTTTGCATTGGGTGATGGTACCCCCCGTTTCAATCCTTTCTTTATTCCAAAAATGATACTGGATATTGCTGCAGGGCAAATATCTATGAGGCATGGTTTTCGTGGCCCCAACTTTGCCGTAGTTTCTGCATGTGCTTCATCTACTAATGCCATAATAGATGCTTTTGACAATATTCGTCTTGATAAAGCCGATGTTATCATTACTGGTGGCAGCGAAGCAGTTATAAGCGCAGCGGGGGTTGGTGGTTTTAATGCTATGAAAGCGTTAAGCGAAAGAAACAACGACCCTAAAACAGCCAGCCGGCCTTTTGATAAAGACAGAGATGGATTTGTAATGGGAGAAGGTTGTGGTGTTTTGGTATTGGAATCTCTGGATCATGCCCTTGCCAGGGGTGCTAAAATATATTGCGAAATAGGTGGCGGCGGAGCCACAGCAGATGCCCATCATATTACTGCCCCCCATCCGGAAGGATTTGGTGCAAAAAACGTGATGAATGCAGCATTAAAAGATGCAGGAATGAACCCAAGTGAAATTGATTATATAAATGTTCATGGTACATCCACACCACTTGGAGATATTGCAGAAACAAAAGCTATTTTAAATGTTTTTGGCGAACATGCTTATAATTTAAATATTAGTTCAACTAAAAGTATGACAGGCCATTGCCTGGGTGCCACAGGAGCCCTGGAAGCAATAGCTTGTATTATGGCAGTTACCAAAGATATTGTACCTCCTACAATCAACCATTTTACTGATGATCCGGAACTGGACCCAAAACTTAACTTCACTTTTA
>JAYUTC010000381.1:0-3017 GCA_043755395.1 Ferruginibacter sp.
TTAAACCATTTTGCTTTTTCATAATCAAATTTTGCTCCCCCATTGTGTACTCTGTCAATACTAAATATTTCTATTAATTCTTCTTTAGTAAATAATTCCTGTTCTGTACCACCATTCCATCCTAACAGAGCAAGCAGATTAATAAATGCCTCTGGTAAAAATCCTTTTTCTTTAAAACCTTCAATTAATTCATTTGTTTGGGGATCAACCCAATTCATTGCAAAAACAGGAAAGCCATATTTGGCGCCATCTCTTTTGCTTAGCTTACCGCTTGGTCCAAGTATTAAAGGGAGATGAGCCCATTCGGGCATTTTATCCAAGCCAAATAAATACTTCCAAAGTAACACATGCACAGGGGCACTGGGCAACCATTCTTCCCCTCTAAATGCATGAGTGATTTTCATTAAATAATCATCTACCACTACTGCTAAATGATAGGTAGGCATTCCATCAGCCTTAAGTAAAACTTTATCATCAACTAAACTGGTTTCATTTTTTATTTCGCCACGTATCATATCGGTAAATGTCACAAATTCATTCTCGGGCATTTTAATTCTTATAACATATCTGGTTCCTGCAACCAGTAAATTATTTACTTCATCAGCTGTTAACGTTAAAGAATTTTTCATCTTCATACGTATATGATGGTCGTATTGCGGGGAAGGATTTTCTGTCGATTTAAAATCGATACGCATCTTTTCTAATTCTTCAGGCGTATCAAATGCATAATAAGCATAGCCCTCTTTAATAAGTTTATCAGCATATTGCTGATAAATACCTTGTTCTTTTCTTTCGCTTTGTCTGTATGGTCCATATTCACCCCCATGTATAGGGCTTTCATCAGGTTCCATCCCACACCATTTTAAACATTCAAAAAGATATTCTTCGGCACCCGGTACAAACCTTGTTTGGTCGGTATCTTCAACACGTACAATAAAGTCTCCGCCTTTATTTTTGGCAAATAAATAATTATACAAAGCGGTACGAACACCCCCTAAATGTAAACCTCCTGTTGGGCTTGGTGCAAAACGAACTCTTACTTTATGCATACTGCAAAGATAAGTACTGTAATAACTATTATAAAACTGATGTTATAAAATGAAAACCCGTTTAAGTATTACTTAAACGGGTTAAAAATATTAAATCAAAATAAATTATCTTAATATAATTGTTCTGGGTGTTTGACCATCAATAGAGATAGTAGCATATTTATCACAATCACCATTTCCAAAATTGATAATGGCATTATGATTAGCTCCCTGAATTTTTAATTTTCCTGCACTGATATTATCACAGGTAATTTTCTTTTGCAGGGCTTCTGTAATAAAACAATCTCTTGTTTTACCCGCAGCATTTGTTACCGTGTGGTTACCGGTAATTAAAAATACGTCGTCTAACAAAGTATTAGGTGTTTGAGTGCCATCAATTTGTACAATATCCCTTATACCATTGTGTAGCCAATATCTTCCATCAGGAGCAGTAATCTTTCCATTTTCAACTTTCCGCTGCCAGCTACGTGTAATTGAAGTGCTGGTGTTTGTACAGGTAAAAACTCCTTCTTTTTTAAAATTATTTACATAATAATTGATGAATGTCATTACTGCCCTGCTTCCTGTTTTTCTTACAGAATCCGAAAGCACAATATTAATTTTCCCCTTACGTGATATGCCATTTTTAGAAGTACAATTTCCTGTACCAAAATCTATCATAATTGTTTTTGGAAACCCAATTGCAGGTGTAATAGAAACCGTTGCGCAAGCCAAAATATTGGTTGTTTCAACAGGCTGAGGTACTAAATTACTTCCAAGCAAATTTTTATCTGCTGCTGCCTCCATAAACACATTATTAGCATCTTCTGTTAAGTTATCAGCAATAGCCTGGTTAGTACTTAATTCAAAAGTAGTTTCGTAATCTTGTTCAATTACTGGGGCTATTGAGTTTTCTTTTTTGCAGGAGAGTAAACTAAATGTAAATAAATAAATTACAATTAGTGATAAAAGTGTATTTGTTTTCATAGGCGATTTTTAAAGTTAAGTCAGCGGATAATTATAGAGAAAAGGTGGATTTTAACTGACTTTACTATAGTGTAACGATAAATGATACAGAATATTGTATAAAATTGCGTTTCAAAAAGAATTTACCCCAATATTTTGCAAAATTTAGGTTGTAGTTTTGGTTTGATTTTATTTATATGATTGCACCACATTTTTGGATAGGATCTAAAGCAAAAATTTTAAATAAAGATATGTATTTTGTCACATCACCCTGGTGGTTACGTAAATTTTTCCCGGGATGTTTATGGGATATTAAAACCAAAGAAAAAATAATTTACTTGAGTTTTGATGATGGCCCACACCCTACAATTACTCCAATTGTAATTAATGAATTAAAAAAATATAATGCCAAGGCTACTTTTTTTTGTATTGGTAATAATGTGAAAAAATTTCCCGAAATATACCAGCAATTACTCAATGAAGGGCATGCAATTGGTAATCATACTATGCATCATATTAATGGTTGGAAAACTGAAAATATACAATATTTTAGAGATATTACAGAAGCTGGAAATTTAATTAAAACTAATTTGTTTCGTCCTCCATATGGGAGAATTAAAAAATCACAAATTCGCGAATTGAAATCCTCCAAATATAATTTGCAAACCGTTATGTGGTCTGTTCTGGCAGGTGACTGGGTTGCAACACTTACACCAGAAAATTGTTTTGAGCAGATAAAAAAAGAAATTTACCCGGGTTGTATCCTTGTTTTTCATGATAGTGAAAAAGCAAAGGAAAGAATGTGTTATGCTTTATCAAAAGTGCTGGAACATTTTACCCAATTGGGCTATAAATTCAATAAAATTGAGATAAATACGGACATTTAAGTAGAAATTAAAGGAATAATACTAAGTGAGATTACTACAAAAAAAATTGGGCCTGGGTAGAAACCCTGGCCCGTTTTTAATCCGTACCCTATGAAAACTAGGATAAATGTACAACCTTGTTTTCAAAAAAGCAATA
>JAYUTC010000382.1:0-7520 GCA_043755395.1 Ferruginibacter sp.
CGCAGGCTACTGCACCAACGGTACCAAATTTTTTATCTTTAAATAATTCATCAAGCCCCTGATGCGTATGATCTAAAGAATAATTATCACTATCTCTTATTGCTTTCCATTGATCATATCTAAACTGCGAAAAAAAGAATTCATCAGGTTCTAATTTTATTCCTTGCTTAATAGCAAAATCATTAGCCCCTTTTCCACTTAAAAAAACATGGTTGCTGTTTAACATTACCTCTGCGGCAAGCTCAATTGGATTACGAACGTTACGAATACCTGCAACGGCACCTGCAGATAAATCCATTCCGTTCATTATAGCAGCATCCATTTCCTGCACGCCTTTTTTTGTAAACACAGAACCCCGTCCAGCATTAAACATTAAATTATCTTCTAAAATCACAATGGCAGCCTTTACGGCATTAATTGCAGTACCCCCTTCTTCTAGCACAGCATAGCCAGCAGCTAAAGATTCATTAAGCCCTTTTATATATGCTGCTTCCAGCTCTGGAGTCATATCTTCCTTTAATATTGTTCCGGCTCCTCCATGAATTGCAATAGATAGTTTTTGCATAATTGTAATTGTGTATAAATTGTTTGCTCAAAAGTATCTAATTTACAGGCACAAACTTTCTAAGATTTTAAGCCAATGTTTAAACGTAAGCTAACAATAAGCGATTTCCTTTTAATAGTTGTTAATCTGATTCCATTATACGGTGTTTGGTTTGAAGGCTGGGATGCTAAACAGATTTTTATTGTTTATTGTATGGAGACGGTGATCATTGGAATTATTAATGTGATAAAGATGGCCTGCATTACCATCTTAGTTAGAAAAAAAGATGTTTGGGAAAATGGGGGCAGTAGCACCATGCAAAGCGGCTGGTTCTTTATTTTATTTTTCATTGTTCACTATGGCTTTTTTGTTTTTGTACAAACACAAATATTTTTTAGTGTAAGCAAAATTGCCCCTGAAGGTTCACTGCTGATGAGCTACATAAAAATACCGGAATTATTAGGTAAAAATGGAAGACTAATGTTACTGATATTTATTGCATATTATACCATGCAGAGTTTTTTTGATTTTTTTAATTCCGGCACTTATAAAACAATTAGTTTAGGCCGACAAATGTTTGAGCCTTATATGAGAATATTTGTACAACAGTTTGTAGTAATTTTAGGAAGTTTTTTTTTAGGTTTTGGAGGTACCGAAATTTTTATTTTAATATTTATAGCAGTAAAAATATTTTTTGAAATTTATGTAAACTTCAATGGAATTTTGGCAATTGCAGAGAAGAGACAGCAAAATAAAAAAGAGCGAAATAATAAAACTTAATTTAATAATTTTTTACACTCTTCTTTCAGTTTTTCTTTTTCAATTGCAACAGTGCCAACTTCTTCACAAACAAGGCCCCCGGCAACATTTGCCATTTCAGCCATTAACGAAACATTTTTAGTTGCCGCATATACCAATGAGGCAACTGCTATTACAGTATCGCCTGCGCCGCTTACATCTGCAACCTTGCGTATATGTGTTGGAATAATTGCAGCAATTTTATCTTCATTATAGAAAACTCCCTTTTCAGATAACGTTATCAATGATATTTTATGATGTAACTTTTCCTGCAATTGTAAATGAATATCTTTAAGTAAACTTACATTTACATCATCTGTTAATATATTCAGTCCCTCTTTTACTTCTTTCATATTGGGTTTAAAAATATCAACACTTTTAAAAGCAAAAAAGTTTTTTCTTTTCGGGTCAACAGCAGTTAATATATTATAATGCCTGCACAAACTGATTATTTTTGTGATACAACTTTCTGTAAGCACCCCCTTGTTATAATCTTCAAGTACTACCACATCTGGAGATTCTTCAACAATATATTTTTCAAATACATACATCAGCTTTTCCTCATCAACGTTATTAATATCAGTTGAAACCTCTGCATCTAACCGCATCATATGTTGATTGCGGCTAATAATTCTTATTTTATTAGTAGTAATTCTAAGCTCACTATACACCAGGTATTTTGTAGATATATGGTTATCAATTAATAGCTTTACCAATTGCTCACCCTCATCATCTTTTCCCAACACACTTATCACGCTTACATCAGCACCCAATGCCCTAAGATTGATAGCCACATTGCCGGCACCACCTATCCGTTGTTCTTTTTTACTTACGGCTACTACGGGTACAGGGGCTTCAGGAGAAATTCTATCAACCTTACCCCACCAATAAGTATCCAGCATTACGTCGCCAATTACTGCAACTTTTAATTGAGTAAACTGATTAAATAATTTATCAAAATCAAAATTCTGCATAAATCATTAAACTTTTTTCTGGTTAGAAATGGCAAGATAATATACAGGTATGCCAGCTATCACAATGGCCAATCCAATTCCTGCATAAAGAGGTTTCATTATAATTAGAAAAACACAAAATATCAATGCAAGAACAATGTAAATTATGGGTAATACAGGAAACCCAAAAGCTTTATACGGCCGGTCCAGCTCTGGCTTTGTTTTACGAAGACGAAAAATTCCAATGATAGTGATAGCATAAAATAATACTACCACAAATGAAACCATATCCAGTAAATTACCGTATTGACCGCTTAAACAAAGAATACATGCCATCAAACATTGAGCCCATAAAGCAAACTCAGGCACTGCATTTTTATTTAACCCGGCAGCTTTTTTAAAAAACAATCCATCCTTTGCCATTACATTATAAACTCTTGCTCCAGCAAGTATTAATCCATTATTACAGCCAAAAGTTGAAATCATAATCAAAATTGCTATCACATAAGTACCGGCATTACCAAAAATTTCTTTAGAAGCAGCCACGGCTACCCTGTCATTTTCTGCCCCAACAATACCGGAAATAGGCAACACATATAAATACATCAGATTGGCACATATATAAATTACAGTTACAATCAGTGTACCCAAAAATAAACTCAACCCAATATTTTTTTTAGGGTTTTTAATTTCCCCAGCAATAAAAGTTACATTATTCCATGAATCACTGCTAAAAATAGAACCAACCATCGCTGCAGCTATTGCTCCAATTAAAGCAGTTCCACTTATCCCTATCCAGTTCCCATTTGCAATAAAATTACCCGATGCATCTTTTTCCAATTGAATTGCATTCATTCCGGTTTGCCAGTTTTCTGTCCAAAAATTATTCTTCACCAGGATGAATCCAAATATAATTAAGCCAAATAATGCAAGTAATTTTGCAGATGTAAATACACGCTGAATTAATTTGCCACTTTGTATACCCTTGGTATTAATGTAGGTAAGAAAAACAATGAGTATTATTGAAACAACCTGTGCAGCGGATATGGTAACAAAACCCAAATCAATTAAAATATTTTTTTCACTTACTGCTGGTATAAGATATGCTGCAAATTTGCTGAATGCTACACCAACAGCTGCAATGGTTGCAGTTTGTATAACAGTAAAAAAACTCCATCCATATAAAAAACCTGCCAAAGGATTAAATGCTTCCTTTAAATAAACATATTGACCACCGGCTTTGGGGTACATAGCACTTAACTCACCATAACTCATGGCAGCAGTCAGGGTCATAAAACCTGTAATTAGCCACACCACTATAAGCCAACCTGCACTGCCCACATTACGGGTAATATCAGCGCTTACAATAAAAATACCGGATCCAATCATGCTTCCGGCAACTATCATGGTTGCATCAAATAATCCCAGGCTTGGTTTAAATGTGTTGTTTTGTTCTGTCATAAAAAAATCCGGTTTTATATACCGGAACAAGATAAATAATATTATTGGATTGAATTACTAATTGGCAACAGGTTTCATTATTTCATTCATCCCTTTTATTACATCCCTGGTAATATCCAAAGTACTGTCTTTATATATAAGATAATCTAACCCCCCACCTGTGGTTAGTATATATTGATATTTTTTTTCCTTATTATATGCAGATAAAAATTGTTTTAAATTTTTTTGGATGCTTTCCATTAAATCAAAACTTTTTTGATTGAGCAGCTGGGTTTGATTTTGTTTTTTTGATTCAATATCCTGTTGGCCTTTTAACAAAAAAGCTCTGAAGTTTTGAATTTCATCGGGGCTTGCATTAGGATTTTTTTGGAGAAAATTGCTTTGCTTTGTTTCAAGCTCTTTGTAATCATTTGTAATTTCTGTCTCTATTTGTTTTTGTTGCAACTCCAGATCTTTACGCCTCTGTTTAAAATATATAAGATTTTCATTTAAAGAATCTAATTCTACATATGCAATTCGAGGCAGGCTTTTATTACTGTCATTGTACAGCAAAGGAATGCCTGAATTAAAAACCGCAACTCCACTTTTTTTACCTGAAAAATTGTAATAATATAAATAACCTATTGCGACAAGTAAAATTATATTTAAACCAACAGATAATTTATTCATCACAAAATTATTTATGTATGGCAAGATAACTACAAAACAAGATTTTGCAATAATTGAAGATGATTTTTTAGGAAAGTGTTAACTAATAATACTTATATGTAAAAAAACGGGATTGATTCTAATAAATTAGCCCATTTTAATACATAAAAAAGGAGTAAAAAATTAATTTTTACTCCTAAAATATATTAACAAAATAAATTACTCCTCCTCATCAAAACTCATTGCTTCCTTAGTAGTCATCAACAGTTCGTACTCTTCTTTACTACCTACAATCATATTTTCAAACTCACGTAATCCTGTACCGGCCGGAATATGATGCCCTGTGATAACGTTTTCTTTTAAACCAAGCATTTCGTCTGTTTTGCCATGGATTGCTGCAGATGAAAGCACTTTAGTCGTTTCCTGGAAGGATGCTGCAGAAATCCAGCTGCGGGTACCCAATGATGCTTTTGTAATACCCAGCAACAATGGTGAAGATGTAGCGGGATGAGCATCGCGGAATTCCACTAACTTCCTATCAGCTCTTCTTAAAACAGAATTTTCTTCACGAATATCCCGCAGAGTAGCAATCTGACCAGTTTTTAGTTTTGTACTGTCACCTGCTTCAGTAATTACTTTCTTATCAAAGATATAATCATTCTCTGCATTAAAATCGTGTCTGTCTTCAGTATCTCCTTCTAAGAATTTTGTATCTCCGGCGTCTTCAACAGTTACTTTACGCATCATCTGCCTTACAATTACTTCAACGTGCTTATCATTAATTTTAACACCTTGCAAACGATATACCTCCTGTATTTCATTTACCACATATTCCTGTACAGCAAATGGCCCTTTAATGGCTAATATATCTGCAGGAGCAGTTTGGCCATCACTTAAGGCAGCACCTGCTTTTACAAAATCACCATCCTGAACAAGAATCTGGCGGGATAATGGAACTAAGTATTTTTTTACAACGCTATCTTTTGCTTCTACTATAATCTCTCTGTTACCACGTTTTATAGCTCCAAAAGTTACTACACCATCAATTTCGCAAACTACTGCAGGATTGCTTGGGTTTCTTGCTTCAAACAATTCCGTAACACGTGGTAAACCTCCGGTAATATCTTTTAGTTTACTTAAAACTCTTGGAATCTTAACTAAAACCTGTCCACTTTTAACATCATCAGTTTCTTCAACTACAACATGTGAACCTACAGGCAAATTGTATGTTTTCCTTTCTTTACCTTCAATAATTATTGTTGGCAATTTAGTTTTATCTTTTGTTTCAATAACCACTTTTTCACGGTGCCCGGTTTGTTCATCAGATTCATCACGATAAGTAATACCATCTATAAGTGATTCAAACTTAATAACACCACTAACCTCAGCTACAATTACATTATTGAATGGATCCCAGGTACAAATAACATTTCCCTTTGATACTTTTTGACCATCTTTTACATTTAAAGTAGCGCCATAAGGAACGTTATTAGTAATTAAAAGTCGATCATTTTTAACATCCATAATTCTTACCTCACCGGTACGTCCAATAACTACATGCACTTTTTTACCTTCATTATCTTCGGTGGCTACAGTACGTAACCCATCAAATTGAATTGTTCCATCAAATTTTGCAGGCAAAGTTGATTCAACAGACGCAGAACCAGCAACACCACCCACGTGGAATGTACGTAAAGTTAACTGAGTTCCCGGCTCACCAATTGATTGAGCGGCAATTATACCAACAGCATCGCCTCTTTGTGCCAGCATACCTGATGCCAGGTTTTTGCCATAACATTTAACACAAACACCCCTCTTACTTTCACAGGTAAGTACCGAACGTATTTCCACAGTTTCAATTCCACTCTCATCAATTTGTTTAGCCATTTCTGCACTTATCTCTTCTCCAGCTTCAATTAATAATTCTTCTGTAAGCGGATGATAAATATTGTGCAATGAGGTCCTTCCTTCAATTCTATCGCTTAATGCTTCAATAATATCTTCATTATCCTTTAATGCGGATGTTGCATTACCACGTAATGTTCCGCAATCTTCTTCATTAATTACCACATCCTGGCTAACATCTACCAATCGGCGTGTTAAGTAACCGGCATCTGCAGTTTTCAATGCCGTATCAGCCAAGCCTTTACGGGCACCATGTGTAGAAATAAAATATTCTAATACACTTAAACCATCTTTGAAATTAGCCAAAATCGGGTTTTCAATAATTTCACTGCCCGAAGAACCGGATTTACGCGGTTTTGCCATCAATCCCCTTAATCCTGCCAACTGTTTAATTTGTTGCTTACTACCACGGGCACCCGAATCAAGCATCATATAAACAGAATTGAAACCCTGTTTATCATTAGCTAATTCACGTATTAAGGTCTCAGTTACTTTAGTATCAACACGACTCCAGATATCAATAATTTGATTGTAACGTTCATTATTGGTGATAAGCCCCATATTGTAATTATCCCAAACTTCACTTACTTCTCCCTGAGCGTTATCAATCAATTGCTGTTTAACATCAGGTATAATTAAATCATTAATATTAAATGATAAACCACCACGGAAAGCCATACGGTATCCTAATGTTTTAATATCATCTAAAAATTTTGCCGTAACAGGAACACTGGTCCATTTTAAAATGTCACCAACAATTTCCCTTAATGCTTTTTTAGTTAAAAGTGCATTAATAAAACCTACTGTTTTAGGCACATGCTGATTAAAAATTACACGTCCTACTGTAGTATCAATAAGTTTAAAAGTTAGTGTCCCATCTGCATTACGATAATTAGCTTTTACTTTTATGTTGGCATGTAAATCTGCCTGGTTTTCGTTGTAAGCAATTATTACTTCGTCGGCAGAGTAAAATGCTTTGCCTTCGCCTTTTACTTTTTCTGTATCAGTTGATTTTTTACCCTTAGTGATGTAATACAATCCAAGTACCATGTCCTGAGAAGGAAGGGTAATAGGTGTACCATTTTGTGGGTTAAGGATATTGTGTGAAGAAAGCATCAACAATTGCGCTTCCAAAATAGCGGCATTGCTCAAAGGAACGTGAACCGCCATCTGATCTCCATCGAAATCGGCGTTGAACGCTGATGTAACCA
>JAYUTC010000383.1:0-3013 GCA_043755395.1 Ferruginibacter sp.
GGATTATACCCTTACAGCAGAAGACATGGCCTTTGACGATGCAACCGGTTTCGGCGATGCACAGGGAAGCGTAAGATATAAAAGCAAGGATACTGCTAACCCATTTATCCTTTTAGCCAACAACGTTAAATCAAATAATAAAACAGGAGCAATTTTAGCTACGCAAAAACCCTTGCTTATTATTAAACAAGGTGCTGACAGTATTTTTATTTCAGCAGACACTTTATACTCAAGCAAGCTATCCGAGTTAGAAAAATTCAGAGTTGTACCAGATATTTCTGATACACTTTATTCACCAAAGAAAGCAGAACCTGCAAAGCCCGATAGCAATACCAATCGTTTTTTTGAAGGCTATTTTAATGTAAAAATTTTCACTGACAGTATGCAGGCTGTAGGCGATAGTATGTTTTATAGTTTTAAAGATTCCACCTTCAGGTTGTTCAAAAATCCAATAGTGTGGGCAAAGGAAAATCAGGTTATTGCAGATACTATTTATCTTTTTACAGAGAATAAAAAGCCAAAAAGGTTTTACGCTTTTGAAAATGCAATAGCCATAAATAAAGCCGATAAAGAATTGTACAACCAGGTAAAAGGGAACACTATTAACGGCCTGTTTAAAGATGGTAATATAGATTTTGTAAGGGCAAAAGGCAGTGCAGAAAACATTTACTATACAGCAGATGAATCAGGCGGATTTATTGGTGTTAACCGTTCTACATCAGATGTAATAGATGTTACTTTCCGCGATAAAAAACCCTACAAGGTTGTGTTTAGAAATAATTTATTGGGTACCTTATCGCCTATAAGACAAATAAACCCAAGAGAAATGAAAGTCCGAGGTTTTAATTGGGCAGAAGACCGGAGGCCAAAGAACAAATTTGATTTGATGGGGAATTAATTTCGTAAAAGATAGTGAACCTGTTATGAGTAAATTATCATTAGGCAGGTGATAAAATTCCTTTAACCAATTTTTTCCATTGAGACTTTGACAAGCCAAGCATGGCACCTATTGCTGTAAACATATTTCTAATCTTGTCCCAAATGTTTGACTGCTTTATGTTTACCAATTCATTTCTCCCATTAACACTTGCCTTAATTATATTCCCTTTGCGAATAACCGAAAACGTACTTGTAGCATCATCACGAAAAAAATGTGCGGTTGTTACATTATTCCCCTTAGGATATTTTGCAGGACGAACCCTCATAGCAACTTCTTCCTTATAGGGAGTGGTGTTGGTACTTTCAATAGCTTCTATCATTACCCAGTCAAATCCATGGCCTACAGTGGTTCCCGGGCCAGGAATGTCTATTCTAATAAAATCACCTTCCATAGCATGACGGTTCAATGTGTTGCCATTATTATCCATTAAGGTAAATGTGGCAGTAACAAGGCCACACAATTTATCCCAATCTGAAACATGTAATAAACGATTTTTAGCCACCTGGTAAAACCCCTGTGCTTTTGGCAATGATTTTATTTTTACACAATAGGATGTATCAGATTGCTCTCCTTTTTGCTGTTCGGGAACTAACGGATTAGCTGATTGATTGACATTCATAAAAATTAAATTAATGCTGTCTAAATTTTGCATGCACATATAATCAAATATTAAGCCTTGAAAGAAGGGGTAATGAATTCTGCAACCACACTGAATAATGCGATATTCATAAGCATTTATGAATTGTAGGTTGGTTATAATTTCAGTGTGTTTCATAGATCATTGCTCAATATATCCTTTTCAGCAAGGAAATTTATATTATCAGTTTTTAAGTAATATTGAGTGATTATAGATTATATCTAAAGTAATAGGTTTTAGTTTTATAGGATATTAATTAAGAAATCTTACACTAAAGAACCACAAGCAAATTGGATTTAGCTTATTTACAAAGCTTAGGTATTCAATAATTTATCATAGGCATAGTTTTTTTATGCATCCAATAAAATAAGTCAAGGAATTATTAATCAACAACATTTCCTCAAAACCATTTTATGGAAAATAAAAGTAACGAGTCCACCCCACAACGCCCTGAAGGAAATAGAATTATTGATGCAGCATTGGTCAATCTTGATTTGAATGAATATACATCTCAAATCAAAACTGAAAAACCATGGTCAGAGAATGACCGGAATGCAATAACAGTATTCAAATCAAATGGATTGCGATTAGTACTTATTGCACTACACAAAAATGCGGAAATGGCTAAGCACTCTGCAAAAGGGATGATTACAGTGCATGTAAAGGAAGGATTGATAAGATTTTCGACAGACGAACAATCAGTAAAGTTATCAGCGGGGCAAATGATTGTTTTGCATGAAGGGATACCGCACAGTGTTTTAGCATTAGAAGAGTCTACCTTTCTTCTTACTTTAATTGAATCAGTTGCATCTAAATAATGACCAATAAATCAAATAGTATAAGTACTGTTGATTAAGCAAAAATTGTAACTTCCCATTTCTCTAATCAGCATATTATTTCAATTTAAAACATTCTACTTCAAGTGAAATTCGGCCTTTGCCTTTTTATACTTTACATAATTTTTCAGCACCCTTTATGTGCTCAAAGGTTGTATAACGATGATTTGATTTCAGACACTACAGGTCAGGTTGATTTAATAGATGTTGCCAAGGATAATTTTCGTTTCTCCCCTCAAAAAACAAAAAGAAAAAGCAAGAAAAAAGTATACTTTTCATTAATTCCTACCTCCTCAAATTTACCCGGCGGTGGTAAAATTTTAATTACTTCAACCAAAGCCGGATTTTACCTGGGTAGCAGTAGAAAAACAAATTTGTCAGAAGTTAACTTTTCGCCTTATACCAACTTCAAAGGCAGGTACGCAATCTCATTTTCATCAAATTTATACACGAATAAAAACTCATGGAACATACAGGGAGAAACCCGATTCTCCTACTTTCCGGAATATATTTACGGCACCAAAGCCAATAATGTTCAGAATCAAAAACTACTCATCAATTACAAGTACATTCGTTTCTACCAAACTGTATTAAAACAAT
>JAYUTC010000384.1:0-19873 GCA_043755395.1 Ferruginibacter sp.
CCGATCTACCACAAAACCAACTGGATGAATTGTATAAAAAGTACAACAAAGCCATCTGGCATTGGGTGCAGGAAGAACCCATCAATATGGGTGCTGCAAGCTTTTTACGGATGAATTTAAAAAATATCAATTTTTATATTATCAGCCGCCAGGCAAGTGCTGCTACAGCAAGTGGCTATAGTAAAGTGCACGCAAAGGAACAGGCACAAATTGTAGATACTGCATTTAGCATTTAGAATTGGTAAATGGTATTAATTTAAGAGGACAACTTTTTTAAAAAAGTTGTCCTCTTAAATATTTAGTATATTAACACTTTACTTTATTAATAAATTGTGCAGGAAAAATATAATATTTTTAACTAGAAATTACTATTTTAGGCACTTAGTTTTCTTTCATACTCTTTGCCCATTTTCTTTAATTTTATTACCTGCCTCACCAGGAAAAATAATGTGCCCCAAACACCGATGATTATAGAAAAGGCAATAAA
Organism: Ferruginibacter sp.; assembly: GCA_043755395.1. GTDB lineage: Bacteria > Bacteroidota > Bacteroidia > Chitinophagales > Chitinophagaceae > Ferruginibacter. Next base: position 488 of record JAYUTC010000384.1, read on the forward strand.
CAATAACCATATCGGAGCCCGATTACCTGTTGACCAAAGTGTACGGTGCCAGAAATGTTGTTCTGATTTTATAATTTTACCCCAGGGCACTAATTTTTCAACAACCAGATTACCATAGTTGTCATTATCTTCAACTTTTGCAACCAATATTATATTCCCTTTATTATCACCAGGAATAGAATCCTGTAAATATCCTGCGCTTGCTGTTCCACTTGAATCGGATGTATAAGTTTCTGCATCGCCTACTGATAAATTACCCAACAATCGTTTTATTCCAAGTTTCATTTCAATTTCTTTAACGGCTACCCACTCATTTCCAATTTTTTCTTTTAATTGTGCAGTTACTGTTCTAGTTCCTTCTTCATACAATGTATCAATAACCAGGATTGCTTTTTTAATAGTTATATCAGCACTTAATAACTCTTCGCCTTTACCTGGTACTGACTCTGCAACAAATTTAAATTCGGTAAGAGAATCCCAAGAACTTTTAAAAGCAGCAGGAAAGGCAACTCTGCCTTCTCCATTAGAAGCGGTAACAATTTTTCCAAGTAAATTATTTACTATCGCTTCATTAAAATAAACATTTACCGGTATATTTTTAACCGGCTCAAATTTTCTTCCTACTTTCTTTTTTGTTTGTATAATTAAATAAGGGATTTTATTTTCAGGAAGAAAATAACGTATACCAAGTAATGTTGGAGATACTTCAGTAGAATCCTGGGCTTGTATTTTGCCAATGGTTCCCAGCAGAAACAAAAAGATAATTAACAGTTTATGATGGTTGTTCTTCTTCATGATCGGTTATTGTTTTATAAATTGATATGATGGGAAATAGTCGGGCAAAAATGGTAATGATAAGTAAAACACCTGCAAGTGAACCCATTGCAATGGCCCATTCCTGCCAACTGGGAAAGTAATGACTATATTTAGCCGGGGCATCATATTTTGGCAAAAATGGATGTAACATTGTTGGGGTTACAATTAAATAACGTTTGAACCAGGCACCTACAACAACCATTACACCAGCTACAAACATGGCATTGGGTTTTCGCCCTTTTGGGAATATTAAAATAAATATGGGAATAATCATGCCTATAAAAATTGCAAACCAAAACATAGGTGCAAATTCTCCGGCAAATAACATGGTAAGATGTTCTTCTTCAGGTTTTTTCATTTTAAAGGCAGGTACCAAGTATTCGTTTACATTAAAATATAAATACAAAAGTGCAAGCATCACTAATATTCTTCCCATTTTATCAAAATGCCTTTCGGTAATGTAATGTTCCAGTTTATAAACACGGCGAAAAATATACATGGCCACAACTACACCACCGGCTCCTACTAAAAAAGCTCCTGAAACAAAATAAGCGCCAAAGTTGGTACTGTCCCAACCTGGGCGGTAGGTAGTTGCAAATAACCAGGAAGTAACCGTATGGATACAAAATGCCACTGGTATAATAACAATACATATTATTGTAATTGCCCTATTTCTAATCTTTTCCTGAGCGTCTGTTTGTTTCCAGAATGAACCTAACCATCGGTATAGTTTTGCGAAAGGTTTACCCAGTTTTTCTCTTGCGTCAATCATTATTTTTAAATCAGGCAGCAATGTGATGTATAATAAAAACAAGCTGAGAAAAAAATAAGTAGTTATAACAATCACATCCCACATAATAGGCGATTGTATGCGGCCATGAGTAAACAAATAAATCAATCTTTCGGGACGGCCCATATCTACTATTATAATCAGTGAGGCAAAAGTGATAGCAGATACTGCAATCATTTCTGAAATCCTTGTTAATGGTGTACGCCAGGGAACACCTGCCAGTCTGAAAATGGCAGTAATCAATGAACCTACCAGACTGATGGCCACAAAAAACACAAAATTTGAAATATAAATCCCCCACGAAACATAATCCCCCATGTTGGTAACAATCAACCCTTTTCTTAATTGCTGAATATAGGCAAACGCTCCAATGGCACAGATGACTAATAATATAGCTATCCAAATCATTCCCCTTCGGCCAAATTTTTGTGGTAGTAAATCACTTATGACTTTTTCAGTTGTGAATTTTTGCAATTTTTCCACGGTAGTAGTTTAAGATTTTTTTTCAACAGGTTCTTCTTTAGGAAGCCCATCTTCAAATTTAAAATTCCGGTTTACTGGAGGCAGGTAATAAACACTTGGTTTTGTTCCTAAATCCTCCATCAGGCGATAACCTGCTTTATCTTTTATCAGAGAGCTGAATCGAAATGTTTCAGCACCATTTGTTACAGTATCTTCAATCATATCTCCAAACATAAATACCCCATTAGGACAAGCAGAAACACAATGGGGCAACATACCCATACGTGTCATATCTGCACAGAAATCGCATTTTCCCACTGTTCCTTTTTTTTGAGGAATACTGGTTTCAGCATTATAATGCAGATCTGCTATATCTGGTGGTAAATCGGGCTCTCCCCAGTTAAACACCCTGGTTGAATAAGGACAGGCGGCCATACAAAAGCGACAGCCAACACAACGGTCACTATCTATTAATACAATTCCATCTTGCCGCTTGAATGTTGCATCCACAGGACAAACTTTTACACATGGAGGTTCATCGCAATGCATACAGGTTGTGGGTTGCCAGTAAGGGGCAGTTTTATCTGCATCCTTCATAGGATATATTTTTATCCAGTTTTGTGCATCCGCTATATGATGTGCATGGTTGCAGGAAGCCTGACAAGCTTTTACATTCTTGCATCTTGCAAGGTCAATAACCATTACAAATTTTTTTCCGTTTATACCTTTTCTTGCTTCATCATTACTAACAGCTGGCAAATGAGGTACTGGTTTTAAAAAAGCTTTATCAACTTCAATTATTTCACCATCTACCGAAAGCAGCTTTACTTTTTCACCTGATGCTTTAATATCATCTTCGGGCGTAAAGGGGGATTTTTTTGAATTACAGGCAACCACGACTGTAGTTAGCAATCCGGCTGCCAGGAATTCTCTGCGTGATTTTTCTTGGTTCATTTTAAATGAGTTTGGTTATTCGGAAATCATTATTTCCTGATCCAGTTTTGTAATTCTTTATTAGAAATTTTTTTCTTTTTTTTAGGAAGTAATGCTATATCAACTTCTACCAGTTTGCCATCCTGTGTGAGCATTTTAACAGTATCATTTTTTTTCGGGGGGTTACCTGAAAAAAATTTTAAAACTGTAATTGAAGAAAGAAGTGTAGCGCCCCAGAGCAGGAATCTTTTTCTGGAAGGAACTTTTTTTAATTGATCCATAAATTATTTTTTTTGGTTTGGTTGATACCACAAAGTATGTAGCTGTAAATATTTATTTTATAACCTTACTCAGGATGGAATATGATTATTGTCATATTTTTAATAGCATTATTAAAATAAAAACCGGTTTGTGGAAACACAAACCGGTCTTAAAATTTTCATTAAAAGAAAATTATTTTTTAAGGGTTCTCATAAAATTCACAATACTCCATCTTTCATCTGCATCTGGCAATTTCTTTTTAAAACTTGGCATATCCTCACGTCCTTCTGATGATTTATAAAATATAGCACCATCAGTTTGTGACTGAAAGTCAGCTTTTGAAAAATCACCGGCTTCAGTTTTTAAATTGGCCGCTTTGGGGCCATCACCTAGACCTTTTGTACCGTGGCATGATTTGCAATGTGTTGAATATAATGCTTTCCCTTCTGCAATTGAAGTTGCATCGGATGCTACAGGGTTTTTCATCTTATTATTAGCTTCGGGTACGGGCCAGGGTTTTTTATCAAAACTATTTATTACAGTAAAACTGATACCGGTTAATCCCATAATTAAAGTAAAAGCAAAAAGAATTTTTTTCATGATAATATGTTGTTTAAATTTTAACAAATAATGATACTGTTTTGTGTATCATTTCTTTAATTGTAAAGTTATTTCACTGAGGATAAATAATAACTGATGATTGTATATTTTTAACATGATTTTAATCAGTTTTTTTAAATTAAAAAAACTATTCTTTCAAATAAAAGGAGATTATTGTTTCCAAATTAGTCATATCTACAGGCCGTGGGGCTTTTTTTCCATCAAATATAAACAAGCCATAAGGATCATTTTTAGAATTAAGATCAATATAATCCCCTGAGCCGTCTTGCTTAATAAAAAAAAGGTATCGGTAATTTTTAGATTCTATTATTGTTAGCCAGGGCCAGCTGTTTCTAATACCAGTGCGGGCAGTCTTCATTTGGTAAAAATATTCATGCATGGAACCCTTATAAAAAACGGAATCACTCTGTTCTTTTATTTTTATTAGTTGAGAAGAATCGGGATAATAGAAAACCGCAACTGCTGACTTTATTGTTAACGTATCCTGTAAAGTACTGGGCGGTTTTGTTAAAACATGTTTTGTTGAAATTGAAGTGGTGGAGTTTTGCCTTTTTTTTATTGAATCAGAATTGTTGGTACAGGAAAAGATTATAATGAATAGACATGAGACGCCAATAAAGCTTCTGTTATTACCAAGAGTAATTTTCATTTTTTAAGCTTTTACTAAATATACATTTTATTATTGGGGAATTGAATATGCATATATGGAATAAAAAAGCCCTGAATTAAAATTAATTCAGGGCTCAAAAAATTATTTTAGAAATTCATTTTTTCCGTTAATTTATTTCTATAAATTAATAATTCCACAACCTGGTAATATTAAATCCAATGCGGAAATGATCCAGGAAATGCAATGAAATATCACTGTAACTCTTATTGGTCTCATGGCTAAACGGATCCGCATGATTGTACAAGTTATTCTGTTGTGGCGACATGGCATAGTAGTTGCCCAAAAACAGTTGGAATGAGTGACTGCTTGTATTAAATTCTACTCCAAATGATAAATTGGGATTTGGGTTATTTGTGGCATGTTTTGTAATTGGTTGATCATAATTTATCATAATGGATGTAACGTTCGTTAATTTATATCTACCTGATATTGCTATGGCAAAATGTTCATGCTTCATAGCTTTAAAAATTTCTTTTCCAGTACTGTCATTTTTTGTATAATAACCTTCTACTGAATTTTGATGAGATAGGCTTGGTGCTATCTGTACAGAAAATTTTGAATTTATTTTTCTTGCAATAATCAGCTGGTGAAAATAAGAAACCCTTTGTTCGGGATATTTAAATAGACTACCATCCGGATCTTTTTTTGTGCTGTATGCCGCATTGCCATAATAGGTAATGCTTACCGGGTAAATTCCTTTTGTTTGAGTAATAATGGAATATTTAGCACTGGCATCCCAAAGCATATTACTCTTTGTTATACCAATACCCAGGTTTAATTTATTAATGGGGGCATAGCTAACTCCAAGCCTAATATTAGAGGGTGCAAAGAAGCCCCAAAAATCGTCATAACCTTTATCAACAGTTCCAAACCGGTGCATAATATCCATTTCAAATGTTCCTTTTATTGGAACCATCACAGTCTGATTGTCAATAATCCAAATACTTTGAAATGTATTTTTTACTGGTTTTACTTTTACAGTGGCTGCAATTAATGCATTACTATCCTGTGCATTTAAGTTGGCATAGAATAAAAACAAGCAACTGGCCATGTATACTGGTAATGCAAACCGGTATTTAGCAAAATTTATTTTTAGTTTCATTTTTTTATTTTTTAAATTCATTTAATTGTTGGGTGCCCCATTTCTTATCCAGTCATACACTTTTTGCCTTTCTATGGCAGATGGAATATATTCTTTCATCTCTCCATTGATCATTACATATAACTTGCTTTCTTTAGGAACAATGGTATTTACAAATCCGCCGTTTGCAATTTGAAGATAGGATATTGCGGTAAGCAAATAAGGTTTATGCCCACCTGAAACATGACAACCTGCAATAGCACATTTGGTATCAAATATTGGAGCCAAATCATTTTTAAAACTCACTGGTTGTGCAGGTCCATCCGGATCTGTTGCAGCATCAGGCAGGATAACATCTTTATAGCATCCGATTAAACCGAATCCCATTGTAAAAATGAGGCCTGTATATATTATTAGTTGTTTCATTTTAATTCTTTTAGTTGATTACTTATTATTAAAGTTCATATTACATTCAATATCAATTTTGTCAGAAATACTGGTGCTGGCAATACCAAAATCCCTGCAATTAAACTGGAATTTTAATTGAAGGCCAAAAACATCATATGTTGAATTAACATTTGCTTTTGGGATATATTTCATTTTGCCTACTATTGATTTTGTAATTGGCAAAGCTGATGTACCTTTCCATGTTAGATTAAGAGTTACTATATAATCATTGCTAAGCGGATCAAATTTTACTTCGGTTGTTTTTATTTTGGCAAGGTTTGTAAGTGTAAGATTATGAGTGAACGCTATTCCATTACCATATGGAACAATTTTAACTGTTCCTAATCCACCAATATTACATCCTGTATCTCTTCCGGGCTCACCTGTGTTGGAAGTATTGATTTCGACATATCCATTTAAATAAGTTTTTTCTGGTTCATTTTCATAAAAAGCCCAAGAACTGTCTTTTAATGGCTGACTGTTTGTAAAATAATTTATCATTTTTGGGTCAGTAATTTCATGAATGCCAAATTGATTAAAACGACCTGTAAGCAAACCCGCAGCCCCAACATAGTTTGTAGACCACAATACGCTTGAGTGAGACTTATCAACTTTCCATTCCGTGATAACTCCGGCAGTCATATTGCCAGGTAGGTGAACATTAGTACCACGTGTAATTACAGGGCCTGAAGTTGCCGGTGGAGGAGGAATTGAATTATCACGGGTACAACTCACTATATAACCCAGACTACTTAAAAGCAAAACAATTATTAATTGTATTTTGTTACTATTCTTTTTCATAAAAGATTTTTTTGAATGATTGAATGATTAAAATTGTCCTGTAAAATTATTTTAGGAAGATTATAAATATTCTGATGATTCTCAGATAATTTTATGACATTAATCATATATGTATGAAATGAAAGTCAGGGATGTCTTAATTTTCCAGCTTATTAAGGCGTAAAAACAATAAAATTATTTATGGCATCAATATAGTAAGAGCGTATTTATATTAAAAAATCTTTTTTCTTTTTATAAGATTTAATAGAAAAGAGCATAACAAAATGAAAACAAAAGCAGAAAGGTTTATAAAAATACTTTTAGTATAAATATTCATATCATTACTTACAACATTTTTTTCTGTACGCCATAAAAAATGAAGTAATAAGTCTTTAACTACAAAATAGAAAAAAACAAGGCTATGCAAAAAACTTAAAACAGGCTTTTTTTTAAGTGCCGGTATCAGAAAAAGTATAGAGAAAAGCCCCCATATTTTTAAATACGGATTTTGTGTGCTCAATTTTATTTGTTCAATTGAAAAATTGGGGTATAAATTTTTTAATTGAAGCCCCAAATATAAAATACCAACTAATGCATAAGCAAGTGGCAATAAAGAAACTAAGTTTATTTTGGTTACCTTTTTTATTTGTAAATGTTCGGCCAAATAATGAATAATTAAATAAATTAATGCATAGCCCGAGAAAAATGCCATTAATTCAAGCTGTTCGATGTAAATAAAAAAGCTATTATCCATAATTAATTATTGATAAAGGAATTGTTAAGGTATACTAAAAAAAATATCTATAGAATGATAAGTATAGATTAAATTTAATGCATAATAATCAAGAATATTAAAAACCAGCCTGATTGTGTAGGCTGGTTTTTTGTTTTTAATTCAAAAACTATAAATTAAAAATTCCATAACCTTGTTATATTAAATCCAATCACAAACTGTCCTTCTGTGTAATCGTTTTGATTATACATATTATTGCTTTGGGGTACTATGCCTTGATAATTTCCTGCAAATACCTGAAATGCATGTGAACTGGTAGTTGTTTCAAATCCAAAACAAATATTAGGATGGGGGTTATTGGTTGTATGTTGTGTTAATGGCTGATCGTAACCGAGAATTACGGCTGATTTTTGTGTTACTTTATACCTGCCAAGTATGGATACGGCAAAATGTCCATTTTCCATTTTATTTAAAATATCTCCTTTACTGTTAACATAAGCTTCAACATTATTGAACCATGAAAAACTTGGTGCAACCTGTGCAGAGAATTTATCGGTTATTTTTCGTGCAATGATAATCTGGTTAAAATAAGAAAGGCGGTCAACTGAATTTATAAAATTACTTTTTTCCCTTGCATCAATTACCATATTAGCAAACCATGTAACACTTACTGGTATTTTATTGGGGAGTTGTCTTACCAATGCATATTTAGCATTAAAGTCAATTTGAGTTCTTTCCTTTGTTATGCCTGCACCTACAAATAATTTGCTGATGGGTGAATATCCCAGGCCTAACCTGATATTGGAAGGAGCAAAAAATCCCCATAGGTCTTTTCTGCCATTTTCCACTGTACCAAACCGATGTTGAATATCAAATTCGAATGTTCCTTTTATTGGAACCATTACCGTTTGATTATCCATAAGCCAAACACTTTCAAAGGTGTTTTTTACAGGCTTTACTTTTTTTACAGTGGGTGCCTGTACAGCATCTTGAGCAAACAAACCACCGGTAAGCAAACCTGTAATTAAAAGCAGTATTATATTTTTATACTTTTTCATAATGTTTTTTTTAATTGTTTTGGGCGCCTTGTTTTATCCATGCAAGAACAAGAGCATTATTATCTTTATTAATACCTTCGGGAGGCATTGGTGTTGCTTTTTTGCCGGTCATCCATTGATATAGTGTACTACTTTCAGGAGTTGCTGTGTTAAAATAATTTCCAACTGTAAGGGAATTATGAGCAACTGTAGCGGTAAGGTTAGGAGTTTTACCTCCAGTGGTATGACAGCCACTTAAACTGCAACTCTTGTCAAAAATTGGAGTAATATCTTTTGCAAAACTTACCGGTCTTGTTATTTCGGCACCGGTATCAAAAATTACTGTTTTGTCTTTGTAGCACCCAATTAGCAAAAGCATGGTAAAGCCGGCCAAAAACCCTATCTTTTTATTATTATGTAACATGATTTATTATTTAGGTTTTTAGAAACAGAGTTTACCTTTTATTTTTTAAACTTCAATACCAGGTTTGGTTTAATACCGTGCTGATAATTTGATTTATTAAAATATGCTACTCCAAAAAATTGATCCTGCAAACTTGTAAAATCAATATCCTGTTTTAATACATCGGCTGTTTTTAATTTGCGTTTATATTCATATACCCAACTTGTACCTGTATAAATAGCATTCATACTAATATCTGCCCTGCCATTTATGACAGGTGAAACAATTACACCCGGGAATCCCTTTACTGCAGTAGGTCCGGAAACAGCATTACCGGTTCTTTGATAATCGGTTCCCACATTTGGATCAATAGTGCCGCCACTATAAGTTAATACACCGGTAGAGCTAACATCTGTAATTTTTTTTGCTGCTCCCCCTGCTAATGTATCTGCTACCTTTAAAAAATCACCAGTACTATTTGGAATAATCCACATTGGAACTGTAACGGTAGCGCCTATACCATCTAATTTTAAATTTTGCCTGTTGTTAGCCGATCCCTGGGTTGCATCTGAAGTATATGCAGGAGCATAAGGCCATGTGGCAGAAGCACCACTTACAACCAAATCATCAAAGTGACGGCCATTGCCGGAACCTCCAACTAAATTAGTTACACCTGGGCCACCTGCCCAATCCTGGTATTCATCATCCATATTGCCAAAAGCAAGGCCTCTTGCAGGGTGTGCCCACCACATATCAATTTTTTCACCGGCACCATTGGTGTAATGATTACCGCTGGTATTCGCTTTCATAACTGGTGGGGTTACTGAATAATCCAAATACGGAGTAAAAATGTGACAACTTGCATAGCAGGATTGACTGGCAAATTTTGGAGTGGAATTATCAATATTCCAAAGCATAGCAAACTGATCTATACCAAAACCATCTCTTGTTAAAACACCACTTGCATCAAAAGTTTTTGAACTGGGTTCCTGTGCCCAAAGTTTAGTAGTGGGATTGAAGTACCAGGAAGATCCTTTAAGATTTTTTTCAACATCCGGAACTTCAGCCAGGAAATAAATGTACTGATCGTCATACATAGAACGAAGTGTAACAGGGTAAGTAATGCCACTATATCCTGCAAACATTCCATTACCAGGATCAGGTACAGTAGGCGTAACACTTAGTTTAGGTGCATTATTCCACATAGCATCAACAGTACCATCAATAGTGGGTGCTGTAGATGTTAATTGAGAAAATAATTCGGTTCCGTTAAGAGTAACGGGCACGTCTAATATCTGATTATCTTTGGTACAACTAATCCAGTATCCCGTAAATAATACAAAGGAAGTTATTACCCAAATGTATTTTGATTGTAACTGTTTCATAATTTGATATTTTTATAAATAATTTAATTTCGTAAAAGTAAACTGCCTGGTCAGGTTGATTTATGATGTTGATTCTTTTTATATTGAATAAGGTCATAATATTTTATGACAATTGTCATGATTTTGTCAGGATTTACTATTTATAAAATTGAATTATTTAATAAACAGCAGCCTTTATTATTTAATTTGTCATTTTTTATTATATAGAATCATTTCCAAAAAAGCCTTTAAAATATAATAAATAAGCTGATTTTAAAGTATTGTCTTTCAAACCAAACCTTTCTTTAAATTTGCAGCCATTTCAAAATGTAAATCAATATGTTTAATTCGTTAAGTGAAAAATTAGAATCTGCGTTTAAAAATATTAAAGGGGAGGGCCGCATATCCGATCTTAATATAGCTAATACCATAAAAGACATACGCCGTGCATTGGTAGATGCTGATGTGAACTATAAAATAGCTAAAGAATTTACTGATAGGGTAAAAGAGAAGGCCTTGGGTGCAAAAGTGTTATTAGCCGTTAACCCCGGCCAGCAAATGACAAAAATTGTGCAGGACGAATTGACGGAATTAATGGGTGGCAGCGAAAGTGAGTTTAATATCAGTGGTAACCCTGCCATTATTTTAGTTGCCGGATTGCAGGGTAGTGGTAAAACAACATTTAGCGGTAAACTGGCCAACTATCTTAAAACTAAAAAAGGGAAATCCCCTTTATTAGTAGCAGCCGATGTTTACAGGCCTGCGGCAATTGATCAGTTAGAAGTTTTAGGTGGGCAAATTGGTGTAGATGTTTTTGCAGAACGGGAAAATAAAGATGTGGTTTCCATTGTGCAAAATGCTTTAAAAGAAGCGAAAAGCAAAAACAAAAATGTAATTATTGTAGATACTGCCGGCCGGTTGGCAGTGGATGAAGTGATGATGACAGAAGTGGCCAATATTAAAAGCGCCATTAATCCACAGGAAATTTTATTTGTTGTAGATAGTATGACCGGCCAGGATGCCGTAAATACAGCAAAAGCATTTAACGATCGCTTAAATTTTAGTGGGGTGGTGCTTACTAAATTAGATGGCGATACCAGAGGTGGAGCTGCACTATCCATTAAATACACGGTTAACAAACCGATAAAATTTGCCAGCAGTGGCGAAAAGATGGATACGCTTGATGTGTTTTATCCCGAGCGTATGGCGCAGCGTATTTTGGGCATGGGTGATATTGTAAGTTTGGTAGAAAAAGCACAGGAACAATTTGATGAAGCCGAAGCAAGAAAATTAGAAAAGAAAATCAGAAAAAATCAGTTTGATTTTGAAGATTTTAAAACCCAGTTACAGCAGATAAAAAAAATGGGTAATCTTAAAGACCTGATGGGCATGATACCCGGTGTTGGCAAACAGATAAAAGACGTAGATATTAACGACGATTCATTTAAGGGTATTGAAGCGCTTATAAACTCAATGACTTTGCAGGAACGCAGAAATCCCGATTTAATTAATCCCAACCGTAAAATTCGTATTGCAAAAGGTGCCGGAAAAGATTTGGCAGAGCTGAATGCATTTTTAAAGCAGTTTGAACAAATGAAAGGCATGATGAAGAACATGAACAAAATGCCTATGGGAAGATTGCCAGGTATGGGGCGCAAATAATAATAGTAATACTTTGTTAATGATTTTAATAATGGGATGAAGTTAAGGTTTGGTAGAAGGATTATTGCTATATTTATTTTTACAATAACCAGCTGTATGCCTTACCTGACCAAAACTTTTTATTACTGCTGTATTTTATTCGCTTTTTTTGTGCCGGCAAAACTTTTTGCACAAGTTGTAGAAAACAGCATCAATCTTTATGGCACTAATTTTCCGCAGGAAAAAATTCATATACATTTTGATAAGGAAGTGTATTTACCCGGAGAAACCATTTGGTTTAAAGCCTATTTGTTTGAAGAAGACCTTCCCTCTGCAAGAAGTACCAATTTTTATGCAGCTTTGTATGATGAAAATGGAAAGCTGATACAACAACAAATTTGCCCTATTTTTAATGCAACTACTGATGGGCATTTTCAAATACCCGACAGTTTACAAAGCAAACAACTTATTTGCCGGGCCTATACTACCTGGATGCTTAATTTTGATACCAGTTTTTTATTTATTAAAGCAATTAAATTAATAAATAATAATGCTAAAGCAGAAAATGAAAACCTAATTAAAAAAGTATCGCTTCAATTTTTTCCAGAAGGTGGCGATATAGTAGAAGGCACCAGAAACACTATTGCCTTTAAAGCAAATTATAATAACGGCTTTCCTTTTGAAATAAATGCAGTTATAAAAAAACAAGAAACCGGAGAAGTATTGATGCCAATAAAAGCTGCACATGATGGAATGGGCAGATTTGATATAGAAGTACAGTCTAACGAAAAATATTATGCTGAGTGGGTGGATGATAAAGGTATAACTCAGCAAACCTATTTGCCTAAAGCAAAAGCAGTTGGGGTTTCATTAAAAATGGTTCAGCAAAAAGACAGGCTGGTTTATAATATTGTAAATAAACTGCCAGGCGATTCTCTTCACGTGCTGATGAGCATGTACCAAAAAGTGTTTTATAAAACTGATATAGCTGTTGCAGCAGATCCATTTACCGGTACAGTACCCGTTACTACATTGCCAACCGGCACTATGCAATTAACTGTTTTTGATGCTTATTGGCAACCAGTTGCCGAGCGTATTGCATTTATCAATAATAATAATTATACAACGGGTGCAATAATTACAGGTATAGAAACCAGCACAGAAAAAAGAGGAAAGAATATTATTGAAATTGAAATGACAGATACCATGCCATCCAATATGTCGCTAAGCATTACCGATGCAGCAATAAATAATACAGAAAATAATTCAACAATTGTTACAGATTTATTATTGGGTGGCGATGTAAAAGGTTATATACAAAACCCTTCCTATTATTTTACTAATACAGGCGAAGCAACAAACAATTTAGATTTAGTAATGCTTACCCATGGCTGGCGCAGGTACAACTGGGATGATATGCTGGCTATAAAAATGCCTGTTATACAATATCCTGCTGATAATTACTTAAGTGTTTACGGACAGGTAAGTAAAGAAATTTTACAAAAATTGGATACAGCAGAAAACGTAAACCTTATTGTAAAAACAAAAGACAGTACACAGCAATTTTACTTTGTTAAGCCAGATGCAACAGGTTTAATTAAACAAACGGACCTTGTTTTTTATGACAGTGCAAAAGTGTTATATTCTTTTAATAAAAATAAATTATTGAACACACAGATGACTTTTAGTTCATCCAATTTTACACATATTCAAACGCCTGTAATAAATAATTACAGCAATTATTTTATACCCGATACAATGGAATATATAAAATTTAATCAACCAGCAGCATTGTATAATTATTATAATAGTAACAAAGCCCAAAATCAATTTGGGAAAGATAAAACGCTGCAAACAGTAGTGGTAAAAAGCGTTGGCAGAAATAATTGGAAAAATGATCCCATGTTAAAGCTGGAGGAAAAATATACAAGCGGATTATTTAGAGGCGGTACCAATACAGAAGCATATGATGTATTGCACGATGAAATGGCCGAAGCAGCAATTGATATTTATAATTACATAGGCTATAGAAGCCGTCTTTTAGAAGTTAAATATATAAACGGGGGCAAACAGCTTGTTGGCCCAATCGTGGGTGATCGTGCCAAGGGCCTACCGGTAATATATGTTGATGAGCATGTAGTGGATGTATCGGAATTGGATATAATACAGGTTAGTAATATTGCTTTGGTAAAAGTTATTTATCCCTTTTTTGGTATTAGAGATGATGGAAAAATAAAAACGGCCATATCTATCTATCTTAAAAAAGGGGATGATTTAATTGACCGCCGCCCCAAAGACACCGATTTAAAATCGGTTAAAATTGCCGGTTATTCTCCCTTTAAAGAATTTTATTCACCCGATTATTCGCAAAGTAATACCGGATTGGGTACAGATGCCAGAACAACTTTATTATGGCAGCCCTATATTTTTACTGATGCAGCCAACCGTAAAGTACCCATTACTTTTTATAATAATGATTTCAGCAAAAAATTAAAGGTTGTTTTAGAAGGTATTAATGATGAAGGAAAAATGATTCATATAGAAAAAATAATAGAGTAATTACAGGTCAAAATCACCCATTTGTAAATGTTTCTAAAATATTTGGCTAATCCCTTATTGGTAATTATCTTTGTCATCCTTTTTTAAGGAGAAACCCTATTTAATAACAACCGAAAATTTCTATTTTATGGCTGTAAAAATGAGACTGCAAAGACATGGCTCAAAGAAGAGACCCTTCTATTTTATCGTTATAGCAGATGGCAGAAGCCCTCGTGACGGTAAATTCATTCAAAAACTTGGTACGTACAATCCTCTAACGATTCCTGCAACAATACAGGTAGATCGTCAAAAAGCATTGGACTGGCTGCAAAAAGGTGCTCAACCCACTGATACTGTACGCCGTATCCTTTCTTTTAAAGGAGTATTGTTTTTAAAGCACCTTTTACGGGGTGTGGAACTTGGTTTGTTTGATGAGGCCGTGGCGATGGAGAAATTTACAAAATGGACAACTGAGCATGATGCTCATGTTGCAAAGCGCCAGGGAGCCCACAAAAAGGCCCGTATGGATAGCCGTAACAAACCATTTGTGAAGAAAGTTGCCGAAGTTCCAGTAGCTACCCCGGTAGAAGCTGCTACGGAAGCACCTGCTGTGGAAGAAACCAAAACAGAAGAATAAATTACCTCTGTTCCGTTAATTCATTTAAAGTCCCGTTATTCTTTAGCGGGACTTTTTTTTATGTTTCCCACCTGCCCAATCTCCAATTATAATTTAAGTTATTTTTGTAAAAGTAGCAGTTTATACAATTTAAAAAAATGCCAAACGCCATCCATAAACATGAGTGAATATTTTAAAATAGGCAAACTGGCCGCAAGTACCGGTTTAAAAGGCGAATTGGTTTTGCAACATAATTTGGGTAAAAAAACTTCTTTAAAAGGGTTAGAAGCCATTTTTATAGAAGAAAAAAAAGATAATTTTATTCCTTACTTTTTACAATATGCTCAAATAAGAAATGAAACCGAAACCGTTATTAAATTAGAAGGCATCGATATAATGGAAATTGCCCGTAAATTAACACCTAAAGAAGTTTGGCTGGCTGAAGTTGATTTTAAAAAGTTTGCAGCAAAATCTTCACCAATTGCCATGCTGGGTTTTATGATGATACATGAAGGAGTAGAAATTGGAATTATTGAGGAAGTAATTGAACAACCACACCAAATATTATGCAGTATTTTATACAACGGTAAAGAAGCATTGATACCGATACATGAAGACAGTTTGGAAAAAGTAGACATCAAAAACCGCAAAGTATTTGTTATACTGCCTGATGGATTGCTGGAAATTTATGAATAAGAGAGCAACAATTTTTAAAAATCAATCATCTCAAAATAAGGCTAAATTTTTTGTAAATTAGCAAAGTGAAACAGCCTCAACGTATCATTGCACATTTCGATTTAGATTCATTTTTTGTATCAGTAGAAGTGTTGAATAACCCTTCACTTAAAGATAAACCGGTAATAGTTGGTGGCAGAGATCGCGGTGTGGTGGCGGCCTGCAGTTATGCAGCCCGTAAGTTTGGTATTCATTCGGGTATGCCCTCTAAAAAAGCTTTTCAATTATGCCCTCATTTAATTGTAGCCAATAGCTCCCGTAGCGAATACAGTAAATACAGCCGATGGGTTACACAAATTATTGCAGCAAAAGCACCACTGTTTGAAAAAGCATCGGTAGATGAATTTTATATTGATCTCACCGGTATGGAAAAATTTTTCAATCCACTGCAATGGACCATAAACCTGCGTCAGCAAATAATTGATGAAACTCATTTGCCAATTTCTTTTGGATTGGCAGGCAATAAGATGATTGCAAAAATTGCTACAGATGAAGCAAAACCTAATGGTTATTTGCAGGTACCTTTTGGAAAAGAAAAAGAATTTTTAGCGCCAATGCCTGTAAATAAAATTCCGGGAGTAGGTGAGCATACACATGAAGTGTTGAAAGCAATGGGCATTTTTACAATAAAAGATATCAGTGAAATTAATATTGAAGCATTGGAAGAACGGCTGGGAAAATGGGGTGTTGATTTGTGGTACAAGAGCCAGGGAATACATCATGGGGAGGTAACGCAATACCATGAAGCAAAATCTGTTTCTACCGAAAATACTTTTGATGAAAATAAAACTGATCATGTTTTTTTAATGAGCGAATTAGTGAGAATGATTGAAAAAATATCTTATGAATTACGAAAGGATGGAAAAGTAGCCGGTTGTGTTGCTGTAAAAATACGTTATCCCGATTTTGAAACAACATCGCGGCAAACTACAATACCGTATACCTGTGCTGATGATGAAATTATTCCTGTTGCAAAAGAGTTATTTACAAGGCTGTATAAAAAAGGCAATCCAATACGGTTACTGGGTGTGCGTTTGAGTGAATTAACCAATGATGCAGTGCAAACTAATTTATTTGAGGATGTGGAACGAAAAACTGATTTGTATAAAGCAATTGATAATGTAAAAAACAGGTTTGGTAAAGCAAGTGTAAAAAGGGCTTCTTCAAATTAATGGCAAATATTTTTAGGTTACAAGGATTGTACACCACAATTGCCACTGTATATTAATTTATTCGATATTTTATTTTCTATCAGTATCAATTAAATCGTAAAGTGTTTTCTTTTCTAAAATTTTTAATGTTGCATCCCTGGTCCAGATCATTGTTTTATATAAGCCACAGGTTGCTTCATTACAGTCTTTACATTTTTCATAAAAATTTTTACTTACACAGGGTATCATGGCAATAGGACCATCAACAATACGTATGGCAACTGCAAGCGTGGTTTTTTTTGGGGGTTGAGCCAAAAAATAACCACCACCTTTTCCTTTTTTACTTTCAAGTATGCCTTTATTTTTCAGTTGCAGTAAAATACTTTCCAAAAATTTTATGGGAATTTTTTTCTTTTTCGCAATTTCAGCAATAAGCACAGGTCCCTCACCGTATTTTAATGCCAGGTATCCCAGTGCTTTTAACCCATATTGTGTTTTTTTTGATAGCATATAAGTAAATATAAATTGTAACCAAATATTTTTTACAATATTAGTCTATTTAGCCAATAGAGTAATTATATTTGCTTTCTAAAATAATTATTATGAGTTTACGATTAGGGGATATTGCTCCCAATTTTAAAGCAAAAACTTCTTTAGGAGAAATTGATTTTTACGAATATTTAGGCGATTCGTGGGGTATATTATTTTCTCATCCTGCAGATTATACACCTGTTTGTACTACAGAACTGGGGCGTACTGCAGCTTTAAAGGATGAATTTGCAAACCGTAATGTAAAAGTACTGGCATTAAGTGTTGATCCTGTTGATAAACATTTAAGCTGGATTAACGATATTAATGAAACACAACATTGCTCTGTTGATTTTCCTATTATTGCTGATGACGATAAAAAGGTTTCTGAATTGTACGATTTTATTCATCCTAACGCATCTGCAACGGCAACCGTTCGATCGCTGGTAATTATTGGTCCGGATAAAGCAGTGAAATTAATTATTACTTATCCTGCATCAACCGGTAGAAATTTTGTTGAAGTATTGAGGGTGGTAGATTCATTACAGCTTACTGCTAAATACAGTGTAGCCACACCCGTTAACTGGGTAGCAGGCGAAAAAGTAATTGTAGTACCGGCAATAAGTACAGAAGATGCGATCAAAAAATTCCCGAAAGGTGTGGAAATTATAAAGCCATATTTACGCTATACACCACAGCCGAATATTGATTAGATTTTATTTTGCAGGGAAGTTGGGAAGACGAAAAAATTTAAAACGCCATTCGTATTCCCGGCATTTTTTTTTAATTCTTCTTCAGCTGTTGCAATAATGCCCTTATATCTTTTGGCAATTCAGCCACCAGGTCAATCATTTTCCCATCTGCATCCGTAAATTTTAGGCAGTAAGAGTGCAGTGCAAGCCTGTTAAGCATGGGCCTTTCTTCTTCATCGTGTTTGCCCAGCTTATATTTTTTTTTAAGGGAGGACAATAAAACAGGTTTCCCATCGCCATACAAATCATCACAGGCAAGCGGATGGCCCATGTTTTTACAGTGTACCCGTATCTGATGTGTGCGGCCGGTATGTAATTGAAATTGTAACAGTGAAAAAGATTTATACGCTTCAATTACTTCATAATCCGTTACAGAAGATTTACCATTACGGTGTATAACCATTAATCCTTTTTGCACCAAATGTTCGCTGATAGGGGCATCAATTGTACCCTTTTTTTCGACAGGGGAACCATGTATAATGCCCTGGTAATATTTTTCTACCCTTCTATCTTCAAAAGCCTGTGATAAAAATTTATGTGTTGTTTCGTTTTTTGCAAATACAATAATGCCACTGGTATCTTTATCTAAACGGTGCACAGTAAAGACGGTACCATATTTGGCCAGCAACATATCTTTAAGCGAAACTTCGCTTTGCATTCTGTCGGGTATTGATAAAAGCCCGGCAGCTTTGTTGATGGCAACAAAATTTTCATTTTCAAAAACAATACTTTCTGCCAGCTTAAAAGGAGGGTTAGCTTTTTTATTATTGATAGATTCTGGTAACATTTAAAAATTTTATTTCTTTTTAGCGGTATTCATATATTTAAGCAAACGAATTTCTTTATCACTTAAATAGCGCCACTTGCTTCGTTCTACATTTTTTTTGGTAAGGTTTGCATACATCACCCTGTCCAAACCTTTTACATCGTAACCTAAATGTTCAAATATACGGCGTACAATACGGTTACGGCCGCTGTGTAATTCAATTCCAATTATTGCTTTGTCTTTACTGTCTGCATAAGCAAG
>JAYUTC010000385.1:0-3006 GCA_043755395.1 Ferruginibacter sp.
TCAATTAAAAGATCGTATCCTTTGTGAAAACACTCCAGCCTGCCGATTAATGCTACTTTAAATCCTCCATCTTTAACAACAGGGTATTTTATTGAATCAACAGAAGATTTTGTAAAAGGGTTATAAATCGGTTTGGCATTGGATAATTTCTTTCCCAATATTTTTTCATGCATTAGCTGCACATGCTTTGAAACAAAAAAGTTTACAATTGCTTTATCAAAAAGCACATTAAGCTGATCTATTTTTTTGTCATCCAGCCCGGGCCATAAACTTTCTGTTACCAGGTGTACAATATTTATAAAAGGAATATTATTATCGTAACAAAACTGCATAAAACTTAATCCATCCTTATTATTCCCCTGGGAAATAATTGCCAGATCCGGTTTATGTTTTTTTATCACTTCAGTTAAATTGTCTACTGGCGCATAACTCCCGATTTTCATTTTTTCAAAAGCTCTTAGTACAGCAGCAGGAGGTATAAAGCGTTTGTTAAGATCAACATATTGTTCTTTTCCACTCAAGTATGGCTTTAGCTGATCAAAATCGTAATAAGCCCCAGCCTTTACAAAAAAACCTTTGTCAATAAATTTTTTAGCTGACTGTGCCCACAATATTTCACTGCCGCCCCAGGTGCTGTTTGTTGTTAAATACAGGATATACTTTCTTTTCATTTGTTACCAGCTAATGTAAAAATCCAATGGGTGCCCAAGATAAAATGTTTGCAACCGAAGCCGGTTAATAAATCATTAACCTTTCATAGTTTTTTAGTAAATAAAAAAAGAAACCATTTGTGAGCCCTATTTTTGGAAAAATTAATTTCTAAAATTATTCACCATCCTTTCAACCGGCAAAATTTGAAAAGTGTTTACTGTATCGTGGTTACTTATAATGGGATGAAATGGATTGAAAAATGTTTAAGCAGCCTGGTAAATGGTTCTTGCTATGTAAAAATTATTTGCATAGATAATGGCTCAGGCGATCTTACTGTTTCTACTATCAAAAAGCATTTCCCTGCAGTTCACTTATTTGAAGCAGCAAAAAATTTAGGTTTTGGTCAGGCAAATAATATTGGTTTGAGATTGGCAATTAGTAACAAAGCTGATTATGTATTCTTATTAAACCAGGATGCCTGGGTAGAATATAATACGATTGAGACCCTGATAAAAATTCAGACGTTGCACCCTCAATACGGTGTTATCAGTCCTTTGCATCTTAACGGGGCAGGTGACAAAATGGATAAATATTTTCTAAAGTACTTGCTTGAATCGGATGTGAAGCCTGGCAGCATTACCGAAAGTTTTCAGCTTGCAAAAAGTAGTATGCTTATAAACACTGGTTTTGTAAATGCAGCAGCCTGGCTTATCAGCGCAGAATGCTTAAAAAAGACTGGTGGATTTGATCCCATTTTTTTTCACTACGGTGAAGACAGAAGTTATTTACAAAGAGCAAAATATTGGGGCTTTAAGGCAGGTATTTATCCAGGTGTAAATATATATCACGACAGGGAGTTGCGAATTTCAAATACAAACAAGGATATTGAATCAAGAGTCAAAAGTGAATGGGTTCATTTTTTAGACAGGGCCTGTAACATTAATTACGCTGGGCATTTCAAGTTTAGTATGAAAAGATTAGCGAGACATAAGTTGGCATTGATTAAAAATTTAATACTCCTCAACCGGGCAGAAGTTGTTTATAATTATTTGATGGCGAAAAAAATATTTTTTTCACTGGCCAAAATTACTCAAAGCAGAAAAGCCTCTGGTTCTCAAAACATGATCCCCCATTTGTGAATGACATTTTTTGGTAAGAAAAACTTGAATAAATATCACAGAAATTCTTTAACGCAAAAGATTATTGCTACAGAGTTATGGATCATTCATGATTAGCCCAAAACTTTACAATTTGTTATAATTGGCCATGGCGTAATTGTTCATAAACAGAGTAGTTTCGCCGATTATAAAAATGCTTCCAAGTAAAAGTAAACTATCATTAGAAATATGAACACCATGTACAAAAGGAAGACAACCGGTTATTTTACCTTTGTTGTTTCATCCCTCTTTATTTTGACGGCCACATCCTGCACACAGGAAAATTCATCCATAAAATTTGCTAAAAAATGGACAGAAGAATTAAAAGAAAAGATAATGAAAGAATCTGACCAGGTACCCGACAAAACTACAGTAGATAGCACAAAACGTATCATTACTTTGTATAAAAATGATCTAAAACTGAAGCAGTATTATTTTGCAGACAGAGAACATGAAGGCGATGGGCCTGTTGGGCCCAAAATTTATGATACGGTGCTGATTGTTTATTTCAGTAAGGGGCAGGATTATCAATTTGTAGTGAACCCGTGTATCAATAAAGTCTCCAGGCGCTACGAAACAGTTGCTTATAAAAACAACAGTTTTGGGATGGTGGAATATACAGAATGTGGAAGTGATAATAAGGAAATCGGTTTTCATTATAACAACGATAATGTTGGCCCGTGGGTAAAGTATGATTCGGATGGAAAAGAAATTGAACGGTTTGATGCAGGAAGCCAAGAAAAGCTGGAGAAGTTAAGGGAGATGAAGTATTGATGTTATAAAATGTATTGCGTTGAAAGCTGAAAAGCGGTATTAGCACAATCAAAGTAAAAGAGGATTTCTATAAATCAACTCATAATAGTTAAAGGGTGTATCAATTACACCCTTTTTCTTTTTGTAAGGAGAGTAAATTAATTAGGATTAATAATCTTGCTTAAATAGCTTTTTAAAAGTATTTCGGGTAATGCAACAGGACTAACTAAAATATCATTTAGCTCATAGCAATGGTTTTAATATTGGAAGATCAACCGGAATTAAATTGGAAGTATACCTGGAATACCTTCAGGAGATTCGTAATCTTCATATATAGCAACAGCCAACCTTTTCGGGTTGGCTGTTACTTTGGATAATTAATTTTTTAACGGTTGCTTATTCGGAAACAACGTTCTTGTAATGTTTAGTTTAGTTAGATGCAATT
>JAYUTC010000386.1:0-2998 GCA_043755395.1 Ferruginibacter sp.
AAATTCACCATATCCTGCATATGATTTTACAGGTGCAATTGCATTTGAAATACCACTTCCATCACCAAAGTTCCATGATGCACTCGTAATGTTGGGCGATACAGTTAAATTAGTAAATGAAACAGGCTTGCCTTGACAAGCAACATTAGGAACAGCTGCGAAATCAGCTAGAGGTTTGGAATAAAAATACAGAATAGAAGTATCCTCACTTTTACATCCATAAGCAGTGGTCACTCTTAATATTACATCAGTTTGGGATAATGTTGTATTGTAAATATGGGTGGGACTATTCAGAGTGGAAACATTACTTCCGTCTCCAAAAAACCACACATACGATAAGGTGCTTACATTTTCATTGTTAATACTTGATGCATTTTCAAACTTAACTAACCCATTTGGCATACATACCCCTGCAGGTGCAGTAAATGAGGCAATAGGCAAGGCTCTAACATAAATAAATCTGGAAACCGGTAAACTAACGCAGCCCTTATCTGAAGTAGTAACAAGAGTTATCTTATATACTGAATCTCTTGCGTAATTATACTTAATTAGAGTGTTTGTTGTGAAGGTAGTATCAGTATTGTCACCCAAATTCCACTCCCATTTTACTACATTACCATATGCCACAGCAACCTGATTTCCTATTTGTAATGTATCATTGAAACAAATATTAGAATCGGGTCTGTTATTAAAAATAATACGTGAGATTACGGGTCTTGGATTTACAGTTATAGTAGATGTTTTTGTGGCTATACAACCGCCATTACTTGTAAAAGTAAATTTAATGGTATGAGCACCATATCCTGCAAGAACTGGGTTAAACAATCCCAATGTATCAAATACGCCAGGACCTGAATATGATCCCGGGAAAGCGGGAGGAACACCATTTGTAACAACAGCAGTATTAACGGATATTGTATCAGTAATTTGACAGACTATAGGCAGAGGTGGATAATTAATAACCGGTTGTAATCTAAAGGTAGAATTGATAACGGTATCGTCAGAACAACCATTTACTGTAATTGTCAACTTAACCGGATAAGTTCCAAAAACATTATAGGTGTGACTAGGACCTGATAATACAGATGTATTTAATCCACCAGATCCAGGATCCCCAAAATCCCACAAATAAGTTGCCCCGGTTGAGGGGAAACTAGTATTTGTAAACTGTACAGAATTTGTTGTCAAACATCCTGTAGGATAATTAAATGAAGCAATAGGTACAGGACGAACAATTAATTGTTTAGTCACAGAATCCTGACATCCTAAAATAGAAGTAAAATAATAGGTTATATTATGACCTCCAACCCCTGCAATAGCAGGATTGAAAATACCTAATAATGTATCAGTTATTCCTTTGCCCTTATATTTTGAGACTCCGGTAACACCATTGATTACTGTTCCTGTAGCAATAGAATAGGCGGGTGCATTTGCACAAACACTAGGAGGAACCGGGAAATTAAGTTGTGGCTGAATTCTTACGGTTACAGGATTTGTTATGCTATCTGAACAACCGTTTATGTTTACAAGCAATTTGACATTGTAAGGACCAGCACCACTATAACTATGTTGTGCATTCCTGATGGCAGATGTGTTTGATACACCGGAAGATGGTTCACCAAAATTCCACAAATATGACGGAACCCCTGATGGTAACTTACTGGTATCTGTAAAGTTCACTGTGCCATTTGCCAAACAGGTTGTTGGAAATGTAAATCCTGCTTTAGGTACTCCCTTAACAGTAATTACCTGAGAAACAGAATCAATACAGCCAAGCGTTGAGGTAAAAATAAATTTTATGGTTTTGTTGCCCAGGTTAGCTAAAGCAGGGTTAAACAATCCTGTTGCTCCGTTTATAATACCTTGTCCAGAATATATACCTGTGCCCGTAACACCATTGGTTACACTACCGCCAGTAATAGTATAGGGGGCGAGGTTAGCACAAACTGCTGCAATTGGAGTAAATGATAACATAGGTTTTACCCTTACCGTTACAGGAATAGTTGTGTCTTTGTTACAACCATTAGATAATACTGTAAGCTTTACATTATAAGGCCCCGATCCTGTATATGCATGAGCCGGAGAAATAAGAGTTACAATAGGGCTACCATCACCAAAATCCCAAATATAGCTTGTAGCTCCTGTACTTGCATTGGTGAATTGAACGGTATTGTTTGGTAAACAAATGGAAGGAAACGTAAAAGAAGAAAAAGGAATAGCTTTTACAGTAATAGTTTTTGAGATTGAGTCTTTACAACCTAAACTAGAGGTAAATACATACTTGATAGTATGAGTTCCAAAACCAGCAATTGATGGATTAAATATTCCAGTATTTACATTGGTAATACCATTCCCTGAATATAAACCTATACCGGTAACACCATTTGTTACTGTTGCAGAATCTATTGAATAAGCCGGAACATTTGCACACACGGAAGATAAGGCACGAAATGCTAAAACAGGTTGAACCCTTACTGTTACTGCAATTGTTGTGTCTTTACTACAGCCATTTGATAATACTGTGAGTTTTACATTATAAGGTCCTGATCCAGCAAAGTTATGTGCAGGAGAGAGTGTTGTTACAACCGGGCTTCCATCACCAAAATCCCAACTATAATTTATTCCACCAGTACTTGTATTTGTAAACTGAACAGTATTATTTGGTAAACAATTCGTTGGGAATGTAAAGGATGCAAAAGGGATTGCTTTTACAACTATAGTTCTTGTAATTGAATCCAAACAACCTAATGTTGAGGTAAATACATACTTTATGGTATGCGTACCAACACCTGCAATAGAAGGATTAAAAGTACCTGCAGCTCCATTAGTTATTCCATTACCGGAGTAAACACCTGTACCCGTTACCCCATTTGTTACTGTAGCTGAATCAATAGAATATGCAGGAACATTAACACATACAGATGATAGGTTTGAAAAAGCTAAAATAGGTTTAACTCTTACAGATACTGCAATTGTAGTGTCTTTGCTACATCCATTA
>JAYUTC010000387.1:0-2986 GCA_043755395.1 Ferruginibacter sp.
TGTTAATTTATCGCTGTCTAAAACGTCTGTCTTAAAATTTGCATCTGTGAATTCATGTGCCATAATATTTTTTTGTTTTAATTTTATAAGAAGAGGGCAAATTTACATCCAAACTTGCTAATGTGCTGTAATGACATATCCACATTATGTGATGAAAAACATTGACAGGAAATAAGTCATAGTGTCGGGCATTGTAAAACCTTTTCAGGCATATGGATACTTGCATTTTATGAATATGGAAACTATCTTTACCGGCTAAATAAAACTATATGTATATAATCAGAGAAGTATTTCAGGCAAAACCAGGAAAAGCTAAGGACCTGGTTAAAATGCTTAAACTTGCTGCACCGCATTTTAAAATAACCGAAGGTATTAGCAGCATGAAAGTAATGACAGATATTGTAAGTAACTACTGGTCAGTAGTTGTTGAGTCGGAAACGGAAGATATTGGTGGTTTTATTACCAACCTTCGATCTGCAACAATGAGTGAAGAATTAAAAGAAATCATGAAAGGTTATATGGATTGTATAGAGGGTGGACATCGGGAAATATTTATCTTAGAATAATTACATAGTCACTACATTCACTTCCACATCCAGATTGTCATTTAAAAATAGAGCCATCTCATCATTCATGGTAAAGCCTTTTTCCAGGCTGTACATGCCCACTTTATAATTATTCCTCAAGTCCTTTACATTAAATTTTATTGATGTTTTACCAGGGTTACTCTTAATATTTCTATCAATAAAATTGATCATGTTTTCATTAATAAATTGCGGCTGAACATCAATTATTACCTGTTTGGTTAAATTAGTTTTCACTGTTTCCAGTAAATGAATCCTGCTCAGGTTAAATTGAAATTCTGTGCCATTGTAACGTTGTTTAAAACCACCTTCCACCAATACTATCATTCCCTTTTCCAGATAATTCTGATAGCGGACATAATCTTCACTCCACAACATAAACTCAGCTTTGCCACTAAAATCCTCAATAGTAAGTATTCCAAAGTTTTTACCTGTCTTGGTATGTCGATGAGCAGTATCTATTACTAAACCAGCCACCCTAAATTGTTTTACAGGATTGACATTGGTGTTTACATTGTTCTTAAATTCAATGTAATCAGCCAATGGAGTAATATTGTAATGTTTCAGCTCAAATTTATAATTATCTAAGGGGTGGCCACTAATATACATGCCCGTAACTTCTTTTTCAAAATCCAACTGTTGCACTAAGGGCCAGGGCTCACAAATAGATAATTTTGGGGTAGATATTTCGGGCATGGCTAAATCGCCAAATAATGTATTGGTTGTATTGGCAGTTTGAGATTGATAAACATTTCCAAATTTGATAATTTTTTCCAATCCTGATACATCACCCGGTGCCTGGTAAAAATATTGTGAACGGATAATATCTTTAAAACAATCAAAAGCACCGCTATAAGCAAGGCTTTCCATCGATTTTTTATTTACTGATTTTTGGTTACAACGTTTTGCCAAATCAAAAATGGTTTTAAAAGTACCATGCTTATCTCTTTCTATTATTATATCTTCAATTGCTTTTTCTCCAACCCCTTTTAATCCACTAAAACCAAATCGTATTTCCCCTTTTTGGTTAACTGCAAATCCATATTGACTTTCATTAATATCGGGGCCAAGCACTGTTAATCCCATGCGCTTGCATTCTTCCATAAAGAAAGTAATCTTATCTATACTTCCTGCATGATTTAAAACAGCCGCCATATATTCGCTGGGGTAATGCGCTTTTAAATAAGCCGTTTGATATGCTACAAAGGCGTAACAGGTACTATGAGATTTATTAAAGGCGTATTGTGCAAAAGCTTCCCAGTCTGTCCATATTTTTTCTAATTTTTCTAATGGATGATTTTTTGCGGTGGCACCTTCAATAAATTGTGTTTTCATTTTATTGAGTACCGCAATTTGTTTTTTACCCATTGCTTTGCGTAGTACATCTGCATCTCCTTTGCTAAAGCCAGCTAACTTTTGAGAAAGTAACATAACCTGCTCCTGGTATACTGTGATGCCATAAGTTTCTTTCAGGTGTACTTCCATATCAGCCAAATCATATTCCACCTGTTTTTTTCCATGCTTACGATCAATATATTCAGGTATATAACTCATTGGCCCGGGGCGATATAGAGCATTCATTGCAATTAAATCATCAAACTTATCGGGCTTTAGTTCACGTAAATATTTTTGCATACCGGCACTTTCAAACTGAAAAGTTCCATTGGTATCACCACGTTGATACAGCTGATAAGTTTTTTCATCATCTAATGTGATAGAGTCAATTTCTATTTCCACCCCATGATTTTGTTTTATTAGCCGAAGTGCAGTTTTTAAAATACTTAAAGTTTTTAATCCCAGAAAGTCCATTTTAATTACACCAGCTTCTTCTATTGAATTGCCTTCTATTTGTGTTAACCATAATTCAGATTCTTTAGAGGTGGCAACAGGCAATAAATCAGTAAGATCTTTAGGGGCAATAATGATGGCAGATGCATGAATTCCGGTGTTGCGGACAGATCCCTCAAGAATTTCTGCTTCATGTAAAATAGTGCTTCTTAAATCGGTTCCTTTATAAATTTCCCTCAGTTGTTTTACATTTTCTATGTCATCTGCCTGAAGAGCTTCTTTTTCTTCTAAAGATTTTTCAACACCTTTTGATTCTTTAATAGTAAATGGGGCATGTAATAATCTTTTTAAATTAATGCCAGGCCGCTCCGGAACTAATTTTGAAATAGCCCTGCTTTCTGCCAAAGGCAAATCCATTACCCTTGCTACATCCGCAATACTGCTTTTGGCAGCCATAGTGCCATAGGTAATAATTTGCGCTACCTGATTTTTTCCATATTTCTGAACTACATAATCAATTACTTTTTGCCTGCCATCATCATCAAAATCAGTATCAATATCAGGCATACTCTTTCGCTCAGGATTAAGAAATCTTTCAAAAAGTAAATTGTATT
>JAYUTC010000388.1:0-2985 GCA_043755395.1 Ferruginibacter sp.
GGGGCAGCATCAACAGCTGGTTACAAAAAATAATTGCCTTTTATAAAGCAATGCAAATGTACAATTTGGATTTTAATTAATGAACAAAGTAGCTTATCGCAATTACAAAAGCCACCATTACCCAATGCAGTACCAGCGGCACTATTTTTTTTGTGGGATATAAAAAGGCAGCGCCTAAAAGTGCCGAAAGTGGTACGGCACATAAAATCCAGTATTCAAACGTATGGGTGGCATTAATAAAAGGTACAAATACTGCTACAAGTAAATACAAAAAAATAAGGTTCCAGCTTTTACGGGCCTGCACAAGTTGGCGCCTGAAATTTTGTTGTATAAAAAAAAGGCCGGCTACTGCAGTTAATAATACAACGAAAATAGCAACATAAGACCAGTTGGTTTGATTGAACTGAGGATTGGTGACTGCAAAACCCGGAAATTTATACCCTTTCCATTTATCAGTTAAAAATGCCCAAGCTAAAATAAAATAATAAGGTGTGATGATACCAAATAATGCAATTAACCACTCTGATAATTTAAATGGCCGGATAATGGCGAGGCCAAAAATAATTAAAGCGGCAAATGCCAAAGATGGAAAATAAAAAAAAGTAGAGATCCCAATGGCAATACCAATATTGAATAAAGTTGTTTTTGGACTGGCATTACTGTGCAGGCTACTCATGCGTGCCCAAACCCAAATTAAAAATGTATTAATAATAAGTGGTGCCGATAGCATATCCCATTCGGAAAATAAAGAAGTAAGCAATAAATAACTCATCGCGGTTAGGTAATTGGGTTTTTGCATTAACCGCAAATCGTTTACTAATTTATTAAATGAAACTGCCTGAGTATATAATAAAATGTAAGCTATTACAGCATAAATTACCGGTAAATTAATTGCTACAGGCTGTAACCATTTTAATAAAGCCTTATACAAAAAGCCATCTATTTGCTGAGGCTGAGGAATTTTTGGATGCAAAAACATGGGCAGTTTAAGTAAAATGCCATAAATAAGCAAAAGAAAAGTATTATAAGGATTGTTGGCTTTAAAAGTGCCGGTCACTGCTGGTTAATAATTAATATTAAAAAATGTAAATCTCTTTACAAAGGTGGTTAAATATTTTTATCAATGAAAAGATTTTTACAGCTTATCCATTTTTTTAAAAATCAACTCTGGCAAAACAAATATAGCCCCTGTAAGTACAGGGAATTATAAGTTGATTTGCGCCTACCTGTTTACTTAAGCGTGTCATAAACTGGTAACCTTTTTCCTGACTTTTTAAAGTTGGGTTGCGTGTTAATTGCCCCGAGGGAGAAATACTTTGATTGGCAATAATTTGATTTTTATTTTTATCATCATTAAATAAAAAATTAATTCCGCCACCACTGTTCATGGTAGAAAATGATAAAAAATTATCATTATCATCATCATACTGATCTTTATGCATTACCCTGTTCCATTCAATATTTCCGGTTTTATCAAGGCTTAAAACTATAATGTTGGAATAGTAATATCTTGTGCTTTGATTACTGTTATAACTATTTAATGGCCTGTAAAAAGAATTATACGGGTTATAATAATAAGATGAGTAGGGGCTATAGTAGTAATTGTTAAGATAATCCCACCGGTTCCATGAGTTGCTGGCACCACGGCTTTGAGAAGAATATTCTTCGGCGGTAATTAAAAAACCACCATCTTTTTTTACAAATATCTGTCGTATAAAAAAATCATCCAATGCAAATCTAAGTTGCCCCGATTCTTTTGCTTCGTAGCGTAAAGAATCGCCTAAAACTGTAAATCCCCTGGCAAAAGTTTTGGTATTTTTTTTATCCCAAACATAGGTAAATAACCCCTCAATATTACCCCTGTTTTTTTTGTAATAAAATGAATTAATGATATACCGTTTATTAAGATTATCAATTTTAAGTTTCACTTCATCTACATAATTTTTATCCAAATCAATAATATGATAGTCCAATATTTCCTGTGATGGTTCCTTTATAACCAGGTTTAATTCACTGCTATTATCTCTGTTCCCGCTTTTAGAATCTTTGGTAAAAATAAAATTACCATCATTATCTACTAAATAATTACTGTAACTGTCTTTGCGTTCATTAAATTCCAGTTCCTGGCGGCTTTTGGCAAGTAATTTTAAATTATTATCAAATAACATTGTAGAAATATTAAATCTTTCATTTTTTTTATGAATTTTAAACACCATTATTTTCAGTTTATCCTCGCTGTTGATAGTTGTATAAATTTTATTATCGGCCAGCATAGAAATTTGTGTAGTATCCAATTCAACAGGTTCCTCCATTTTTTTGCCATCACCATCCATTTTTACAGCCATACAGTGTAAAATATTTTTTTTCTGAAATTGGTAGATAATGTAAAAATGATTGGGGTAGGTAACAAAATCAACATTAAAAGTTTTATCAGGAATAAAATCCAGTTTTACTGTTTCTTTTTGCTGCATATCGCCCCCATAAATACTGATTTTATGCCGCCATCTGATATTTTTATACACTAAAATATTTCCGTTCATTTTTCCAATAACTTCAAAATTAATATCCCTGTTATCTTCCTGATCGTAATCGGAATAAGTAACCCTTTGGCAAAAGGCTGTGGCGGGCAACACCACAATTAATATTAGGCTAAAAATTAAGCGATTCATTATAAGAGATTGTTGAAATTAAAATTACGATATAAAAATCAATAGCGTTAATTTACATTGAACAAGATAAAAAGCAAATTGTTTTTACATAAATGTTTAAATTTTATTAAAAAATGCAAACAGTTTTAATTACTGGTGGAACCGGGTTAGTGGGCAAAGCCTTAGGGGAGTTATTTACTGAGAATGGATATCAGGTTATAATACTCAGCAGGCAATTACCAGCGGGTAGGGGGCAATTGTTAAGCAGTAATTTAAGTTTTGCACTTTGGAATGTTAAAAATGGGAAAATTGATATTACTGCATTACAAAAGGCAGA
>JAYUTC010000389.1:0-2985 GCA_043755395.1 Ferruginibacter sp.
CCCACTAGAAATATTTTTTTTAAGCCTAATTTATCTGCTAGTATTCCAATTGGGTAAGCTAATAAGGCGTAAATCAAATTGTAAAAAATGTAAATTCCAATAACAAATGAATCATTCAATCCGCTTTCTTTCATCTTTAATAATAAAAATACATCACTGCTGTTGAATAGTGCAAATATCAATAAACCGGTAACTAATTTTTTGTAATATGGGCTGCTGGTTTTCCAGTATACAATAAAAGAAAAAATATTATTGGTTTTTAAGTGAACATTGGTTGGAGTCAATTTTCTTTTTTCTTTAATCAAAAAGGTTAATAGAATTGCCAAAATACCTGGTCCAAATGCAATTATAAAAAGTGTTTTATAATCTGTTGGATAAAAATATAAATATATTAATGCAATGGCAGGTCCAAAAACAGCACCCAAAGTATCCATACTTCGGTGAAAGCCAAAAACCTGACCTTTTGTTGTTGAAATTACTTCATCACTTAGCATTGCATCCCTTGCACCTGTTCTTATCCCTTTGCCAAGGCGGTCAATAGTTCTTGCAAAAAAAATCCATAATGGAAAAATAAAAAATGCCATAATTGGTTTACTAATGGCACTTAGCGCATAGCCATACCGTACAAAGGGCAATCGCCTGCCTGTACTATCACTTAATTTGCCAAAATAAGGCTTGCTTAAACCTGCAATAGCTTCTGCTATACCTTCTAAAATACCTATAAATATTACTGTAAACCCAATCTGTTTTAAGAATAGTGGCATCACTGGATACAACATTTCGCTGGCCATATCTGTAAAAAGACTTACAAGCGATAGCATCCAGATTGTTTTACTTATAATACGTTGTGGAGAATTTGTGAGCGGTTGCACTGTGCATGGTTTATTCGAATATAGCAATTTGTTGGTACATTGCACACAGTTTTTAATTAAATGAAATTTTATTGCATTAGCCATTATATAAGTATAAAAGTTGATAAGATAATGCTTAGACTGCCACAAACATTTTAAAAAAATAAGCAGTTCAAAAAGAAAAGAATATGACTAATAAAATAAAGGCTGGTAAAAACTCTTTGCAAAAAAAAATCGTAAAAGGCGTTCTGGATATTTCCAGAAGTGGTATTGGTTTTGTTGCCGTTGAGGGAATGGAAAAGGACATTCTGGTACGTCCAAATGATTTTAACAGGGCATTTCATGGCGATACTGTAAGTGTTCAAATTTCAGGTCAGGCGTTGCCCGGTAAACGTATTGAAGGGAAGATTTGTGATGTTACTGAAAGGAAACAAACTGACTTTATTGGTAATTTACAGGTTAGCAAAGCATTTGCTTTTTTTACGTCTGATACTGAAAAGCCAATGCCTGATTTTTTTATTCCACTTGAAAAGTTAAATGGTGCAAAGGACAAGGAAAGGGTGGTAGTGCGTTTGATAAAATGGAAAAAGGATGATAAAAAACCTGAAGGTGAGGTTGTGAGTGTGATAAAGGCAGAAGATATGAATGACTTTGCAATGAAAGAACTATTAATTGAAAGTGGCTTTCCCTTAACTTTTGATGAAGTAGTTATGAAAGAAGCTCATCAGCTTTCAGAAAATATTACCAGGCAGGAATTAATGAAGCGTAAAGATTACAGGGATATTTTAACTTTTACCATAGATCCGGCAGATGCAAAAGATTTTGATGATGCAATTTCTGTTAGAAATCTCGATAATGGAAATTATGAAATAGGTATACACATTGCTGATGTCAGCCATTTTGTAAAACCAGGGTCGGCCTTAGATAAAGTTGCTTACGAGCGGGCTACCAGTGTGTACTTACCAGACAGGGTTAACCCAATGCTACCCGAAAAAATATCAAATGAATTATGTTCTTTACGCCCTAATGAAGATAAATATACTTTCTCTGTAATATGCCAGATTAATAATCGAGCCGAAATAAAACATAGCTGGATTGGGAGAACTGTCATTCATAGCAATCATCGGTTTACCTATGATGAGGTACAGGAAATCATTGAAAAGAAAGACGGCCTGCATTATAAACCAATCTTATTATTAAATGATTTAGCACAAAAATTCCGAAGAGAAAGGTTTAGAAATGGAGCTATAAATTTTTCATCTCAGGAAGTAAAATTTCAATTGGATGAAAAAGGGAAACCCATTGGCATAATAATTAAAGAAAGCAAAGATGCTCATAAATTAATTGAAGAGTTTATGTTACTGGCCAACAGAACAATTGCGGCTTATGTATCAAAAATTAAAATCAATAAAGCACCCATTCCTTTCCCTTACCGGATACACGATACACCAGATGATGAAAAATTGAAACCTTTTGCTGCATTTGCAAAAAAATTCGGGTATATTTTTAATTTACATGATGAGGAAGCTGTTGCAGCATCTTTTAATAAAATGCTTAAAGAAGTGCAGGGAAAACCCGAACAGCATGTATTGGAACAATTAGGTATTCGTACAATGGCTAAGGCAATTTATACTTCCGAAAATATTGGACATTATGGTTTGGGATTCGAACACTATTGTCATTTTACTTCTCCTATAAGGCGTTATCCCGATGTAATGGTACATCGTATTTTACAGGAATGCCTTGATAAGAATCTGAAGCTGGATAAAAAGATGGAGGAGAAATGCAAACATTGCAGCGACAGAGAACGTAAAGCAATGGAAACAGAAAGAGCGGGAAATAAATACAAGCAGGTAGAGTTTATGCAGCAATATTTAGGAGAAGATTTTGAAGGAATAATAAGTGGTGTAGCATCTTTTGGTTTTTTTGTAGAAACAGTACTGCATAAATGTGAAGGTATGGTTACTGTTAGAGATTTAAGTGAGCATGATGATTTTAGATTGGATGAAACAGATTATGCTTTAGTTGGTTTGCGAACAAAACGAAAATTCAGAATGGGAGATAAGGTAACAATAAAAGTGGTTGCGGCTAATTTAGGAAAACGGCAATTGGATTATGAATGGGTTCCGGCAGG
>JAYUTC010000390.1:0-7438 GCA_043755395.1 Ferruginibacter sp.
GCATAAAAGGGTAGTAGGTCAAGATGAGGCTATTGAAGCTGTATCCGATGCTATACGAAGGAGTAGGGCTGGATTGCAAGACCCCAAAAAACCAATAGGCTCCTTTATCTTCCTGGGTACCACTGGGGTAGGTAAAACAGAACTGGCAAAAGCTTTGGCTGATTACCTTTTTGATGATGATAGCATGATGACAAGGATAGATATGAGTGAATATCAGGAAAAACATACGGTAAGCCGTCTTGTTGGGGCTCCTCCAGGCTATGTTGGCTATGATGAAGGGGGGCAATTAACAGAGGCTGTAAGGCGAAAACCATACAGTGTTGTATTATTAGATGAGATAGAAAAAGCACATCCTGACATTTTTAACGTATTATTGCAGGTATTAGACGACGGAAGGCTGACGGATAACAAGGGTCGTATAGTTAATTTTAAGAATACGATCATAATAATGACGAGTAATATGGGTAGCCATATTATTCAGGAAAATTTTGAAAAAGTAACGGAAAAAAATAAGGATGAAATTGTAGATAAAACAAAAAAGGAGGTAATGGTTTTACTTCGTCAAACAATTCGCCCGGAGTTTTTAAACCGAATAGATGAAATTATTATGTTTCAACCTTTAATGAAGGCCGAAATAAAAGGTATCATAAAAATACAGTTAGATAATTTAAAACATCTTGTTGCCCAAAGCGGGATTAATTTGCAATTTGGAGATTATGCTCTCGATTATTTAGCAGAAAATGGATATGACCCTCAGTTTGGGGCAAGGCCATTAAAAAGATTGATACAAAAAGAAATAGTAAATCAGCTGAGTAAAAAAATTCTGGCAGGAACTATTGATAAAACAAAGCAGGTTTTGGTGGATGTATTTGATGGCACTGTGGTATTTAGAAATGAAACACCGGAAACGCATAAGATTTTAGAAAAGAAAAAATAATACCCTTGCAAAAAAACGGGTTTATTAGTGCTGGACGAAAGCATTGGATTAATAACACAAACTGTTGTAAATGCAACAGATAAAAGACAAAAGATAAATTATGGCAATGAAAGTAAAAGAGGTAATACCAATTATTCCAAGTAAGGACATATTTGTTGGTAACCCCGATGCAACAGTAACATTAACACAGTTTGGAGATTATGAAAGTGAGGAATGTGCAAAGGCAAATGAAGTGGTGAAAAAGTTATTAAATGAATTTGAAGGGAAAATAAAATTCTGTTTCCGTCATTTTCCTCTTACAAAAATTCACCAGCGTTCAATGAAAGCCGCAGAGGCTTCTCTGGCTGCAGGTCAGATGGGTAAATTTTGGGAAATGCATAATATACTTTTCGAAAATCGCCGCCAATTAGGGACTACAAGTTTAAAGCTACATTCTAAAGAAGCAGGTGTTGTAAATAAACACTTTTTAGATGAATTAATTAATTCTACCTATGGATGGCAGATTCGTAATGATTTTCAGGATGGTGTAAATAAAGGCGTAAAAGATGTTCCAGCCTTTTTTGTAAATGGAGAGTTGGTTACTGTTAAAGGTTCATTTGAAAATCTGAGCAAGGAAATTGAAGCAGCTCTAAAAAAAGTTAAGAAGAAAGCACCAGTAAAACAAAGAGCATAAATTTTTGATAGCCTCAACTGAAAAGTTGGGGTTTTTTTATTGTACCTCCACTGAATATTCTGCAAATTCTTTTCCATTTACTAAAACTGAAAGCGGCATATTGTCTTCTTCTTCAAATTTATAAGTAAATGCAAGTATGCCATTTTTAAAAGTAAAAGGTATCTCAATCAATATTTTCTTTTTGCCTTCACCAATAACAAGTGAAACTTTATTAATAACTGCAATACTGTTAAGCTGATAACTAAAGAGAAGGGGTTTGTTTACTTTAATTTTAACAGCACCATCATTAGGTGTAAATTTTTTTAAGCCAAATTGGTAAGCAGCGGATTTTATTATAGGTAAATTTAAAAAATCTTTTTTATTTTTTGGCCCCGGACCCAGTTGCCATGCAGTATTATCAGGATAATGCTGTAAGTTAAAAATTGAAAGATCTGCAAAAAAATAATCAGGATTGAATGCTTTTGTAAAACTTTTAAATTCAGCATCAGTAAAACCACTACCCCAGCAAGGATCAACATAATACCAGGCTTCGGGACTTTGTCCTAATTGTACCACTGCCCAACTGTGATTTTTTTCGATTTTGTTATCATTAATTTGTTCGGTACTAAATTTTACAAAACCATCCGCAGTAAGGCAACGAATACCAGCGCTGCTGCACATATCCTGAAAAAGATTGGCATAACCAAAACCTGTGGCTTTACGATAAAGTAATACCTGTGTGGAGGAATTTTTATCGGTACTGCCATTTTTTGCTGCTTTAAAATCGAAGCTGATATTGTAGGCTATCCAATCAAAAATAGCACGGGATTTTTCAGTCTTATCTTCAAAATTTTTAGTTAATAAATTACTGATGGTTCCCATATTAAGGCTATCTAATGTGCCCAGTTTTTTTACATATTCATCTATAACTTTAAAATCTCTTCCTTTTTCTTGTGCAAAACAATTTAAAGTAAGGCATATAAATAAAAGGCCAATATATTTTTTTGAAATGTAATTCATACAATAAAATTAATAATCTGTAAGTTAACAAATACATAAAGCAGTTCAATTAAAATCGAAAATGGTGGCAGTAAATACACCACGTTCCCTTGGCTTAAAAATAGCTTTCCAGTTACCGGAATAACGTATTAATGTTGGTATCGTATATACTCCAATTTTTGTCATCACTACTTCCATCTGTACTTTAAAATCATATACTCCGGCATCATAACTTATAGTGTAGTTCCTTGCAAGTATCTCATAAGTTTTATCATCAAACCATGTTGTCATCTCATCAACTACTACCTCACTCTTATAGCCCGGCTTTACTTTTTGTTTAAAAATATAACAATTGGTTTGGTTATAAATATCCATATCAATGCTCATGTCATATTTATCTGAGATATCATCATCAAATATGGCAGTTTTATTACTAATAAATGGCAGACCATTTATTTTTTTACCAGGATTAAAAAAGAGCATTTTCAGCTGTTCTTTATGTTTTTCCATACCGGTTTTACCTGCTGTATTGAATTCTCTTCCAAATACAATATTATCCTCACCACAAACAGAATCTTTTGTAAAAAAAAGTGATGCATACATTTGTGCGGTGTAGTAGTTGTAATTATGGTTTTTATCATAAAAATCCCCGGTTACCTGCTCGTCTGTCGTTTCCATTTTACGGCAATTATGGCTTCGTATTTGTTTTGTTTTGCTATGTAATGTTGCATTTGGTTCACCATCACTGTTGTTCATCCTGATATCATTAATTAAAGAGAAACCAAGTAAATGCAGGTTTCGAAAGGCTTTATAAAAACTGGTATCATTTTTTATACGATCAATAAATGCAGGGATGTTTAATTTATTATTAACTATTACTTCGCTTAATGTAATAGTCTTATTGCCAACAGATATAATTGTGTCATTTTTATGCTGAGCTTCAACTATTGAGAGAAAGAGTAAACAAATACCAAGTATAAAATATTTCATATCTGCAGGATAAAAAATTTTACTTTTAATTATGGTAATGAAAAAATAACTTGTCCATTATTTTGGAAAAACCATACGGTAGTCAACTTTTATTTTGCCTTTAGTTATATCTGTAAGTTTCCGCTGTAAAAGTTTGCGCTTTAATGGTTTAATATGGTCGATAAATAATTTACCTTCTATATGGTCGTATTCATGCAAAATAACCCTTGCGGTAATGCCATTGAAAGATTTTGTATTAACTGCAAAGTTTTCATCTAAATACTCCAGAGTTATGGTTTCATTCCGATAAACATCTTCTCTTATTTTAGGAATGCTGAGACAGCCCTCGTTATAACTCCATTCTTCTCCCTTTAATTCTTTGATATAAGCATTTATAAAAACGCCTTTAAAACCCGGACCGTCGGGAAATTCATCTTTTTCATCTTCATCTTGATTGGCAAAAATCTGTTCGCTATCCATAATAAAAAGCCGGATATCTTTATTTATTTGCGGTGCGGCCAAACCCACGCCATTGCTATTGTACATGGTCTCCCACATATCGGCAACCAGTTTTTCTAAATCTTGGTACTCAGGACTTATTTTGCTGCAAACTTTTCTTAAAATTGGTGAACCGTAAGCTACTATCGGAAGAATCATAAATGTTTAATTGCTGTAATATTTTGTAAAATTACTTTAAATAAACAATTTAGCAATTTTACTATATGCTATCAGCTGATAGAGTTTAAATATTCCTGTAAAATAATTGTAGCTGCAATTATATCTACATTGCCTTTTACCCTTCTGTCTTTTTTCTTCATACCCATTTCAATCATAGCATCTTTAGCCATTTTAGAAGTATATCTTTCATCAACCGTTTCAATCGGGATTAGGGGAAATTCTTTTTGTAATTTTTTAATAACAGCTTCTACCAATGGTGTGCCATGAGTATCTGTTTCATCCCAATTTTTGGGCAAGCCTATAATAATTAATTCTATTGCTTCAGTAGATAAATATTTTTTCAGGAACGCAATAAGTTCTTTCGATTCTATAGTGATTAATCCAGTTGCAATAATTTGCATAGGGTCGGTAACTGCAAGCCCTGTTCTTTTACCGCCATAATCAATTGCTAATATTCTTGCCATGATGCCGTATTAACCTGCCCAAAGGATAGGGGTTATTATATTTTGTGAATAAATAAATCAAGAATTACGAATATTGAAAAAACTACAGATGCAATTCCATTTGTTGTAAAAAATGCCATGTTTACCTTGCTTAAATCATTTGCTTTCACTAAAGTATGCTGATAAATCAGTAAAATAATAAACAAGGTAACACCAATCCAATACCATAGCCCAAAATTTCCATAAATTCCTGCGCATATTACACAGGCCGCACAAAGTAAATGCAACAGTTCGGAAATTCGTAATGCTTTTAGTCTGCCTACTGCCGATGGAATTGAGTGCAGTTTATTTTGTTTGTCAAAATTTTCATCCTGTAATGCATAAATAATATCGAATCCACTTACCCAAAATAAAACAGAGAAAGAAAAAAGCAGGGGTAATAAATTAAACTGTCCCGTTACTGCAATGTATGCACCAATAGGAGCTAAGCCCAAACCCACACCTAAGACCAAATGACATAATGCAGTAAATCGTTTGGTGTAACTGTAAAATAAAATTACAAATATTGCAACAGGAGAAAGAAAGAAGCAAAGTTTATTAATCAGGAAAGTACAGATAATAAATAATATACAATTTGCCAGGGTAAATAGAAAAGCATTTTTAGATGTTATTTTTCCTGCAGGTATTTCTCTTATAGCAGTGCGTGGGTTCATGGCATCGTAATTAGCATCCAGCCAACGGTTGAAAGCCATTGCTGCAGAGCGAGCAAATATCATACAGAGGATGACTAATAAAAATTTTAATGGGATGAACCATTTAGAATAAATTGTAAAATACACTCCGGTAAATATTGTTTTATCCCACACTTTTAAATGTCTTATCCCTATAAAAAATCCAATCAGTGCAAATGGCATTGCAAAAATGGTATGAGAAAATTTTACAAGAGACAGATACTTTTTAATAACTAACATTGTGCAAAGATAAAGGGGCTTTTATAAAGGAGTTATTGATCTTGTGGTAATCTTGTTCGTATAATTTCCCAAAATACTACACCAGCTGCAGTTGAAATATTTAAGGAATGTTTCATGCCTAGTTGCGGAATTTCAATACAGGCATCGCATCGTTCAATAGTTGTTTGTTCTACACCGGTTACTTCGTTACCAAAAATAAAAGCAACTTTTTCGTTATCAGCTAAAGCAATTTTTTCTAAAGAAATACTGTTTATGGCCTGCTCAACTGCATAAACTTTGTAACCGTTTTCTTTTAATAAATCAATTGCTTCCTTTGCATCAGTAAAATGTTTCCATTCTACACTTTCTTCTGAACCTAAAGCAGTTTTTTTAATTTCTTTATGCGGAGGAATGCAGGTATAGCCTGTTAAGTAAATTGCTTCCAATAAAAATGCATCTGCAGTACGAAATACGCTGCCAACATTATAGGCGCTGCGGATATTTTCCAGTACAGCAATTACGGGTGTTTTTTTGGAACGTTTAAATTCATCAATCGATTTACGATTGAGCTCGTTCATTGAAAGTTTTATATTGGTTGCCACAGTTTACACAAATTTAAACGGATAAAAGATGCATTGAAATGAAGACGTGAATAAAGGTAAACTTTACAATTAGGTGACAACATGATAATGATTAAAGATCAAATGATAGTTTTCCAAAAAAGAACAAAACATAATCTGCTTCATTTCACTCTTCATTTGGGGAGATGATTTAAGATGGAGTCTAAATCATCTCGCTTTGTAACAAAGGGTTTTTTACTGCATCTCTTTTTTCGGCAAAGGCTTTTGCAGCTTTTACAAAATGAACAAAAATTGGCTGAGGATTTTCTACCGTACTTTTTAGTTCGGGATGATACTGCACACCAATAAAAAATGGATGATCAGGTAACTCTACAATTTCTACCAAACCACTTGCAGGGTTTTTACCACTCGGTATCATACCTGCCTTTTCATATTCGTTAATAAATTTGTTGTTAAACTCCCAGCGATGACGGTGACGTTCACTAATATTTGTGGTGCCATATATCGTATGCGCCAATGAACCTTCTTTAATTTTACATGGGTATGCACCTAAACGCATGGTGCCACCTTTTGCCGTAATATCTTTTTGTTCATCCATTAAATCAATTACAGGGTATTTTGTATCTTTTACCATCTCGGTGGAGTTGGCATCGGCCCAGCCCAACACATTTCTGCCAAATTCTATTACTGCCATTTGCATACCTAAACAAATACCAAAAAAAGGCAGATTATTTTCTCTTGCATATTTTACGGCAGTTATTTTTCCTTCAACGCCCCGATTGCCAAAGCCCGGGGCAACAAGTAATCCATCTAATTTGCTTAATTTTTCTGCAACATTATCTTCTGTTATAGTTTCACTATGAACATCTACTACTTTTACTTTACATTCATTCATTGCACCTGCATGAACAAATGATTCTAAAATTGATTTATAAGCATCCTGTAACTCAATATATTTACCTATTAAACCAATGGTAACTTTTGTTTTTGGATATTTTAATTTATCCAAAAATTCACGCCATTTGGTTAATTCAGGTGCGGCATAGCCATTTATTTGTAATTTTTTCAAAACAATTAAATCTAACCCTTCCTGCAACATCATTAATGGAACCTCATAAATGCTGCTGGCATCCATTGCTTCAATGACTGCATTTGTTTTTACGTTACAGAATAATGCAATTTTCTTTTTTATTTCATTATTTAATGGCTGCTCTGTACGGCAAACAATT
>JAYUTC010000391.1:0-2979 GCA_043755395.1 Ferruginibacter sp.
TAAATCCTATTTGTAGAATTAAACTGATAAGGTACTTTTAAATGTTACCATTCTTAAATAAATACCAAAGTGTAACTATTCCTAAATTAGCTAATGATACCCGGTCATTTAGTTTTGAAAGTAAAAGTTTTACAGATAACATCCCCTGTTGTGGTGATACCTGTTATAGAAACTTTATAGGTAGCAGGAGTATCCCCTGTGTAAAAAGTAAAGGCTGAGTTTTGAATGCCTGCCTGAAAATTACCATCCCAATACAAGGTAGAACGTGTATCAACCTGTTCATTTTTTTTAGGCTCCTTCTGCTGGTAGTTAATATTTTGAAACATAACAGGATTTGAAATCCCTTTTGCATAAAACATTTTTAGTTTATTACTATTTATATTCACATCCCGCCGGGTAGATACGAGATTAATAAGGATAACCCCATTTCCACCCCTTACACCATAATTAGCACCTTCCCCGCCTTTGAGAATTTCTATAAAATCAATATCCCTTGGATTTAAGCTATTCAAATAATTCATTGCGGGGCTTGCATCGCCCCCTCCATCATTGGTTGTAGAAACCGGTGAACCCTCTACCATAATCAGCGGCTCAGAGCCTGCATTGGGTGCCTGCATTGCAGTAGGGCCATTTACAACTAAAAAGCCATTCAGCATATGCATACCGCCAATCTTTAAAACTGCATTGCCAACACCATTCTTTTCATCCAAATCATCGGCGCTAAGTATTGCTGAGTTGGGGCTCACTCTTTTTGCTTCATTGTAATTAACTGGCTGCCTGTTATCTTTTACAGTTACGTTGGGCAACATTTTTTTTTCTCCCCCGATTAATTCATTTTCAGATAAAATACGGATGTATTTTTTTATGTCCCTGATAGGTATCCGGGGAAATTGTTTTAACGATACCGGTGTACTAAACTTAGGATAAACAAGAACATCCATTGCTATCCTGGCATTTTCTGAACGTCCATTTAAACTTTTTACTTCTAAAGCAAACTGCATACTGTCTGAATAATTTTCAAACGGGAAACTGAAACGGCCAAG
The DNA here is from genome assembly GCA_043755395.1 of Ferruginibacter sp. Lineage (GTDB taxonomy): Bacteria > Bacteroidota > Bacteroidia > Chitinophagales > Chitinophagaceae > Ferruginibacter. The sequence continues at coordinate 1,044 of JAYUTC010000391.1, forward strand.
GTTATCTGTTGTGTCAGAGTATAAAAACGGAACGCCTGAATTAGATAAAATAGTTACTATTTTACCGGTTGCCGGTTCATTTTTTTGTGTAAATACCTGCCCCTTGATATACAGTAAACTATCGGGTTTCAAATCAGGAAGAACAGTGTTGACCTTATCATATTTCCGGTAAGTATTTTGTATTAAAAGCATCAACAAATTAATTTCCTCTTCATCAAAATATGCTTTGTCTGCCAACACTGCATTGTCAATACCTCCTCTATAATCTTTTCCTGCCGGGGTACCTAATTGTTGTGTGTGAGATAAAACCGAATCAGCTACTGCAACAGTGATAAGAGAAGAAACAGGTACGGATATATTTAACTTAACCTTCTCTTTTACTGCATAACTATTTTTATCTGTTGCTGCCTGGATCTGTAAATCATTTTTTTGCACAAAAACACTTCGTTCACTTAAAAAATTGAAGTCTTTATCAAACAAATAAAACGTGGTGATGCCTGCAGGAAGTTTTTGTTCCTCTACAAAAACTTCATATTGCCCTGTACCAATGCCAGCAAAAACCAGACTGTCTTTACAAAGCCCGATGATATTGGTCAAAGGGTCTTTCCTGTAAATAGAATCGCCTAATAATACTTTTACTTTATAACCTTTTGATTCTTTAACAACAGACAGTTGTCCGGCACGAAAATCAAATGCTGGCAGCGGATAAAATGCTTCCTTTCCCCCCCGTCTAATTACCGCCCCGTATTTTCTAAACCCGGATGGTTCAAATATAAATTTTCCAACACCAGCGTTATTGGTTGTAAAACGGGTAATGATTGAATCCCGGTGATCTTTTATTAAACCATCACTGCTTAAAGGGTTGCCGTTTTTATCTTTTAACAATATGGCTACTGTAGAGTTAACCCCGGTAATTATATTGCCGCCTTCGGGGTAAAATAATACTACGGGAGTACTGTCCTGGCCGTTGTTTCCTTTTGATGGCAGGCTAAAATCATGATCAGTTTTTATATCAACAATAACAATTGGTTTTACACAGATATTATCAGTATCCACCGCTGCCATTTGTTTGGTATATGCCCGTAACCAGTAATAACCAGGAACCATGGTATCAGGCAACACTATTCTTGAATTAAGTTGTTGATTAAACGCATCCAGGATCACCACTTTAATAACACTGTCTTTTTCATTTACCAAATCCACAAAAAGAAAACTGGTGTTAGCATTTCTTTTTTGCGAAACAGTATTTAAAAGAAATGCTTTAAACCAAATACTTTCTGCTGATGCATAAACATATTTATCTGAAAGCAGGTAAGCCCGTTGCTTTTCGTGTGCCCTGATATTACTGATAAATTTTCCTGCAAAGGAATCCAGCGCCTGCACATTTGAATTTTGAGCAACTGCAACATTGCATAATACCATCAATAAAATAGAAAGGAGAATTTTGGTAAGCATCGTTATATATTAGTTTGGCTTTTATAAATGTAACAATGTTTTAAGATAAGCAATATCATTTGAAGCATTATTTTATTACGGAAACACCCGTGATTAAAACAGGTATAATTGAAATGAAAATGAATACTTTATTTCTAAAGAAGACATTGTATTTTATTGTTCACTGTTTTGAAATAACAGGTTTTTAATGGGCAGGAACTATTCTATTGCAGGTGGTTGTATTGGAGTAATTTTTAATTGCTGATCACAGCAACGCTTTTACAATTATTTCCCATTCCTCCTGTAAAGCAATAGCTGGTCTTTTTCTGCCAGCTTTTCTATACCAGTAATCTGCATTCCATATATCCCCTTCTTTGCGGTGAAGGTAAGCATGTACCCAGCATGCAGTGGTATCCTCCAGGTGATCTATCATACTATGGGCTTTATCCCAGTTACCCTGCCCATCATGCCACATGGCTGATAAATAAACCGTAATACCTTC
>JAYUTC010000392.1:0-2978 GCA_043755395.1 Ferruginibacter sp.
GGCTCTATCAATAAAATTCTGTTACCTGGTTCTTCTTTATGCCATTCCGGATCCAGGTTGTAATAATTATATATAAATGTGTGTAGGTTCGGGTTAAGCTTAATTTCGGCAGTTATCGGCAGTTCAGACGCAGAATTAAACTTTTGTGTGTTTAATAATCCTGCAGGAGTTTCCATGGTTTCAAACGCTTCATAAGGTTTATCCAAATAAGTGTCACCCTGATTTGTATAAGTGTACCTGTTGATGTTTTCCTGGTTAGCATAGTATTTTTTATTGCTGTTGGCCCCCGCAACCCATTGCCAGCTGCAGGCATTACTGGCCCAGTCACCATCGAGTAAATGGTAATACATCCATTGTGCCGGATTATTCCAATGAGATTTGGCAATATTGCAAACCAGGGAAGCTGTATACATTCTGCAATGATTATGCATGTAGCCTTTTTGGTATAATTCTTTGATGGCATTATCAATACCTTCTATTCCGGTTGTGGCATTTAAAATTTGTGAAGGAATTTCGTAATTTAAAATGGGTGTTTGCAATTGTTTTATTTCTCTATTCAAATCTTTTACCTGTGCCACTCTTTGAAAATAATCCCGCCAGCATAATTCCTTTACAAAAGATTCTATCTGAGAAATTCTATACCCTTTTTTTAAAACACTTTCCAAAACTTGTTTGGTACTGATAACACCTCGTGAAATGTATGGGGACAAACCGGTAACAGCCCCATCCACATAATTGCGGGTTGTTTCATATTTTACCGGATCAATTTGATTTAGTTTTTCAATTATAGTAGTATAATCTGTTGCAAACTTCAACTCCATTTAACGCTTACTTATTTTATTCAGTGAAATGGTTTTTTGTAATGTACATTTAAACCGGGCTATATCCGGGTGTCTTTTTAGTGCGTGTTTTTGGCTGATGCCGCTATTTACCCTCTGTCTCCACAAATTAAAACTACTGCGTTTTAACTCTTTTCTCATTAAAGAAATTACCTGGGCTTCTGAAAAGCCAAATTGTATTTTAATGGCTTCAAACGGAGTTCTGTCTTCCCATGCCATTTCAATTATCCTGTCAATATCTTTTTGTTCCATCAATAAATTATTTAAAACTTGGTTCGTTTCCATTTAACGGTAACCTGTGAGCCCTCAGCAAGAATAACCGAATCAGGCTGATAATTGTTTAAGAAGGTGAAATCGTTTCCATACATTGATTTAAAGTCGCAGTGAATAGAATAATCCAATACTTTTTTCACCTGCCATCTCGGGTGATTCACTTTATATTCCTGGGAAAGCTGATTATTTATTTTTGTATATCCGTAGTAATGTTCAAAGATGAATTCTTCAATACTACCCGGTAACATTTGCTCATTTTCCTTTGCAGCATTTACGGCTAAGTGATTCCACTCTTTATTTATTTTCCATTGATACTTTATGTTTTTTGAAAAACTTGTAATTTCTATTACATTTTTTGTAGGGATAGCGATATAATGTTCTTTATATAATTTATTCGCAAGCCATGCTACTAATTTATAAGGAACGGTTTCGTTTATAAAAACCACGCCTCTCTTCACAGTATCACCTTCAACTCTCTTTGCATAAAAACGAAGATTGATTTCTTCAAAGGTTCCTAAAAACGGGATAGGTATATTGAACAGGCTTGTTTTTTTAAACATAAAACCAACCAGGCTTACATAGGTTTTATTGTTGTAAAAATCCAGTTCGACACCATGTGGCAAATACGGTATTAACACATCAGGATTCACTTCATAATTAGCCATAATTAAATTTTCCCAACGGGCTGATAAAAAAGTATCTGTCATTTTGATTATAAAAATTTATACAATAATTGTTTATCGTTTGAGGAAAGACATACCCCCATCTACATGTAAAATCTGTCCTGTTATCCAACTTGCTTTTGGGGAAAGTAAAAATGCTGCCATGTTTGCAATGTCCCCGGTAGTACCAATTCTTTTTTAATGGATGTCGTAAAGCGTTTGCTTCCAATTTTTGCTCTGTATTCAAAAAGGAGGCTGCAAGGGGTGTATTGGTTAAGGAGGGTGCGATACAATTCGCTCTTATTTTAGGAGCAAATTCAGCCGCCAATGCTTTTGTTAATCCTTCAATTGCACCCTTGGAATCAGCTACCTGGGCATGAAAAGGTAAGCCAGTTTGTACAGCAACCGTAGAAAATAATACGATTGCAGCATTTTCAGATTTCTTTAATCCTGGTAATACCAATTGAATAAGCTTTATGGCTCCAATTACCTGTAGTTTATCATCTGTTTCAAAATCTTCAGGTTTTATTCTTTCAAAGGGCCTGAGGTTAATACTTCCCGGGCAATAAACTAATCCTGCTAATTCATCTGGTAAAAAATCTACAGAAAGATTTTCCGCTAAAACATTCAAATGATGAAAGCGGATATGTGGGTTTTCAACAGCGGATTCATTTTTATTGAAGGTTGCTATTACCTGATTGCCGGGTTCGGCAAGTTTCATTGCCAATTGTTGTCCAATACCGCTGGAACTTCCGATTATTAAATAATTTTGTATTGTTGTTTTCAATTTTTATTAGAACAACAATAAATACAGGTATTTGTTTACTTATTCCACCCTCCATCCAGGTTATTTTACATACTTTTTCTGATAAAGTTTTGAGATTTAGTACATGCCTATAAAGGTACATTACGATGTATTAATGCTAATTTGAAATGAAGAATTAAATTAAATATTCAAAGTGGGTTTTAGAATTAAAGAAATGGTGGCAGCATATAGATTAATTATTTGCCCGAACCTGATGTAGCATTCAGGGTTTTTGTTTTCTCATTTCCCTTAGTGCCAATAAAAAACCTGCGGCGAATAGTAGTGTAATGAGGCCAGCAAAATATGGTATTATTTCAGTCATTTTTCTTGTTGTTTAGGAGTTTTAAATAAATTCCGAAAGCCAGTATTGATGGTACCCAAATACCAATAAATATAGCG
>JAYUTC010000393.1:0-2978 GCA_043755395.1 Ferruginibacter sp.
GATTGATTTTTAGTTAACGTATCCACTTTAATTCCATGCATTATTAAATTAGCAACAATTGGTGCTAATGTTGCAGGGATAATATATCCGCGGGGAACAATACTTTCTGTAACTGCATCAAATTTAGCATGATAATTTACATCGTCATATTTTACCATTTTTCCTGTACTAATATATTTTTTCTTTCCGTTGGCATCTGTTACAGGAAAATAATCGTAGGTAATAAAATTATTTAGCTTTTGTAAAGGCACCATTTTAAATTGAACCCCTTTTTTTACTTTGCCTGCATTATCTGTTACATTTTTAATAGCCGTTTGTTCGGCATTTTTATTAATAGTTATAATTTCGGCTGTATGGCTATTTGCATATTCCAAAATTTCGGAAATAAAAATATAAGTACTGTTGATACGTTGATAAAAACGCTCATGTGCAAAGGCTTCACTTAAAATGGCCATTCGGTTGCGCAATCCAAATTGATTAACCAGGTATCTTGGATGATGGTTATAGGTATAAAAATTCTTTAATGGCCATCCTTCATTTACTGAATAATCGCCATAGGGGGCAAATTGTAAATCGTATTTTTCCCGGGCTGTATTACTTATTGCTGGTAACATTTTATTATTAGTATAATCATATGGAGCATACTCACCGGCAGAGTGATAACTGGGCGCCCATGTAAGTGAATAAGCATGCCAGGTGCCGTTGGTTGTATGTAAGTCAACAAATATTTGAGGGTCAAAGGGAACAATTACATTTTGAAAAAGAGCCTGAGTTTCCAATGCCTCCATTTTCATTCCATCTCTGTTTAGGTCAAGGCCCTGGCTATTTTCTCTTTGTCCTGCCTCTATAGGGCTGCCTTCTTGCGATGAACGAGTTTCCTTTCCCATTTTATCATTACTATCAGTATTATAAATAGGCACAAACAGTATTACAAGATTATCAAGCAAATACTTTTTGTTCCCTAATAAAATATCTCTCATTAATATCATTACAGATTCCTTGCCTTCCACTTCACCGGCATGTATATTACCTTGAATATATACAACCATTTTACCACTTGCCATTGCTGTGGCCGGCGATGTAATTTTTGGATTTGCTAATATGGCTACAGGTATGTCCTTACCTTCCAGGCTTTTGCCCATAGAAAATACATGCACATTGGTACTTAATTTTTTTACTTCATTCAAAAATTTTACAACATCTGCATAAGTTGAGGTACGCTGAAAGGCTGTTCTCTCGGGAGTAATGACAAGACTATCCGTCCACATTGACTGAGCTGCCGAAAATGTGTACACTAAAAATAAACAGACAGTAAATATTGATACTTTTCTCATTTTGAAATAGTTGAAAGGCAAATTATTAAAAAAATAATTTATTTAAAAGACAAATTAACAATTTTATTAAATGTTGTTTACAAATATTATGTTGAGTGGTATTATTATAGATCCATGTTATAACCAAAGTAAATTGTTATCCCTTAAATATTTTACCGGCTTTATAACAAAATGTAAATTCAATGAAGAGAAATATTATTTTTTAATTTGTTTAACTGCATCAATAAAATCCCATATTGTATCAATTGTTTTATCAATTAAGTCGGGAGGCAGGTGTTCATAAATATCTACCGGCTCGCCAGCATTAGCTTCCGCAATGGCATCAAGTAACTCGGGGACTGTAATTTGCTTAAGCCGTGCTATGATATATGCTTGTTCCATTTTTTAAAAGTAAAGTTTAATTAAAAGTAAAAATCATTAATAAGATAGTGATATTTTTTAAAGTAACACAGATTTTGTATTTACTTTACACCGATATTTTTTTACAACTATTAATCTTCAAACAAAATGAATCTCACCTGCCACTCAGATATTGGAAAAATAAAATCGCTTTACATAAAAAATGTACAACAGGCTTTTATATGTGACCTTCATATTGATCAGTATTGGAAAGAATTAAATTATCTCGGGAAGCCTGATTTAAACAATGCATTAAAAGAATATGCATCTTTTGAATCTATTTTAAAGCAACAGGATGCAGATATTTTTTATTTACCTCAGGATGAATCAGTAAACATGGATTCTGTTTATTGCCGCGATGCCTCCATTGCAACAGATAAAGGAATGATTATTTGCAATATGGGCAAAGCAGCAAGAAAGAATGAACCGTTTATCCAAAAAAAAATATTTGAAGCAAACGGAATTAAAGTGCTTGGCACCATAACAGCACCGGGCACATTAGAAGGTGGCGATGTTGCCTGGCTTGATGAACGCACACTTGCAGTTAGCCATACTTACCGCACCAACCAGGAGGGCATAAGACAATTAACTGTTTTTTTACAGCCGTTAGGCGTTAACGTAATTACCGTTTCGTTGCCACACCATAAGGGCCAGAATTATGTTTTTCATTTAATGTCTATTTTAAGTCCAGTTGATTCAAATATTGCTGTTGTATATTCTCCTTTAATGCCCATTGTATTTCGTAATCTTTTGTTGCAGCGTAATTATCAACTGATAGAAGTGCCTGATGAAGAATTTGAAAGTATGGGTTGCAATGTGCTGGCACTTGCCCCAAGTGAATGTTTAATGGTGGCGGGCAATCCTAAAACGAAAGCTGCTTTGGAAAATGCCGGATGTAAAGTTACCGTGTATAATGGAGAAGAAATAAGTGTAAAAGGTGGTGGTGGGCCAACCTGCCTTACCCGCCCATTATACAGGTATAAATGATTGTGACTGTTTTAATAAATTTTTTGAACAGTTCTGTCTTTTAACTTAATAACTATTATTTAAACAGTTATTTCACCAATAAAAAACTTGAAAAATATTTCTATAATGGAATATTTCCATGCTTCTTCCTTGGCCGCTTAGCCACTTTATTTTCTAGCATGGCAAAAGCTTTTATCAGTTTTATCCTGGTTTCTTTTGGTTCTATTACCTCATCAATAAAACCTCGTTCAGCTGCAAGATATGGAGTGGCAAATTTTT
>JAYUTC010000394.1:0-2966 GCA_043755395.1 Ferruginibacter sp.
ATTCCCTTCGCCTTTATTCCATGTTTCATTGCTGCTGTTGCATGGCCTATTTCATGAAAAAAGAATATTATAAACAAAAAAACAAATGCTTCTAACCGTAAAAAATCACCTGTTATTAAAGGTTTACTGTAGTTTAAAAAATAAGAAGAAAATAAATAAAAAAGGTTTACAGCCAAAGACAAAAGCAATATTGGCATGTAAACCATTTTTGAAAAAAGAAAAGTTATAGATTGAAATAAAGCTGCTGCTTTTGCAGGTTCAACTAGATTTATCCTGCAATAAATTGATTTATTAACTCCTGTTTTTTTATCATTGTCTGTTTCATCTATCGCTTTAATTATTTCATTCATCGATTTTTCATAGCAAATTTCTTTTATCATGGCCTCGTTGTATTGGTCTGTCGAATTATTTTCATTCACTATTTCAGCTATTGCTTTATAAGATAAATTTTCTTTCAGGCTATCCAGGATCTGAAAAGATATTTTATCGACCTTATAATAATTATTGTTTGATATAACAATATACCGGCCTTCATTTTCAAAGCTGCATAACTCATATTGTGCCTTTGCTGTAGTCATCATAAATGTTTTACCTCTGCTAATTGTTATATAACTATTATAATAAAATTTATACCTTATGCTGTTTTGTATTCGTAATTTAAAATTACCAGCTCCAATAAGAAGAGCTGGTAATTATGTCATACTTTTAGTTAATAACTAAACTGCAAGTATAATTTGTACTGCACCCGGCCTCATCTGCTGCTAATTCAGTCATTTCAAGTCTTTCTTCCAGTTTTTCAACTGATACTGCATTTTCGAAACTTAGGATCTTTTGATCCATTTTTTGATTTGGGTTCATGTTTGTAAAATTTAAAAATTAATAATTTCCTACTCTGTTATAAAGGTTTTCGGATACCCCTTATTCTTTGGCCAAAAGAAATATTTAAAAATGAGATACTAATTATTATAATGTTGGTCTAATAGTAGAGGTTGTTTTTTGTTTCTGAATATTCCCTGCATTAGCATTTTTTAATTCTAATTTTATCAAGTCCGTAACTTTTGTTTTTTAATTGCCGCGTAATTTTTATAAAGCTATTTTTTGTCCCTGCAATTGCAGTAACATCAACAGTACAATTGCAAGTGATATTATATTTTTCAAATTTTTATTTTTTCTATGATTTAATTTATTCTGTTTTTTATTTCGCTAATTTTTGATTGCTTTTCCCTTTTAGCCCTTATGTTTTTATTTCCAAAATTGTACTTTAGGCTTAGGTTTAAAAATCTGGACTCGGTTTTAGAATTGCTCATCATATTCACACCCTGGTAATCGACACGAGAGTTTGCTTTTTGTGTATTTAAAATATCAGAAACCGATAATTTTAAATTGATTTTGCTTTTTAATATGCTTTTATTAATGCCTATATCCGCAGTGTAATAAGAGTTTGTTTTAAAAATACCCGACACCAGTGAGCTTCTGTAGGATATACTACACTCAACACTGAATCCCTTTTTAAACGACAGGTTGTTTGATACTTGAAGGCCAAAAAAAGGTTTATTATTATTTTGCTTTTGGATATAGGTAGTTGTATTTACATTGTAATTAAAATATCCTGAATAGAGATATGCGTTCATTTGCCATAATGAAAAAAGTTTTTTACTATAATTAAGATAAGCATACACAACATCTGAACTCTTAAAATTTGCATAACCTGTTACAGTAATATTTTTTTGTGCGTAAAAACTAATACCCAGCGATTTTATAGCATGTGCATACTCAATGCCTATATGTGTACTTTGTTGTAAAGAATAACTTATAGAAAATTGGTGATTAATTTGTGGTTGTAAATTTGGGTTGCCACTGCTGTACGCATATTGGTTTTTATAAATTATAAACGGGTTTACATAATCAAATCCAAAACGTTGAATACTTTTTCTGTAGCTAATACTCAATTCATTTTTCGCATTTTTTTTATATAATGCCTCAACAAATGGAAAAATGCTTGCATAATTTTTTTTATCAACCCGCCCGGCTGTTACTGAATTACCTTTTGTATTTGTTTGTTCAACCCTTAATCCAGCTTGCAAATCCCACTTTTTTACTGTACGTATATAATTTAAATAAGCAGCATTTACATTTTCTTTGTAAATAAAATAGTTGGTTTTACCGGTATCAATAAACCAGGATATGCCATTATTATACTCCCAGCTTACATCATTATCTGTTACAGTGTAACTGATTTTTATTCCGGCTTCCCACCGGGCTTTTTTAGTGGGCATTACCAAATCTGCTGTAAGCGCATATACATTTATACTGGCAGGAGAGTTGTCTTTTAAATAATCTGGTTTTACGTATTCCATCCCTTTATTATCGTAATACCGGTTGGTAAAATCATCGTACCAGGTTTTGTTGTAGTTTAAATAATCTGCATTAATAGTTAATTCTTTTCCTGTTGTATCCAGAGTAGTTTTATAATAGAGGTTTAAGGAAGGGTTTGTAAATACAGCTTTTCCTTTGGTAAATACTTTTGAGGCAGAGTCGGAAGTATTGCCATCAAAATGTAAAACAGATATATTAGTCACGTACCGGTTTCTATAATTTACATAACCATTTATTAATCCGCCAAAACTGGAGTGTTTACTGATATCATAATCTACTCCTAATTTATAAGCATGGTTATTTCTCTCCCTAATATCATATTCATCTGCGCTGATAGTTCCATTGCCCAGGTACCTTGTACTGTTAGTTTGATAATATTGTTGGTTATGATTAAAATTATAGCCGCCGAAAACATTCATATTTTTGGCTCGGTGATTAATGTCTAACCCTGTACCACCTCGTAAATTTTTGCCTGTTCCAATAGTTGTAGTTAAAAAATAGAAATACTACCCAACCCCTCAGCAAAATACGATGCCACTGGCGGCTCGGTTGTAAATATTGTGCTGGTAAAAAATAAATTATTTGGCACC
>JAYUTC010000395.1:0-2950 GCA_043755395.1 Ferruginibacter sp.
GTTCCATCTGCTGATATTGAAGGCTGTTGGGAGCTATAACCATCCAAATTAATATCTCCTCCTACTTTTTCCAAGTCTGACCATGTCTCGTTTTGTTTATTGCAAACAAATATAGCTGCTGACTTTTTTTCATTATTACTGTACCATTTAGTGACATACATTTTATTGCCATCGGGAGAAAATGTTGTTGCCTCTAAATGTTCATTTTTGTCTTGTGTTAGAGTAAGTTTATTAACTCCTGAACCACTTAGTTCAGTTTGATAGATTTTATTAAAATAGGTACTTTTTGCATCCCCATCATTTTCAGGTCTTGTTGAACTAAAGAAAAAGTTATTTCCAACAATTGCAGGGGCAGAAGTACCGCCTGAACCTCCATTAATACCCATTTTATTAATATAGTAAGCTCTTAAATCACTTTTTTTCAACTGTGCACTTCTAAATTGCAAATTCTTTAATTCTCTTGTTGCTTCATCTCTGTAAACATCATTTGCAGTGTATTCGCTTAAAAACTTATTGAACTCTGTTTCGGCATCCTCAAATTTTGAATTTGATTTAAGACTTTTTGCGTACCAATATCTGGCCAAAGGTAACTTTGCTACATTGCTTACTGCCTCTTTAAAAAAAGGCTCAGCTTTTACATAGTTATTTAGTAACTGATAACTTTCACCGGCTTTGTAGTTTACCTCTTCACGACTTACAACCTCTTCTTTCTTTTGTTTTGGCTTACCGGCAGCATTGTAAGGACTAAATGATTCTGACCCTTTTCCTTTAACCCCGTTAAGATATTTTTCATAATTTATGGCGGCTGTATAATAGTCGCCATTTTTAAAATAATTATCGGCAGCCTTTAGGTAGTCAACTGCATATTGAGCAAATGATGAGAAGCAGCTAAAAATGACTAAAATAGTCAGAAAATATTTTTTCACAGAAATGGTAGTAATAGTTTTCATTGATGTTAAGGAAAGGTAATCGGTGAATAAATTGAACATTCGCTCCCATTGTATGGACTATAATCTGGGACACACAAAATGCTCTTCAGGAATTTTTACAGATTTTCTGCCTATAAAGGATATTGAAATTTCAAAACTGCTTGTTCCGCGAACCATTTTGCCAAGATCTGAAGTGTTAATATCGTAACTAGCGCCTATGACCATATTATTATGGTTAAATCCTACATAGGGTGAAATTGCATCGTCAAATCTATAATTGGCTCCAAACATAAAATCTGTTGAAGGCATAACTTTTACTTTTGCATAGCCACCAACCATTTTTTCACTTGCTGTTCCTTGTCTAAGGTATAACAAGTTTGGGGTAAATGACCACATGTCATTAATGTTAATTTTTACTCCACCATGTGCTGTAAAGCGCATGGGCAATTTTTCTTTTGAAGCACCTCCTGCAAAAGCATCTTCAGGTTGATTAAGATGAGAAGCACTAAACCCTAGATAAACGTTTGCTTTTTGATTGGGATTTGCATCAAAATATAATACACCTGCGCCTGCATCAAAAACCATTGATTTATTCTTCGTTGGCAAATCAGAACTTGGATTGGGATTAAAACCTGTTACAGGATTCCATTGATCGCCTAATGTAAATTTAGAAGGGTTAAACCTTCTGTTGATTACACCCGCCTGCAATGCAAATACAAAACGCTGATTTCCATTAACACCAAATTTAACGCCGGTATATGCTGCTGAAGCATAGCCAGTTAAGTAATTGTAACCGCCATTTCCTGCAGTTTGATTTAAAATACTGCCACCAAAATTGATATTTTTTTCAGTAGTAATTTCAAAGGAAGCACCAGGGGTAGAAAAAGGTGACCCAATTGAATTCCATTGATTTCTATAAATTCCAGAAACTCTGTAATCACCATCAAAGGCACCCGTAAGTGCAGGATTTAACCATGAGGGATATACATAATACTGTGAGAAATGCGGATCAACCTGAGCCCTTGTAGTAATAAAGGACAAAAGGGATAGCATGAATAAAATTGAAAACTTGCATTTCATAGTGGACTATTCATTTAAATATTATACACAAAACTAATTTTACTTCTTAACTGATTATTTTACAATTGTAACATGACCAGATATTGGTGGTGTACCATTTTTTACATCAATAATAAAATAGTATGTTCCATTTGGCAGCATATTACCATTAAACGTACCATCCCATGATTTCGTATATCTGCCATTAGATAAATATACAGATTTGCCGTATCTATTGAAAACTTCTACACTACTGGCCGGATAATCTTTCAAATTTGTTATTTCCCATTTATCATTTATACCGTCACCATTAGGTGAAAAAGCAGTAGGAATCTTAAGTGCCTGTAATATACTTACAGTCATTGTATCAGCATCTGTACATCCACCCTGTCCTGTAGCAGTAAGTGTATATTTTCTGTTTGCAACTGCTGTTGTTGTAGGGTTCAAAATTCCGGAATTATTCAATCCTGTAGAAGGAGACCAATTTAATGTAAGATTTGGAGCATTTACAGTTCCCTGAAATGTAATTACACTTCCAGCATTTACTACAAAGGATTTTCCTGCATCAACTTTTGGCTGCAAATAAACTTTAATTTTTTGAGTTGCTGTATCCTTACATCCATTTGTATTGGTTACTATGAGTGAAGCTAAAAATTCACCATATCCCGCATATGAAATTACAGGTGCTATGGCATTTGATATACTACTTCCATCTCCAAAATTCCATGATGAACTCGTAATGTTTGGCGATACAGTTAAATTAGTAAATGCAACAGGCTTGCCCTGACATGCCACATTTGGAACTGCAGTAAAGCTTGACTGTGGCTTTGGATAAAAAATAAGTGTTGAAGTATCTTCACTCCTGCAACCATACGCTGAAATAACTTTCAATATTACATCTGTTTGTGCAAGGGAGGTATTGTATAAATGTGAGGGACTTGTAAGCGTTGAGACATTAGTTC
>JAYUTC010000396.1:0-2949 GCA_043755395.1 Ferruginibacter sp.
GAAGTTTGCCTTCCTGGGCTTACAATATGTTTGTATCCAAAGGGCCGTATAAAACGTTTACTAATTTGGCAGAATTGCTGAGGAAATAATTGATAATTGATAGTTGATAGTTGATAGTTGATAGTTGATAGTTGATAGTTAGTGATTCGCAATTTCCATTACTTATTTTTTTGATGAAAAAAAGCTGGAGCCATCTGTAAAAAATTTCATGATGAGGGTGAAGATGGTGGTAACACCTGTAAGCAATGCAGTCATCTTTTGAAATGTTTGTTCCTGGGTGATCAAGATGAATATTGCTACACCAAGAATGATAAAAAGTAACGGCATACGGAAAGATTGCCAGGTTGATTCCTGCCGCATTTCATTTTTTAATTGAAGCATTTCTTCGCTGTTCTTCTGTTTTAAAATATAAGACCTGAAACTTACACAAAACAGTTTTAATTCTTCTTCGTTATTGGCAAATATGCCCCACTGCAGCAAATGATTGATGGCTTCTGTATTTTTAAAATTTACAAATCCATTTTGTGCATAGTTTAGTAACAGGTATTTTTCTTTTGATGAAAACCTTTCCCATATAAAATCAAAGAAATGCTTGTACTTATCCAGTGTTGCAAACATTGTTTTTTCAACCTGGTATTCATCTATGCCGGCTGACGATAATTTATAAAAATCATATTCATTTCTTAATTGCAACACATCGGCAGCAGTTATGATCACCGGCTGCCCAACAGACTCCCTGTATATTTTAAATTCATTAAATAATTGCAGCAGCTTATTTTTTAAAGCTCCTTCATCTTCTTCTGTGCCGGTAATAAATTTTACCAGGAATAAATGATAGCTGATATACCGCAGCAAACGGTATAAACCATAAACAATACCTGCTATCAGCAACAATAATAGAAAGCCTCCAAATGAAGGTTTGATGAAAATATATCTTGGTGGAAATACAGAGGTAATATACAGTGCCTTTTTTGTATCCCTAACAAACTTTTGTTGAGAATCTATTGTGGGGTGAGCATACATGTGATAGGTAAAAAATATCCTGTTGTTACTGTCATTTTTATCAAGAGTGTCTTGCTCATTTTTATTTGACCAGTGCCATTCGTTGTCTGCAGCATTATCTCTTAACGCTGGTATCATCAGTGGGTCGTAGTAATTATTTCCTATTTCATTGGCTATTGAAAAATAAAATTGTTCAAAAATCCTGTTCTCATCTTTTAGGTGTAAGGTGTCCGTAGTTACAGCAACTTTGTCGCCATAGATGGTATAAATACCTGCACTCAATTGGAGCGTATCAATATAATCATCGGGGGGGTTTAATTCAACCAGATTTTTATAATACCCGTAATTAAGATCGGCTCTTTGCCTAAGTGCATCTGCCAGGTACAGTTGTTCTTTTTTTACTGATTGGGTAATTTCCTGGTTGTGGGCATACCAGGTGTACAGTGAAGCAGGCCATGCAGTAAGGCTTAATATCAGCAACGTAGCATAAATGGCGTATTGGTTTAAAAATTTTTTTGGCTTACGCTGCAAAAAATTAAATGTGCCTTCTGGTAATAAAAAAATTAACCATAAAAAAAGATTGAAGAAGACAGTAAAATAAAGAAAACCAGCTTCAATTTTATAGCATGCCTTATAAGAACCAAACCATACTGCAAGACTTACCAGCAGTTGCAGTATAATAGTAGCCGTAATTTTTTTTGAAGGAAGCAGTTGATGCCGGTCATCCGTTACAGGCATATCTTTTCTTACCCGGTAGTTGATCACAAACAATCCAGTGTAAATATTCACCGGCATTACTAAGGTTAATACCAATACTGCATAATTGCTGATGCCAAACTGTTTAAAAGAAAAGATCACGATGATCTGGAATAACAGGTTGCACAACAGGAAAAATATACCAAGCACATAAAATTCAAGGTTACATTTTTTGGGCAGTATCCATTTCAATTTATACATCGGTCCCAACAGATTGACACTGATTCTTTTTCTTCTCTTTCTAAAACCAAGCCACATCATCAGGCATAGGGCAAAAGTGATGATGCAAAACACCAGTGAAAAGGAAAGTATCCGCATGTTAACCGGAACGATATAACCTTTATCATAAAATGTTAACAGGTGCAATGGCATACCTATGATAGGTTTAATATTTACTGCATTGCTTTTTCCATACAGGCTTAAGCTTGGGAAAAATGATTCCTGCCTGCTTTTAATCGCTTCTGATATTTGTCTTGATGGCTCTGCATTCTCAATAATATTTTCCTGCAGGCTCCTGTTGGTTTCTGAGTGCAGTAATACCCTGCCATCTTCATCCGCAATGCAAAAACCATAACCGGGTGGCAATATTGTTTTTAACACTGAATACATTGGCGCAGAGAGCGTGGTGGTCCAGCCAGGCCCAAACCTGTTTTTTTCGCTGATGATGACATTGAAATCCCCGTTTGTTAAACTGTTCACTGGCTCAAATCCAAACCTGCCATCCGGATTGCCTGGAACAGGATAGCCGGGGCTGTAATTAAATATTTTAAAATAATCCCTGGAAGATACATTGGTAAAATACTGCTTCCCCGGCACCATTTGCCCTTTCAGTTCCTGGTTACCCTCTTCATCAACCCAGGCCACCCTGTTGAAATTGTAATACAGGTGGGTATCCTTTGGATGGTTGTTAAAATAATCTTTTATAATTTCTGACGCATTGAATTTATCCGCATGTTGCATATTGTAAAACACTTCCGTTAAAGGGTCATTTTTTATCACTGTGTCAAGGGTACCCAACTGCCGGTACATTTTGTTCACTTCTGTATTAAAACTGCTTTCTATCTGGGTGGAAATAGAATTTAAATTTTCTTTTATTCTTACATCGGCAGCCAGTACCAGCAACACCTGTATTATGATAATAGTAATGATAGCAGCGCCTGTAAAAAAAGAAACAACGGCAAGAATAAAATC